>JAGRNE010000326.1 GCA_020440915.1 Leptospiraceae bacterium | reverse complement strand
ACACGATCCAGGCGAATGCGCGGATCGTTTCGGGCCGCTGCGATTACCCGGTCCGCCACATCCACAAGTTCCTGTTCGCTCATGTGTGGTAACTGGCTGTCTTCGTTTATGAACTCCTGACAGGCCACATGGTTGGGTCCAGGTTCGGCAAAGCCGTAATGCTCGGAAGGAGGAGAAAGGCGAGCCATGCTGTAGGACTCTTCCACTGCCTCGGCAATGGCGGCATTGGACGTAGAGTTGGTGGAAACGAATCCCAGTCGATGATCTTGCAGGGTACGAATCCCCAGGCGAAGGTTCTTCCCGCTGGCGCTGACGGAGAAATCGTCCGCTTCATAGACGATCCGCATTTCCTCGGAAGCCGAGCCGGCGATTTCAATATTCCGGTTGCCTGCATTCTTCAGGGCTTCCCTGGATTGTTCTAACAACTCTTCATTAATGGTCTTTTCTTGTAACATGTTTGTCTATTCCTGCGCGCAGGTATCTGGCATTGCGCTATGATTGGAAAGGTCGGGGCCTGTAGATACGAAGCCGCATTGTTCCATTGTTTCTGACGTTGTACGCTCTGACGGGCGCCGGGAGTATCCGCGCGGATCGTTAACCCGCTGCCTGACTGCCTCCTACCAGCAAATCACACCGTAGATAAGGCCCTCCGGCATCCACTTTGGCCAGCTGCCCTTTACCGCAGTGGCCGGAACCCAGATCCCATCGAAAGTCCGTGCTCACCGCATCTATGCTTTTCAGCACATCAAAGGCATTTCCCGATACAGTTACTTTCTGCACCGTCTCTGCCAGTCTGCCGTTCTTGATTCGTCGCACACGGGAGGCTCCGAACATGAACTCCCCTGTAGCATCTGCCTGACCTCCTTCCGGGCCGTCGATGAAGTAGCCGTCATCAATGCCAGAAATCATGTCGTCCAGGTTGTCATTACCGGGAGCAATGTATGTGTTTCGCATGCGAATCAAGGGTTCGTCGGAGAATTCCCAGGCCCGGGCATTGCCTGTGGGACGGGTTTCAAAACGGTGGGCGCTTTCCCGATTGTGAAGGTAATTCTTGAGTTCTCCCTTTTCAATGATGACGGTGCGTTCGGTGAGCACTCCTTCATCGTCCACCGGAAGCTCGCCTCCGGCATTGGGAACATACTCGCTAATGCCGCTGTCGCATAGAGTGACCAGAGGAGAGGCCACCATTTCGCCGATCTTTCCCCGGGCCACCGAGCCCGCCTGCACAAAGTCTGCTTCCACGGTGTGCCCGATAGCTTCATGGCTGAGCAATCCTACCATGGCCGGAGAAAGGATCACCTTCTTGCGACCGCCTTCGGCGCCGGGAGCGCTCAGTAATTCATGGGCGCTACGGGCAGCCGTTTCTATGTAGCCTTCCAGAGGCCGATTCTGGAACAGACAGGTCCAGCCTCCGGTAGCTCCCACCGAGTCGTACCCCCGGGAAAGCTTGCTCCCGTCCCCGGCATAGGCAACAAAGCGTAATTCCGGACGAACCAGGCGAACCCAGCAATCGCTGCCATCGGTGGTGAATATGTATTTCTCTTCGAAGACTTCTGTGTACTGACACACAGCGGTTTCTATGCTGGAGGAGGACTTGCGCAAGTCTTCCTCGCTTTTCCGAACCGCTTCAAACTTTTCCTCCAGTCCCATGGATTGCAGATCAAAGTATCCATCCAGGTTGAATTCGCCCCGGGCCAATCTATCGCTTTCGGCCAGGCTGGATTTTTCTTTCTTGCGGCTGGCAGTAGACCGGGCCAATTCCGTAGCCCTTTGCACCGCCTGTTCGATTCCGTTCTGACTTACATCGGAGGTAGACGAAAAGCCCCAGGCGCCGTCCAGCAGCACCCGTACTCCTGCGCCGGCAATCCTCTTGAAGGAATTGTCGTTCAGTTCACCCTTGCGGACTCCCAGGCTCCGCACGGATCGATTATGGAAGCGAAACTCCAGGTATCCCGGATGGGAGGATGCAATGCGCTGGATGATTTCATTTACGGGAGCGGAACTCATGCTGGCAAGATAGCAGAGATTGGTCCTGTGGGCAAGAGCATTAGCCTAACCGTGCTGTGCCACGGTGTCCAGAAAAGCTCTGGCTTCGGCCGCCGGCAGGGGTCTGGAAATGAAGTATCCCTGGGCGTATTCGCAGTTTCGCTCGCGCAGGAAGTTCAATTGTTCTTCGGTTTCTACCCCTTCGGCCACCACTTCCAATCCGAGGCTCTTGCCCATGGCCAGAATAGCGCTTACAATGGCGGCATCGTCGGAATTGTGGGGAATACTCATGACGAATTCCCGGTCAATTTTCACTGAATTGACGGGAAACTTCTTCAAATAGGTGAGGGAAGAGAAACCGGTACCAAAGTCATCTACAGCCACGCGCAAACCCATGCGGTGGATCTCTTCCAGTTCTTCGATGGTTTGCTCTACATTCTCCAGGGCCACCGTTTCGGTGAATTCCATTTCCAGAGCACCGGGCGGAAAAGTGGCTCGCTGCAGTTCCTTGCGCAGGTAATCCGCCACGGTACGGGCCCGGAACTCGGTGGGCGATAGGTTCACTGCCACGCGAACACGCAATCCATCATCGTACCATTCCTGCAACTGGGTTATGGCCTGGCTCAACGTCCATTCTCCGATCTTTCCTATCAGGCCGATGTCCTCGGCCACGGGCAAAAAGCGATCGGGGGCGATAATTCCGAGCTCCGGATGATGCCACCGAATCAGGGCTTCGAAGCCCGTGATCCGATTGGACCGCAAATCCATCTGTGGCTGGTAAAATAATCTGAATTGTCCGTTGTCCAGGGCTTTCCGAACCAGCATCTCCAGCTGGAGCTTTTCCCTGGACGTTTCGCTTTTTTCCTCGCTATAGACTTCGAAGACCGAGCCTCCCTTGCGTTTGGCCTTTTGAAGAGCGGAGTGGGCATCGCGAATCAGGGATTCCGGTCCTTCTTCCCGGAGTTCGCTGAATACAACTCCGGCCGTGAAATCGATGTGCAATTCTTCTCCCTGGAAGTATAGAGGCCGGTGGAGCGCTTCTTTCAGCCGATTCTGGACGGCCACCACTCCGGCCCCGGGATGGACGTCTTCCAGGAGAATCAGGAATTCGTCGGAACTCGGTCGGGAAATGGTATCGCCTATGCTGAGTGCGCTCTTCAGGCGTCGGGCCACATCGCCCAGGATAGCATCCCCGACGCGGATCCCGAAGCTTTCATTCA
>JAGRNE010000325.1 GCA_020440915.1 Leptospiraceae bacterium | reverse complement strand
AAAGGATGCAACCAGCTTCATTTCTGCCGACCTGCCTGATGCAGGTCTGTCCAACATCGCTTCCACCGTACTCACATTACTGGGATACGAACCGCCGGTGGGATATCGGCCTTCCATGGTGCGTACCAAATAGACGGTCTGAATACTGCCATGCGGCTTTCGTGGCAGCGCTGGCTCTGCGTTTTTTAACTCCTCTCAATAGGTCCGGGCAGACAGGATCAAAACAGAAACCGTCCGGGCTCTTCTATAGTCCGGACGGCCGCGATGCTTTGAATCAATAAACCGGTTCGCTCACAAAACCGCTGTAGCCTTCGGAGCTAAGCTTGAGCTTCAGTTGTTCGGCAGGATACCGCTCATTGAATTTTCCCACTCGGACTACGAATTCTCCGTTGGAACGACGAAGGATAAATACAGGCTGATTGAACCTTTCCAAAAATCCTTTCATCCGGTTTGCATTTTCCAGAGTGGAGAACATTCCTACCTGCACCGAATAGTCCTTGAAATTTCGCTCATCCAGGATTTCATTTCGGTCTATGCTCTTTTCAGAGGGCAGAGGCTCTTTTTTGTGTCCATCCTTGAAAAATTCAGCAGTGGCCCCATCGTTGGATTTCTTCACATCTCCGGTGCGAATGACTCGGATGCCGACGGTAGTCAGGCCTTGCTCCTTGAAGCCCAGCACCTCCGCTGCATATTCGCTTACATCCAGCACTCTGCCTTCAACGAAAGGACCCCGATCATTAATCTTCAGCATCACTTCTTTGTCATTTTCCAGGTTCTTCACCATGACGATGGTGCCCAAAGGCAGTTCTTTGTGCGCGCCAGTGAGTTTACGGCTATCGAAGATTTCGCCGG
Organism: Leptospiraceae bacterium; assembly: GCA_020440915.1. Taxonomy (GTDB): domain Bacteria; phylum Spirochaetota; class Leptospiria; order Leptospirales; family Leptonemataceae; genus UBA3465. The sequence goes on along the minus strand of JAGRNE010000325.1, from coordinate 2,371 downwards.
AGGCTGTGGGTTTACCGTCGAAATCGCGACCATACCAGGAAGCTGTACCGGTAAGTGTGTAGCTGTCCAGACTGACATTCTGGGTTTCCGGAGATGTATTGGAATTCGTTGAATCCTGGTCCAGGGAGTCTTCATTGTGACTCGCCACATCAGCGGGATCTACTTGAACTCTTCGGTCCTGATTGCGAGCCGCAGGATCTGAGTCGGTATCTTCCTTCTGGGCATAACCAGGAGGAGTGTTCCGGGGATCGCAATCGCAGGCAGCTACATCCCTGGAACGTGGATCCTGGCGAACCGGTCTGCTTTCAAAGGCATCGTCTTGCTCGCTCAGCTCATTGAAGAATGCATCCTCTCCGCCTCGTGTAGCATGGCCCGGGCTGTTTATATTGGTGGTGACACAGTTGTTTAGCGCTGCGCTAAAGAATGCTGCAAATACTATAGTTGAAATTCGATTCATGTCTCGCTCCAGGATTCCACGATAAAGGTCGGACGTCCGAGACAGGCACTGCACTGTTTTTTTGGTTGGAAAACTCGCGAGCAGTTGCGATGCTAGCTGCCTGGAGAGGCGGTCTGGAAGTTCGCAGCGCGTCTAGATGCGGCCACTCGGCCCCTTCATTTCATGGGCCTGGACTCTATCCTGAAGGGCTGTATGTGCCATATCCGCCAACTCCTGGACCCAGGCCGGACTCTGATTGAGCGAAGGTACAAAGCGAAATTCCTCCCCGCCGGCGGCCAGGAAATCCTCTCTAGCTCGGATGTTAAGCTCTTCCAGGGTTTCCAGACAGTCGGCGACGAAAGAAGGGGAAACCACAATCACCTTCCTTACACCCTCCCCTGGCAGATCATGAAGCCTCAAATCCGTATAAGGCTTGAGCCAGGGTGTGCGACCCAACCTGGACTGAAAGGTCATTTCCCATTCATCGGATTTTAGCCCCAACCTATCGGCTACGGTTCGGGCCGTAGCCAGGCACTGGGCTCGGTAACAGAAATCAGGGATGGTATTGCAGCAGTCCCCCAGGCGGCAATGGCCATCATGACTGGATTTAAGTACCTGACGCTCCGGTATGCCATGAAAGGAAAATAGGACTCTAAAGTCAGGCGCCAACTCGGGACGAATTATTTCGCTCCATGCATCCAGGAAGCCAGATCGGCAATAGAAAGCAGGTTCTGTGGATAGAAATAGAGGATCCTGCAGGCGGCTGTTTTGTCGCATCACCTCCTTGTAGGTCGATCCCATAGAGGCGGTGGAATATTGGGGATAAAGCGCTATGCAATGCACGCGCATGATGCCCGCATCCCGAAACTGTCTCAGCGCCGATGCTATGGATGGATTGCCATAGCGCATGGCCATCTTCACTTCCACTTCCGTTCCCAGTATAGCCTGCACACTCTCGGAGAGCTTGCGTGTATGATCAATAAGCGGAGAACCAGATTCCGTCCAGATGGTGCGATAAGCCTCGGCGCTTTTTCGCGGACGAAAGGGAAGGATGGCTCCGTAGAGCAGCAGATTGCGTCCCAATGCCGGCAGATCAATCACATCGGGATCCGACAGGAATTCGCGCAAATACCGCCGCACATCGCCCACCGAAGTGCTGTCGGGACTTCCCAGATTTATGAGCAGAAGGCCACTTTTCATACAGTATCCAGGAAAGAAACAGGCTCCACCAGAACAATGGAAAAACACTATGCTCAGATACCGGCCATTCAAAAATGCCAGCTATCATGTCTTTACCCCGTATTGACACAGCCCAGGTAAAAGGCCAGAGAATCCTGATGCGAGTGGATCTGGCTTCGGCTGAATCGCCTTTTTGTGATTATTATCTTTCTGAAATTGCTACGGCCACCGAGATGTTGTTGGATCGTGGCGCTACTGTAGTCATCGCCGGCCATGCCGGCAATCCGGAAGCCCGCGGGGCCCTTCCTTCAATCTCAGATCTGGCAGCTTTGCTTTCTGCAAAGCTGGACGGTGAGGAAGTGAAGTTTCTGGCATCGCCGGTGGAAGACCTGGCTGCACTGCCCAATACTACGCGAATCGCACTCATGGAAAACCTGGCAACCCTGGACGGGGAGATCAAGGGAGACAAGGATTTCGCTCGCAAATTGGCCGAACACTGCGATGCCTACGTAAACAATGCTTTCGTATCCAGTCGACTTCCCTACGCCAGCATACAACAGTTGCCTCGATTGCTGGAAAGTTTTGCCGGCCCTGCACTGTTTCAGAAATGGGATTTGCTCAGCCAATTTGCAGGTGGCAAGCAACGTCCGGCAGGCCTGATTCTCGGTGGCCTCAATGTTGCCGCAAAGATCGAACTATTCAAGAAGCTTATGACGGTTCTGGAGGCCTTTGCGGCCGGTGGCGTGGTGGCCAACT
>JAGRNE010000324.1 GCA_020440915.1 Leptospiraceae bacterium | reverse complement strand
CGAATTATTTTCTATTAACTGAATGATATCATCAATAAAGGCTCGATGCTCCATCAACATGGCATGCAATCTTTGATGCTGCCCGCTATTAATAAGGCTTGTAACAAGTTCACCAAGATGCTTTCTGATAATCCCATCATGCTGAGTCGCTTCGTCTTGAGATCTGGCTTCCGGATTCATACTACTGGACATTGTCGGCAGGCCTTCTCCTGGAAAAGTATTTTTCTTTCCTGGAATCCTATGAGAAGGTGCCTACCATGACCGCGACCGAGCTGGAAAGGCTGAAGCAAGAGAACGAGAAGCTTCTGGAAACCCTGGAAGTAAATCGTGTGGTTTCCTCCAGCCTGAACCTCGAGGTGGTGCTGGGCACGCTCATGGAAAAGGCAAAGGTGCTCCTGGAAGCGGAAGCCTCCAGCCTTATGCTGGTGGACGACGAAGCCCAGGAACTCTATTTTCACACCGTCCGGGGCGAGAAAAGCGATGCAGTAAGAAAGATTCGTTTGAAAATGGGAGAAGGAATCGCCGGATGGGTGGCCAAAGAAGGTAAGCCTGTGCTGGTTCCTGACTGCTCCCAGGACCCTCGATTTTACAAGCGGGCGGATCAGCTCACCCAGTTTGTTACCCGGAGCATGATGTGCGTGCCTTTGCGTGCTCGAAAACGAATTATCGGTACAGTGCAGGTTTTGAACAAAACCGGAGAACGTCAGTTCGATGAATGGGATCTAAAAATCTTCGAGGTGATGGCGGATCAAGCGGCTGTGGCCATTGACAATGCTCGCCTTCATGAAATGGCCACGGTAGACGGCATGACCGGTCTCTACATGAAGGCCTACTTTCTGGCTCGGCTGGACGATGAGGTGCGTCGTTTTCGTACCCAGGGAGTGCCGGTAGCTCTACTAATGAGTGACATTGATCACTTCCGCAGAGTAAACAATGAATACGGTCACCAGGCGGGAGATGCCGCCCTGGTCGAGCTGGCCCAGGTGATCCTTGATACTGTGCATGAACTTGGCGGCGAGGATATGGCCGGTCGCTACGGTGGAGAGGAGTTCTGTGTCCTGTTACCCGAAACCGGGCCGGAGCGTGCCATGGAAGTAGCGGAAAAGATACGTAAGAACATTGAATCCCGACCTATTCCCATCGAAGGACATGATGTACACATCACCATTTCCATTGGCGTTTCTACCTTGCCGGAACATCAGCAGTTCCTGCAGGAAGCCGAGGACATGGTAAAATTTGCAGATGAAGCGCTTTACATATGCAAGGACAACGGTAGAAATTGTGTTGCCCTGTACGAGCCACGGACTTGAATAAAGATTACTTTTCGCGAGGAGATAGATATGCCCGAGTTTTATCCATTTAGCCAGAAAGGATGCACTACAGACGAGGAAGTCTGGGAAAAATCCGGCCGTCGAGGACAACGCGCGTTCGAACTGGCCGCCATGGGACTTCCCATTGTTCCCGGCTTTGTCCTGGATTCCGGGCTCACTCCGAACATGGCCAGCGTTGACCTTGCTCCGGTGCTCAAAGGTGCCGTCGGCGAAATCGAAGAGGGGATTGGCCGAAAATTCGGAGATATCTCAAACCCTCTCCTCCTGAAAGTCGTGGTAAGCTCCAACCTCAGTTTACCCATCTATCCCACTGTCTTTAACATTGGTCTTTCTCCCGTAACCATGGCAGGCTTTGCTTCTTTGATTGGAGAGAAGTCCGCCTGGTTTGAATACTGCTATCTTCTGCGAACAGCGGGAACAAAGATCTATGATATCGATGCAGCTCGATTTGACGAGATCCAGCGAAAATATCCGGACACCGTAGATGGTCTGAAATCCTGCGCGCAGGAAATGCTGGGTCTGGTGGGCAAAGACAATATCCCGGACGATCCTCTCGAGCAGCTGGCCGTAATTTGCAAGAATCTGGCCAAACGATATTACGATCCAGAAATGGACTCCGAAGATCCAGCTGCCCTGATAGTGCAGGGTATGGTATTCGGAAATCTGGGTGAAGACTCTGCCGTGGGAATGTACAATACGCGCAATATCGTCAGCGGAGAAAACAAGCTGGATGGCAGTTTCCTGCGAAATGTCTATACTCTGGAGAAGAAAGGCGAAGACATCCATCAGCTGGATTCGACCTACCTGGACGAATTAAAAAAGATTGGCGGCGCCCTGGAGAAGAAGTTTCGAGAGATCCGCGAAATCAAATTTATCATCGAAAAGAAGAAGCTCTGGCTTCTGAATCAGACCACAGTCGATCGAAAGTCCACCCAGGCGCATCTGCGCACTCTGCTGGATCTGCTAAAAGAAGGAGTTGTGGAAGAAAAGTGGACCGTGGAGCAAATCCCTCCCGGTCAGCTGGCAACGCTTCTGCATTCTGTTGTGGATCCTGAAACCATGGAAAAGATGCCCACCATTAGCGGAGGGCTCACAGGAGCTCCGGGCGCAGCTGTAGGTCGGATCTACTTTTCGGCGGATCGACTAATGGAAGTGCATCGGGAAGCAATCCAGAAAGGAGAGGATACTCGTCTGATTCTTGTTGTATCCGCCTCCTATGCCGAAGATGTAAAGGCTATTGAAGTAGGTCAGGGAGTAATCTCCAATGAAGGCGGTTATTCCTCCCATGCGCCAGTGGTATCCCGATCTCTGGGAAAAGTGAGCATTGTTCAGCCTGAAATGAAAATTGGTCCGGATTATCTGGAGCTGGGCGGCCATAGAGTTAATGAAGGCGATTACGTTACCATGGATGCGCCGGTTTACAAAGCCCCCACCCTGGGTATTGGAAAAGCCGATCTCATCAGCCCGGACATCCATACCAACGGTCTGGTGGAATTCATCGAAATCGTTAAGCGATATATTACTCCTGATTTTCTGGTGCGGGCCAATGCCGACCTGGGCCGGGATGCAAAGACAGCCAAGATCATGGGCGCTTACGGCATCGGCCTCTGTCGAACCGAGCACATGTTCTTTGCCGAGGACCGGATCCAGCGTTTCCGCGAAATGATTCTTTCGCGCACCGAGGAAGAGCGTCTGAAGGCCCTGAACGATCTTCGCCCCATGCAGAAGCAGGACTTTGCCGACCTGTTTTCCACAATGGCTCCTCATGCCGTAACCATTCGACTTCTGGACGCTCCGCTGCATGAATTCCTGCCGCGTAGCGAAGACACTCTGAATGACTATCTGGAGTATCTATCGAAGAAGGGCGTGGGCGCCGACAAGCAGGAGATCCGGGATCGAATCGAAAGACTGCATGAATTCAACCCCATGCTGGGCCA
>JAGRNE010000323.1 GCA_020440915.1 Leptospiraceae bacterium | reverse complement strand
TCCGATGCTTGCAGAAATCAAAGCATCAATGATCCAGGTAGGTGCTGAGTACTGCTCTCTTTCTGGTAGTGGATCAGCTCTGTATGGGCTTTATAGCAATAGTCAGGGAGCAGACGATGCTCTGGACCGACTTAGAAGCCAACATCCAGAGCTGCCATTTGAAACGTTTGCACTCTGGGAACAGTAGTATTGGGCCGTCGCCAAGCGGTAAGGCATCGGTTTTTGGTATCGACATACGGAGGTTCGAATCCTCCCGGCCCAGCATCTTCCCAATCGTTTGGTTCGCACATGGCAGCTTCTTCCTCCAATCGCATGGCGGTCATACTGGCCGCAGGGAAAGGTACCCGGATGAAATCCGAGTTACCCAAGGTAGCTCTGTCCGTGGCCGGTAAGCCCATGATCCAGCATGTGCTGGAGAATCTGGAATCCCTGAACCTCAGCCGAATTGCCGTTGTGGTCGGCTACCGTCAGGAAGAAGTAAAGAACCGCATCGACTTGAAGCGCTTCCCTCAAATCGTTTTTGCCGAGCAAACCGAGCAAAAAGGAACCGCCCATGCCCTTCTGGCTGCCCGGGAAGCCATAGGAAATGCCGAAGGTAGCCTGCTGGTAACAGCCGGCGATATGCCACTTATTCAGCCAGAAACCTTTCAAAGTCTTTTTCATGCCCAGGAAGAGCAAAAGACCGCTGCCTGTGTGCTCTCCTCTGTTCAGCCAGATCCCACAGGATACGGGCGGCTGGTCCGGGATTCCGAAGGATTTCTGGAACGCATCGTAGAAGAAAAGGATGCGGACGAAGAGACCAGGAAGATTAAAGAATCCAATGCAGGGACCTACATATTCGAAAGCCCCGGCATTTTTCAAATACTAACCAATATAGATTCCAACAACAAACAGAATGAATACTACCTGCCAGATGCAGTGCAGGTCTATCGCGGCCAGGGACGAAAGATCGGCACCCTGGTGCTTCCCGACACCGACCAAACCCTGGGCGCCAATACCGTGGACGAACTGGCCACGCTGGAAGAGAAATACAACAAACTTAATGCGGAGCGCAGAGCCGTAGCTGGATCCTGACATGCAGGAACCAGAGGAAATCCGGGCGGGAGATATGAGCTACGAATTGCTAATTTTTTCTGGAGGGGCCAACCCAATGCTGGCCGGGGAAATTGCTCAGTACCTCGGCACCCGTCTAAGCCAGGCGACTATCAAGAAATTCTCCGACGGCGAAATCTCGGTAAAAATCGAAGAGAATATCCGCGGAAGGGATGTCTTCATAGTCCAGCCTACCTCGGAGCCCGCTAACGATCATCTGATGGAGCTTTTCTTGATGCTGGATGCCATCCGAAGAGCCAGCGCCAAGCGAATCACTGCAGTCATTCCTTATTATGGTTACGGTCGTCAGGACAGAAAAAGCGAACCCCGGGTGCCCATCTCTGCGCGGGTGGTGGCGGACCTCATAGAATCCATGGGCCCCAACCGTCTTCTTACCATGGATCTTCATGCAGACCAGATCCAGGGATTCTTCAAAGTGCCGGTGGATCATCTGTATGCGGCCCCCGTTTTTGTGAAATACCTGAACGAAAAGAAGCTTCAGGATCCTGTGGTGGTATCTCCGGACTCCGGTGGGGTGGAAAGGGCCCGATTCCTGGCTCGCCAGATAGGGGCCGGACTTGCTATTATAGATAAACGTCGTCCCCGGGCCAACGTCTCGGAAGTGATGCATGTAATCGGCGATGTGAAGGATCGAAACTGCATTCTATTCGATGATATGATCGATACCGGGGGAACCATTACAAAAGCCGCTGCAGCGCTCAAAGCCAACGGCGCCAGCTCGGTAATGGCGGCGGCCACCCATGCGGTGCTTTCCGGTCCGGCTGTGGAGCGACTTCAAGAAAGCTCCATCGACGAAGTCATCTTTACTAATAGCATTCAGCTCCCGGATAGCAAGAAGATCGAAAAAATCACTCAGCTCTCTGTGGCCGGTCTGGTGGGAGAAGCGATTCGCAGAATCCATAACGAGGAGTCGGTCAGCTCGCTCTTCCTGTAAAGGGAAGCAATCGGAGGCGGGCGCAAAGAACAGACTGGTCCGGCGTGGAATCGAGGACCGGAAGAAGTGCACGGAAGCTGAAAAGCGCAGGAATGCTAGAAGCGAAGTTAGCGAAGTTAGCGCAATTGTCGTAGTTATTATAGATTTAGGAAGAGTTACAGAGGAATTTCGAACAGGAAATCATTCGAGGATAAGAAAATGGAAAGAACTATCACTGCAACCAAACGCGATGGACGAGGCAAAAACGTAGCCCGTCGCTCCCGCGTTGCGGGAAAAATTCCGGCCAACCTGATTGGTAGCGGAAAGGCCGAAGCCGTGGAGCTGGATGCCAAGGATTTCGACAAAATGGTCCAATCTGGACTTCGTCAGAGTTCAGAGATTCAGCTTCAGATGGATGGCGAAGGCAGCGTCAAAGTCCTGGCCAAAGAAATTCAGCGACATCCGGTTTCCGGGGACATTTTGCATGTGGATCTGTATCGCATTACTGCCGGTCAGAAAGTCCGGGTGAACGTACCTGTGGAAACCAAAGGTTTTGCCAGGGGAGTCAAGGCCGGTGGCGCTCTGGAACACTACATTCGCCATCTAAAAGTGCGCACTCCGCCGGAATCCTTGAAAGAAAAGATCGAAGTAGACATCACCAACCTTCAGGTGGGCGGACAGATCCACCTTCAGGATCTGGACATTCCTTCCGACTGGGATCTGATGATGAAGGGAAATCCGATCATCTGCAAAATCGCACAGTCCAGGATGACCGTAATGTCGGGGCAGGATTCTGCAGAAGAATCCGCCGAGTCTTGATCCGAGGGTAGTCTATGAAGTTGATTATTGGCCTGGGCAATCCCGGGGAAAAGTTCGTCAATCGGAGGTCAAACATTGGCTTCAAGATCCTTGATGTAATTGCCAATAACAACAACATCGATATCCGGACGAAAAAGAAGAAATCCCTGATCGGGCGAGGCGAGTTCGAAGGCGAAGAGGTAGTTCTCCTCAAGCCCCAGACCTACGCCGAGCTTGCCGGGGAAGCGGCGCTCTACATCGCCTCCTTTCTTCGCATTAAGCCGGATGATATTATCGTCATCATGGATGACTTCGGACTGGACCTGGGCAAGATCGTAGTTGAGCAGGGCGGGAATAACCATGGCCATCCGGGCATCGACAATCTGGCCATTGCGCTGAAATCCCCTAACTTTATCCGAGTTCGCGTGGGCATCGTTGGCAAAAGCGTCGCGAAAA
>JAGRNE010000322.1 GCA_020440915.1 Leptospiraceae bacterium | reverse complement strand
CTCTTCCGAGGGGCACCATGGGCTGGTTGAAGACGACCACAATCTCCTGGTCCAACTGGGCGGTTTCCAGCTTTCCCTGGGGGCTGGCCTGGATGATCTGCAGCACATTCGGATCCGGCATTTCCGGCTCTGGCAGGGGGTTGGTTATGGCTGCGGGCAGAGCTTCCAGCGGTCGATCGAAGGCTTTCCACAGGCCGGCCACCAGAAGCAGCAGAAATCCGGATAGAACAGTCACCAGCAGGGCCGGAAGAATTCCGGACAGGCCGTATTTCTTGAAGTAGGCTCGAAAAGGAGCAAGTATCGTTAGCATATTTTTTCCTGGAATTACAGGGTTGGACCGATATTTAGACTGTATGCAACCGTTTTCGGGGAAATTCTTTTTTGCTTCGCGGCGCCGATTTTCTCTTTTTTGGATCTTCGCCCTGACTCATGCCCGATCCCTGGCCGTGACCCTTCTCTGGACTCTTGCTGCCCTGCTTGCAACCAGCCCGGCCTCGCTTGGTGCAGAATCCCCGGATTTCTCCAACATGGGCGAACTGCTAAAAACCAACCGGGAAGACCTGGAATTCTTGAATGTGCCTGTAAGCAACCTTCCCCTTACGCCGGAAAACGGCAAAGAACCCTCGGAAGGTCTGAAAACAGGCCTTGCCCTGAAGGAAAAGCTTTCAGAGAAAATGAAGCTTTCTGTGGAGCATGATTTCTTTGCAGGAATTTACTATCTGCAGGGCCAGTACGGCCATACCTACCGGGAGCTCAGCACATCCAGAGATCTGATGCAGCAGATCTACAAAGAAATTCTGGAATACTACATCGATGGAACCTGGGTTCTTTTAGAATCAGCAGCGCCTATCATTCTACGAACTCAGGACTCCAAGTCCAAGCACCTTCTCCAGCTGGGTTTCCGGGACCTGGAATCGGCGCGTCTCTTTCATCAGCGCGGCGCCAACATCGGCAAGAAGCTACACACCAACCAGATCAATTTCTACAGGGAAGGGATCAAAAGGGTTCGCCGGGCCAGGCGCTTTGGTATTCTGGCCATCCTGGAATCCCGGACACCTCTTGAAGAGAAAAAGGAATACCAGTACGTAAGCTTCGACGACATTCGCAACCCTGCCAATACTGAAAATCCAAAGGAGTACAACCGGGTACTGGATCGTCTGGTGGGGCTCATCAGCCGACAGCTTGTAGAGGCACAGATAACCTCCTCCACCCGCGGTTATCCCATTGAACTGGATCTCATCGATATGCATCAGGATAATTTTGGCGCCATCATACCGGACCATCCCCATCTTCTAAATAGGATGCTTTCGGAAGTAGAGACCGCAAAGTTCCACGAACGCCAGAAGCTGCCGAAAAGAAGCCGCAACTCGCCATCGCCCTGAAGCCACGGGTCTGATGCCCTGCGATAATTTTCGGATGCAGCCGATGACCTGGCTGCCAGCTCAATTGTTGCACAAAAAGAGCGCGAATACAGGTTTGCAAAATGACAGAAATGGCAAAGATGATGATGATACTGGGCGCCATTTTGCTCGGCCTGGGGCTGCTGCTCTATTTCGGCAGCAGAATGGATGGATCGCTCCTTAGCTGGTTCGGTAAGCTACCCGGGGATATTCGAATAAAAAAGGAGAACTTCTCTTTTTACTTTCCGCTCACCACCAGCATTCTGGTTTCGGTGGTGCTTTCGCTAATCCTTTATCTGGTGTCCCGATTTCGCTAATGTTGAATTGGTCTGGATCCTTTCGCAGCGAAACTCGCTCTGCCACGCGCAATTGGTCCCGGGCAACTCCGTTTAGCTCAGCTCCTGTCTGGAGCGAAGATGGTCGGCTGGTCTGTTCGAAAGATAATCCGGCAACGACCTGGCAGGGTCGTCCGCGCCCCGGTGACCGGGCAGGATTTAAACCTATTCAGCGCTCACACCAGGTCCGCCGCTCTGGCCGGGTCGGGTTTCGTGTTCCTTTCGTCCTAGAAGCAGGTTCAGGCTGGACTCAACTATTGTCGTGCCTGTTCGCGTCATTGTTCGCACTGTATCCTCGACCATTCCGCCCGCTATGGCATCTGAAATGGCTTCTTTAAAGCCGGCCCGTACTTCCTGTTTGAAGCGAGGCAGCAGACTTTCGCCGGCTTCTTCAACACCTTCTTTTAGCCTTTCCTTTACGATTTCGGCGTATTCATCCAGCTCTTCTTCCAGCTTCGATGCCACACGGGAGCGATAGTAATAGTAGAACCCCAGGCCGGTAAGTATGGCGCTGAGAATGGCCGTCAAAAGACAGGCGCCCAGCACCACCAGATAGAATTCCAATCCGAGAGAACCGCTCATAGGCTGACTTTGAGGTTATTTCTTAGATCGGTCAACCATTCTTCCATCTCTTCCTTCTTCTGTTCGGCCATACGGCTGAGGCTGTAATCCTCGGTGTCCAGAAGCTCTGCCGGGATCTCGTCCAGGAAACGGGAAGGATCCTTTTCTTCGGTTTCGCCGAACCGTCGGCGAGTCCGGCTGGCCGAAAGAAAGAGCTTCTTCATGGCCCGGGTAATACCCACATAACAGAGTCTTCGCTCTTCTTCCAGCGCGCCTTCCCGATTCTCGGATTCGGAAATGGATCGTTCTGCCGGGAAAATGCCTTCCATCATCCCCGTCAAAAATACGGTGGGAAATTCCAGACCTTTGGAAAGATGCAGGGTGAGCAATTGAACCCGTCCGCGAGAGCCATCTTCCTCCTCATCGCTGGCCTGCAGGCTAATTCGGGCCAGAAAATCGAACAGACCGGGTGCATTGGAATCCTCCCAGTTCGCTTCGAAGAAGGCCAGCATGTTTGTAAGCTCCGAAAGGTTGAGCATGCGAGCACGAACCTGGTTTTCGTCGGATCCCTCTCGCATGAATTCGTGCTCCCAGTTTAACTCCTGGATCATGGTGGAGAGTACCGGAGCCAGTTTGCGGGCCCGGGAGAATTCCTTGCGATATTTCTCGATGAACTCCACAAATTCGTAGATGGCGGCCACCTGCTTTGCCGGAATCCCTGGAATCAGTTCCGGACTGCTGGCGATTCGCTCCAGGGCGTGGAAGAAGTCCGGCCTCCGCATACCGCCCGCATCCGCCTCTTCCACAATGTTCTGAAGAAAGGCCCCGATTTTTTGAACGCTTCCTTCGCCTATACCGCGGCGAGGACGATTGAGGATACGTAGCAAAGAGATTTCATCGCTTCGATTGGCAATGACCCGCAAATAGGCCAGCAGATCCTTTACCTCTTTTCGATCAAAGAATTTATAACCGCCCACCACATGGTGCGGGATCTGGCGCTTTCGCA
>JAGRNE010000321.1 GCA_020440915.1 Leptospiraceae bacterium | reverse complement strand
ATTCGAAGCTCTGGATTTCTTTTTTGAGTACACTTACGATTTCGTCTGTCTTAATTTTCATAGTATTCCTCGCCCAGGATTTTCTGAGATAGTAGATTCTTTTCCAGTCGCTTCAGTCTGCTGAGCAGGCTGGTATCGATCTGTACATCGTTGCTGCGAACTACGATTCCGCCCAGCAGCGCTGGCTTCAAACGGGGTTCCACAACGATCTCCATCTTGAAATAATCTTTCAAAGCATTGCGAATTTGCTCCACAGTGGAATCATCCAGCTGTGTTGCCGATTCCAGGATTACAGTCTTCCTTCCCAGCTGCTCATCCAGCAGTCGAGAATAGGCTTCCACAACATCCGGAAGATTGTGGAATCTTTCCTTGGCGCAAAGGGTTCCCAGGAAGTTGTACATCAGATCGCTTACGTTGCCTTTCAGAGATTTCTGAAGAAGCTTCATCTTTTGATCTTCATCTACTACCGGCGCAGCAAAGAACTTCCAGACCAGAGGTTCCTGGTGCAGAGCTCGGCTCACTTCCTGCAGCTCGCTCTCTACCTCGGCGGCTTCTTTGCCGGCCAGATCCAGAAGAGCTTCTGCGTATAGATTTCCTATCTTTTCATCGCTCATTGCGACCCTTTCACCTGCGCCTGTGGCGCTTGCGCTTTGCGCTATTCTAGAGCGCCGGCAGGATGCCGGCAGCCATGCGGTTTGAACCGCCTCAGTTCTTCAGGCTTTGCACGGATTTGATAGATTTCTCTACCAGTTCCTTGTGATCCTGCTCGGAAAGAGTTTTGCCCAGGATCTGGGAAGCGATCTGCACAGACAGCGTGGTTACATCTTTGTGTAATTTGTCCAGCGCAGCGTCCATGGCAAGATCGATTTCCTTTCTGCTTCTTTCTCGAATTTGCTCGGCTTCTTTGCGGGAAGTCTCCAGAATCTCATTTCGCAGGGCTTCCGCATCTTTGCGAGCTTCTGCAATGATCTCCTGGCCTTCTTCTTTGAGGCCGTTGAGCTTATCCATGTACTCTTCCAGCTTTGCCTCTGCGTCCTTTCGGATGCTTTCGGCTCGGTCCAGATCGTTATGGATCTTATTGGCTCGATCATCCAGAGAAGAAGTGATCTTCTTCCAGGCAAACTTCTGCAGGATAAAGAGGACCAGCAGAAATGTAACAGTGGTCCAGATTGCCAGACCGGGATTCACCTCCAGCAGTGAAATGCCTCCCTGAGCTGCTATAAATTCCAACATTCTGATCCTCCTTTCCTATCCCGGATTTCCTTACTGATCCTGCTGCTGAACTACGGGCTGATTTGCTTTTGCGTATTCGCTAACAGTGGACTTGTCCAGAACACCGCCCATCTGGAAAGCGATAACGAGAGCAAACAGAGCCGCACCTTCAATCAGGGCCGCAGAAATAATCATGGCTACAGTGATGGAGCCAGAAGACTCGGGCTGACGGCTAATTCCTTGAGCCGCGCTATCGCCGATTCGTCCGATTCCAATTCCAGCCCCGATGATCACGAGACCAATTCCGAGCCCTACTCCGATAAATGCTAAGCTGATCATTCTATCCTCCAGTTGTCCTTATATCCTATCAAATTTATTACGTTTGTCGTAATGCTTACTCAGACTCCCTGTCCGATGCATTTCGCATAAAAGCGATCCGCACTGTTGCGATTCAGGAAAGCCCCTCCTATCCGAGACCAGGCGCAAATGTTGCCCTTGCCTCAGTGCCTGTGCATACTCAGGCCAATGAAGATGGCCGAAAGCAGCGTGAAGATAAATGCCTGTAACAGAGCTACCAGGAGTTCCAGCACATAGAGCGCCGTCATCCCGGTCACAGATACAATGGGCATCCACCAGGTTTGAAACTTAAAGATAAATCCAGCGATCACCAGAAGCAATACGTGTCCTGCAGTCATGTTTGCCAGAAGTCGGATGGTGAGCGCAAAACCTTTGGCCAGAGGTCCAACGAGAAATTCGATGGGCCATAGCAATAAATACAGCGGCCAGGGCACTCCGGCTGGCACAACATGCCAGATAAACTTGTATCCCTGATAATGAAATCCAGCCACCCAGATAAGCAAGGTGGTAATACCGGCCAGACTCATGGTGACGGCGATGTCGCCCGTGACTGTAATACCCGGCCAGATCATCAGCAATGCAGGATCCGTTTCTCCTACTGCAGGATGATTGCCCAGATGATGAGCTCCGGTGACGAGCTGTTTTGCCATAAGGACCATCTCTCCAAAGGGAGGGAACAGTCCGAGAAGGTTGCTCAAAAAAATAAATACAAATGCGGTGATAATATATCCCACGTAGCCAGGCGTAGGATGGTGCATGTTGGCTTCGGCGATATCCTTGCGCAGGTACTGCACCAGAGCTTCCACAGCGTTGGCAAATCTGCCCTGCACCCGGTAAGGATTGCTGGAGATCTTGCGAGCGGCAGGAATGAAGATGATGAGCATCAAAAAAGCCACGATGAACATCATGGAAACCCGGCGGGTAATATGAAGCGGCAGGCCACCTTCATATTTATAGAGTCGGCCCTGCTCATCTTTAAAGGTGTAGCGGCGGTACGGGTTGGCCGCGAATGCTTCCGGTTTTTCATCCTGGTAGACCCTGGTCCCCATCGGTTGCCACTCAATAATGACAGAGTCCATAAGGTGGTGCACAAGAAGAGCCTGCAAATCGAAGCTATGCTCCTCTTTGTGATCTGCACTCTCCGCATGCTCGGAATGAGCGCCTTCTGGCCCGTCTTCGGCGGCCAGGGGCACTGCGAGAAATGAAGCGAATAGAATAAGACTGATAATTCTTTTTGGCATTCCTGTTTAACCAGTTCCAGCGTTGCAGAGATCTCCGGAAATGAGACCCCGTTCAGAATTTCCCCGGCATTGGAGAAAATGCAGCCTTGCCGTCAAGTGAAAGCAGGCGAAGGTAGCAGAACGACCGTTACCCGCGGCCAAGAAATCCCGCCCATAGTGCGCTGGCAACTTCAAAAATGAGGAACGCTCCAATGCCGATGAGAAAAACCATGAGTGCGCTGTTGCGGGAACCGGCATCATCGAAGGAAAAGAAAATGAGACCCAGAGCGAGTATTCGCAGCAGGGTACCTGCAGGTACAATGTAGAGCCCCATCAGACGGAAGCGATTTCGAAGAAATAACCAGGCTATAAAAAGCGGAGGCCCGGAAACGAAGATCAGAACAAAGATATATCCTCTATAATTAGAGGGGAAAGCCGGATCGAAGGCTACTCCGCCATACCAACCAGGGATCAAGGAAAAGCAGACCAGAAGCGAAAGGAACCATTCCATAG
>JAGRNE010000320.1 GCA_020440915.1 Leptospiraceae bacterium | reverse complement strand
TCTGATCTTCCCTCTTATGAATTCGTGTGAGCTCGTTCAAATAGGAGTATTCTGGACCGCTGCCGGCCACAATCCAGTGAATCTCGCTACGCAGATCCTCCAGATGGTCCAGGACTGGAAAAATCATGTCAAGCCCCCGGGCCCTTACCAGGGGGCCCACACTGAGCAGTAATAGCTTCTTCTTCATGCGTGCCCCGGAATCTGGAAAATTGGGCAAAGGGAGTTTTCCATTGGACCAGCGAAAATCCAGAGCGGGCGGAAGAGCGATAAGGCGGTCCCGATCCACTCCTTTGCGCGAGAACTGCTCCATTAAATATCTGGACAGAGTAAAGACGTATCGGGCCCGATTCAGCACTTTTCGATTTCCGGCCTTCAGGAGGGACACAGAAGGCAAATCCGAGGAGTAAAGAATGACGCTCCAGGGTAAATCGTATTCCTGGGCCACGGTGGTAGCTATGCGGGTACTATCGGTAATCGCCCCCAGAAGTAGCGTGTCAGGCTGGCAGGCCCGAATTCTATGCGCTACGAATTGATGAAACTCCCGAGCACGACCAGAGGCGATGCGATGCACCGGAAATCCCAGCCTGCTGTCAAATTGCATCCTATGATCCCTGGAGCTGATGGAGACTTCCGGGGCCACCACTTCGATCATGCCGGCTTCCCAGAGCTGGGACAGACCGGTATTCAACCCTTCCACCCCCCCGGGTTCCGGTCGAAAATAGTCGGTGATAAAAAGAATCTTCTTCATAATGGGGTGAACGATTCCCGGCGCCGGCACCCACAGCAAATATGGGATCAGCCAAATGGAACATCTGGCGCCACGCTTTTACCATCCTGCTCGGAGCCGCTACAGCTTCAAGTTACCTTTCCTGCGCCGGAAATTCTAACTCCGCTACTGCGGTCTGGCCAGTCTCTGCAAAGGATTATTCTATAGAAGTAGATGCAAGAGCTTTGCAGAGTAGCCCCCTTCCAGGGCCCACAGATTATCGTGGTCCGGGCTTTGAAGACTGCCTTACTACCATACCCTCGGATTATTATCCACGGGAGCATGGTCTGCGACTTAAGATCTGCTTTGAGGACCAGGAATTCTTGAACCAGTTGAAGAATCAATGGCTCGCTCTCGAAGGAGAAAGCCGGCCCATTGGTCCGTTTCAGACGTCAACCCATGGAAGTTTTCTCAAGGGTCTGCGATCAAAACGGATTCATTTCTTCTATGACGGCAATGGCCGGCAGGCTCTGGAGAACCTGGCCTCCCTCCATGGAAGAGCGAAGAGATCCCTGCTATCCAGAAGATTCTTAAACGATGCGTACGTCCGAGGGCTGCGGAAAGAATATGCCGACCTCAAAACTCAGGCCAGAAAATATCCGGAATTCGTCTACAGTTTCCTCCTTTTAGAAAAGGAACTCATACTTCTGTACCCATCAAGTTTCCGGCAGAGATTGCATTGGCTTGCCATTCCGCTTTCGGAAAGAAAGTTTTCGCGGCTCAAAACTCGACTCTTTGATATTCAAAGCTCCTTGGAACGCCTGGCTGGTGGCGGCGATGGCAAGGACAGGAAGCTGCAATCCGAAGATACCGGTAGCGAAGCCGAATCCTACGGCAGACTTATGCTACGAGAGAATCTGCAAGAGTGCTACGACAGAAGGCAGATTGAATTCTCCTGCCAGGGGAAAACGAAGGTGGCGCTGGAAACGGACGACTTCGACTATTCGGCACGAATACATTGCCAGCAAGGCAGCACGATTCTTCTGGAAAGAAATCCAGATCACATTATCAGTTTCATTCAAGACTCGGAGGGAAAGATAGCCGTTCCTTTCGTGCAGGAGGGAAAAACACTGAAGTGGAGCCGGAAGGTTAAGCAAAGCGGCGACAGATCGAAGTCCACCGAGTCCGCCGTTGCAGCCTTCGACTATCATGGCCGGCATACGAAGGAAGATCATTCTCTTGCTACCGGCAACTACAGGCAGGGCTTCTGGTTCATTGCCTCCTGTACAGACTGCAACAGTCTGGGTTTCCCCGAGGAAAAAAGGTCTGCTAAACTTCCGCCATGCGCCGTCGACGATCTTGTTCTGGAAGAAGTCAACACCGAAGGTTTGCTTGATGCAAGCGGCCAAAAGAAAGCCGGCGGAAAATTCCTGGAATGGACGGTTCGTCGCAATTGCGCGCCCGGTGCTCTTCGCCTGGAGATAGATGGGCATCCTCTGATTCTGCCTGCGAAAGAACTGCAGAGCGGTATATATCTTCTTGTCGCGGATGCCTCTTTCTTTCTGCCGCCTGAAGATGTTATATGGAATGAACTCTATCTGCTGCGGCAACTTTCGGCTAACAGTCATGTTCGGCTCGTAGACAGGCGAGGCGAACAGTCCAGAACCTACGGAAGTAGCCCTGATTCCGATCAGACCGAACAGAAGCTCTCTCAGAAAAAGGTTCTTTATGGCAGAAGTCCTCTTTCGCATCCCCTCCGCTCCGTCTATTCAAGAGTTCCAATAGAACAGGATTTTTTGCTTCATCCTTCCCGGTGCCAGGGGTTACTCAGAGATTTTTGCCGGCGCCACGGCATGAGTCCCGGTTATGCCAATCCAGAAACCAGATTACCCGAACTGACTCTGGACGAAGTGCTACCCATAGGTCCGGCCGGCCATCCAAGGATGGAATTTCTGGAATGGAGGGTGTTTGCTTCAGAAGCGCAGGAGGCGACTGCTTACCTGGCCGCGGAAATGGAAATACAGCTGACTTCCCATCGTAAGCAGTATCGCTTCACGCTACCGGTTCCGGAGAATGTAAACGGCCGATTCGCAGTGATGGGCCGGCGGGAATATTGCTTTGCTGAATCTGCGGCAACGCTGGAGAACAGGGATTTTCGCATCCCGAACCAGCCTTTTACGCTGAAAACCACCCTGGTCGCGCTTCGTGCGGACGGCTTCCTGGAAGAGCGAATCCTGGGCCGTCACCGTTTCACCGGAGGCTTCGCCAGCCACCGATCCAGGATTTGGGCGGACGACTGGCTCATGCATGCTGGTACAGAGGACTGTAGATTTGCAAGTCCAGGGAGACCTGGATACTATCGTCCCCGACTGCAACCCGCCGGTATGGATGAAATAGATCTCCACTGGTATTCCAGCGAACCGGCACTGGCAACGCTCAGAAATCTGCAAACCGGGGCCGTCGGGCAAACATTGCTTCAGCCCGGCAAAAACCCGCTTACCGATGCCGGGACCGGCAAGCAGGCGCGTATCCCTTTTCTTCTGGAGATCCAGAGCCTGCAAACATCTTCGCCGCTCGTCAAAGGCGGCCCCAATCTCAGCGCCACCACCCCCGAA
>JAGRNE010000031.1 GCA_020440915.1 Leptospiraceae bacterium | reverse complement strand
GCAACGCTCATTCTGTGAATGTCTGCGCGAATCAGGTAGTCCTTCTTGTTCTGAATTGTCTCCAGAGAAAGTGCGCGGTTTCGCACCTCCGATGCATAGAGCGGAAGGAAGGCTGGCGATTCCGGATGATTGGTGAAAAGATAATCGGCGTTTCCGCTGATTTCTGCTTCCAGAGGTCCCCTGGCATACTCGGCCCTCAGACGAATGCGGCTTTCCGAAGTCATGTCGGTGTAACCTTTGTCGTACGGATAGTAGGGCTTCAGTCCGGAAATGCCCTGCCGGAAGAAGCCTCCGAAATGATAAGGCTTGTCGAATTCGCTGAGGTCAAAATCCGAAACGCTTTCTGCGGTCTCTTCCGTCCCAGCGGCTTCTTCAGCCATGCCCGGATCAGAACCTTCTGCAATAAGAGCATTCGAATAGACGGAAGAAAACAGAAGGAAGACTACAACAAGTAAGGCGCCGCGCAGGTTCTCTGCGACAGTAGTTCTCTGACAAGTTGCCAGAACCGGTTTCCAGAATTCTTGAGAATTTCGGGGTTGTAAGAGCAGTGGAGCAGACTTATTGCACTTTTTCATCTCGCTCTACCTGCCCATCCCTGAGATGAATGAGTCTGTGAGCGCTCTTCATGACACGATCATCGTGGGTGCTGAAAATGAAAGTGGTCTCCGTTTCTTCGCACATTTGCAGCATCAGTTCGATCAGCTTTTCTGCGTTGGCGCTATCCAGGTTGGCTGTAGGTTCATCCGCCAGTACTACTTCGGGTTCACCAACCAGGGCCCGGGCCACTGCCACCCTTTGCTGCTGGCCGCCCGAGAGTTGATCCGGGAAGCGATGCATCAAATCGTCCATATCCATCTTTTTCGAAAGTGCATGGATCCTCTGCTTTCGTTCTGCGGGCCCAACTCCCTGTAGCAGAAGTATATATTCTACATTCTCATATGCCGTGAGTACGGGAACCAGGTTGTAAGCCTGAAACACAAAGCCAATGTTTTGCAGCCGGAAATCGCTAAGTTCATTTCCGGTAAGTCTGGTAACATCTTTTCCGTCGATTTCCACGGACCCTGTCGTGGGTTTATCCAGAGCGCCCATACAATTCAGTAGCGTACTTTTGCCGGAGCCCGAGGGCCCTACCAGCGCGCCGAATTCTCCGCGCTGGAAACCAAGTTCAATGCCGGAAAGGGCATTAACCACCGTTTCCCCCTGGATGTACTGCCGACTTAAATTCTGAATGTTAATGTAATTCGTTGCGATACCGTTCATAGTTAACCTTCCTTCTACCCGCGCTTCACTTTCTTCCTGAAATGGCTTCCACAGGCTGAATACTCGTGGCTTTGAAGGCCGGATACAGTGCTGCGACGACGCTCATACCCAGGGCGACGTAGAATCCTAGAAGAATGTCGTCCATAGTAAGTCTGGGATAGATCACGGCAGTCATCGTTCCCATCATCTCTACCGCGCCGGCAAAACTCCCCAACGGAATACCCGTAGGCAGGAGTAGAAGAACCAGCCCGCCTCCGGTTATGAGACCTGTTACCGCTCCACCCATGGCCAGAATCATGGACTCCAGGATTATTGAAACAACGATGAAGCTCTTTCGCGTACCGATTGCCATTTGAATGCCGATTTCTCTGGTCCTCTCGAAGACGCTCATCAGGACAGAATTCAACAAAGTGAGCGCGAAGCCAGACATAAGAACTCCGTAGATTATGCCCTTTATGTCTTCGATATAGTTAAGCATGGTTTCGATTTGAGGCTGAAGTTCGAAGAAAGACAGGATTTCAAACGAAGCCTTCGGATTCCCGTCCCGTTGAGCTGGCGCAGAGTTGCTGCCCCCTTCCTGTTGCGCCAGGAGTTGGTCTTTTCTGGACTCCAGAAAAGCATCCAGGTCCCCCGCTTTTTCAAGGGATGGGCCCAGAAAAGTGATGTTGCTTATTTCGGAGGAGTCTTCTTCAAAAAGATGGCTGAGATCGCTGCGCCTGACCAGTACTGTGTGTCGGTCCACGCCGGTCATGGGCGATTCGAAGATCCCTACGATTTCCGCTCGTACAGAAACGGACTGCGAACTCCGGTTGCCCAGAGTGAGAATCACGTAATCTCCCAGTTCCACTTCCATTCGCTGAGCATTCACTCTGCCGAGAATGCAGGGAATTATGCCCAGGTCTGCTTCCTGCCCTGCGGGCGCAATCGGCCGGTCCTTCAGGTACTCTCCTTCTACGATCCATTCGTCGAAAGAGCTTACCCCTTTTTCCGTAGAAGCGTCGATACCGGTAAGAATTACTCCTTCCTGGTACGAGCCGATGCGAAGCAGTCCTTCGCGTTCGAAACGAGGAGAATAATTCACAGGCTTGAGTTCGTCCGGGAATTCGAGGGTTCCAATTGCCTTCAAAAGCTCTGCGCCCTTCGGGATAGGTTCGTCAAGCTTGCGTTTTTGATCAAAGCCGGCCGGTCGAATCTGAGTATGTCCCATACCAGACTCCACGCCTCCGCGAATCATGGAATCTACCATGCCGTTGGAAAAACCCATGGAGAATAGTACGCCGGTCATACCGACTGCTGCCGTGCTGAGCACCAGAAGGGAGCGTCGTCGATGACGTAACGCATTGCGCCATGCAAAAAGAGCCAGGTACTTGATTCGATCGGCCAAATTCATAGCGTTCCAATGACCTCCACGGGATTCAGTCGAGGTATCTTGCGAATTGCAAGGAAAGACAGCGCCAGCGAGGGAATCATCAGCGACAGAATGGCAATGTAGGTTTCCTCGAAGTTTACGATGGCCCGCACAGTGACCACGCTTCCCATTTCTTGCATGGCCTCGCCCAGATCTCCGGATATATCGATTGGATTAAATTGCAGATAGTATCCGCCGGCCATACCGATGAGCAAACCCGGTAGAATTCCCAGAAGCAGCAAGAGGAAAACCTCCAGCATCACAACCTTGATTAGATGAGCCCCGCGAGTGCCGATGGCCATCAGGATTCCGAATTCCCTCTGCCTTTCGTGCAGCGACATCTCCACCGTGGTCATCACACCGGATGCCATAATAAGAATCAAAAAAGTAAGAGTGATCTCGTTTCCGATCTGATCCAGAAGCAAATACTGCACCAGATCCTGGTTCAGATCGTCCCAGAAAAGCACTACAGGATCGTAGACTCTCGCATGCTCCGGCGCAAGCTCTGTAACCGGCGTCGGAAACCGTTGCTTGAGATCTTCATACACATCCTCGGCCACCAGAGGGTTTTCCGTGGCCAGCGCGACAGAAGTGTACCGCCTCAGACCTTGATCCTGACTGTCGGGGGCGAAGAGAATCCTTGCTGTTTCCAGGTCCGTCCAGAGGTAGGAGCTGTCCAATTCTGGATTGCCGGTATTTATGATGCCCACCACTCGTGCCAGGGCCGCCCCGGTCGAACCGTCGAAGCGAGAGCCTACAATGGAAATCACGGAGCCCACTTCCGCTTCCAGGTTTGTAGCCAGCCTTTGTCCAATCAATACCTGGTGAATTAGCACACCATCCTCGTTTTCTTCTGCCACGAAATCCGGCGCAAGGTACTGACCTTTTCTTACGCGCTTGTACATGGTGGTTACCTGTTTTTCCTTTTCCGGGTCGGCGCCCTGCACTCGTACAAATGCGCTGTGTTCTTTGCGAGCCACCAGTGCACCTGCTTCTATGCGAGGGCTGATGGCCAGAATATCAGGATGCTGCAGCTTCGCCTGGAGCTCATCGGTATAATCTACAGCGCGTTCCAGTCGGCGGCGGCTTTCAATCCAGCCATAGCCGGCGACCTGGATGTATCCTGTAGTAAGGCCTACCATTTGATCGATGTTTTCCTGATGCGTTCCGAAGGTCAGGAAGCGCAGAAAGGAAGTCAGTGCCACCGAAAAGGCAATAGAGACCAGCGTGATCGTGGTGCGACGCTTGTTGCGAAAGAGATTTCTGAATGCAAGTCGGAACGCAGCCATGGTAATCTACTTTCTGAGATTGGACTTGCTAAAGATGTAGTCGGGGATGGCAGAATTAAAAGTAAGTCGGTGAAAGATGAGCGTTGTCTTCGAAACCTCACGACCATTTTCTATGCTAAGCATCTGGTATCTTGTAGGAATTGTGCGGCCGCCCATATTCTTTATTTGATCGTAGAGCATCTTCTTCTTCAACCTACCTTTATGGTCGTAGAACTCCTGCTCCACCGGTAGATAATCTGACTTACGCACTTCAAGCACGATCCTTGACCAGACAACTGCAGCGCTGGGTTTGGGTATCATTTCGATTCGATAGGTATTTCCGGTGGTGCTGAGAAACTTGTGATCGTAGTCGTCCACTACGCTGGTGGCCCGCAGCAGATCATCGTTGGTGAAATCAGAACCCATCCAGGAATCCTGAAGGAGAGATCCTTCAATTTTGATTTCCTTGTTAATGCTGGGTACGTACTGCCACATATTGGTCTTAACCTTCAAGAAAGCAGTACCTCGATCGCGCTCTGGCTTGAGCACTCGAATGAAAGCGCGGTCCGTGCGCGATTCGTCCCAGATTTCCATAAGCAAGCTTCGATGCACCCTGTCCCGGTCGATCTGCAATTCCATCAATCCCTGGGAGGTGTTTCCCCGGGTTTTTTGATCCATGAGATCTACCACTTCTCTCGCTGTGGGCTCGGCGGCCAGACCTGCGGATACAAGAAGCAGAATCGCCAACCCTGCCAGATAATGATACGAGCTGAAGACCGATCCGGAAAAGCCAGACCGTTGCGCTGAGTTTACCGGGGATGGCGCTGAACGCTGCTGAGCATCGGCTACTTCTGCAAAGACTGCCTGGTTGTGAATGTGGATTGGTATCATGATTCGTTCCTTCATAAGTTTCAGAAGTTATTGAAAGTTGTGAACGTCCGGAGCCGGGGGTCAAGATTTTTTCGGGAAAGCGGACTCTGCGAATGAAGGTCGGACCGCAAGAATCGCCGGGTTTTCTATTCCAGCTTCATCTGACTCCAGTCCTCGAAAACAGTCTCCATATTCGCTTCTATGAACGTGTTTACTCGATGGCGCTCAAAGAAGGAGGGCTCCTCCTGCCACGCTTGCAGCCCACTCAATTTGCTGATATCCATCCGGTAGCGGCCGAGTTTCACTGGATTGAGAATATCTGCAATGTCCGAAAAATCAAGGCTTACCTCTATGCGATTCACATTCTGATCCTTTCCAGCCACGAACATGCATTCCATATAGCGAGCGACGTTCATGCGGCTGGAAGCCTGGGCCTCGGCAATGGATCGTGCCTGGGCTCCAATGGACAGGTAGAGGTTGGAATAGATGAGCCAGCCATCCCGGGTAGGCACAGCTGATGTGGACCGATGATTGACAGTGTACCCCTTTCCGCAAAGGCCTGCCAGTTCCTGAAAGAAAGCTGCGCCCTTCAGTTCGGTACTTTTAGCAAAGTTGCGCGCCTCCTCATGCCGCGGACCGCAGGCAACAACAAGGAAAAAAGTGCATAGAATGAGCAGACGGGCGGAAAGGTTCATGCCACCATATATACCTGGATACAAAGGATGCAACCCCAAAACCTGGGTTCCACTCGGGACTACGGAGATGTCCGGATCGGCCCTGGATCCGCCGGCCGAACTCAGCTATTGCCCTTCAGGATATTGCTGAATTCCGCCGCCTCCACCGGAGGGCTGAAATAGAACCCCTGGATGGAATGAACCCCCAGATCCTCCAGTTTACCCAGGGAGGCTTGATCCTCCACGCCTTCGGCTACCATGGTAAGCCCCAGAGCGGCGGCCATGCCTGTAATGGCCTGCAGAATCCGGTAACCCTCGCCGGTATTGATTCGCTGAACAAATGCACGGTCGATCTTGATTTCGTCCACGGGCATTTCATGTAGCTGAGCCAATGTGGAGTATCCGGTGCCGAAATCATCGATGGCCAGGCGAAATCCGGCCTGGTGCAAGTCCAGAAGATGGGCGGTGGCATTTTCCACTTCAAGCATTGCAATGGATTCGGTGATTTCCAGAACTACGTCGGAAGGGCTGAGTCCCGCTTCTTTTACCATCTTCTGTAGAGTTCTGGCCAGATCCCTACTAAAGAGCTGTCTCCTGGAAATATTTACCGAGAGCTCCAGATCGAATCCGCTCTTTTTCAATTGGGAATGATAGTCCAGGGCCTTCTCCAGAACCGTACGGCCGAGATCGGCAATCAGACCCATATTCTCGGCCAGAGGGATAAAGGCATCCGGACCCACCTTGCCCAACCCATTGGTATTGGGCCAGCGCGCCAGAGCTTCCATTCCCACTATCTTATGCGAATTGGCGGCTACAATAGGCTGAAAGAAAGGTTCTATATGTCGGTTCTGGATCGCTTCCACCAGATGATTTCGTATACTCAATTGATGCTGGTAGAAGGCTTTCTTTGGTAGATCTGATGCAAACTTGTAGTTGAACCGCCCCTGCTTTTTTGCATAGTTGAGGGCCCGGTCTGCCTGTCCTACTATTTCGTCAAGGTTGGCCCCATCATCGGGATAAAGCGCAACGCCAACACTACAGGTAACATGGACTTTTTCGCTTTCCACTTCCATGGGAAGCCGAATCAATTCCATAAGCAATGCGGCCAGCTCGCGAATCCTTTCCATCGCCCCAACCTGATCCACCAGGAATACGAACTGGTCGCCGCCCCAGCGGTAGAGCCCATTTTTTAGCTCCGGAATGGTACGAAGCTTTTCGGCGAACAATGCCAGAACGCGATCGCCCATTTTGTGTCCCAGAATCTCATTTATGTTGAAGAAATGATCCAGGTCCAGGAGGCCCACGGCCACCTTTTGGCCGCTGGCCTCTGCATTGAGCAGGGCTTTTTGAACATCCTCTTCCATGCGAGTTCGGTTCGGAAGTCCGGTAAGATTGTCGTGATAGGCTGCGAAATGGCGTTGCTTTTCAGAGATGTAGTCCAGCGTGGTATCTCTGATAAGACCACGGATAGCAGTCCGATCTCTTTCGTTGTAAGCGATGAACTTGCCTTCGTACCAGCTCATACCTGTCTCTGCCGAGAGAACAGGAAACCGGAGTCGAACGCGATTGCGGCCCCGCAAAAGAGATGTGAGCGCCGACGTGACCATATCCCTGAAGTCCCGATGCACCAGCTGCGGAAAGGATTCACCGATGGTACTTCTTTCCTGAGCTCCAAAGAACTTCTCGAAGGGCTCGTTTACATTTCGAACCCGCAGACTCTGATCCAGTTCAATGACCGCTTCTTCCAGCAAGGAAAGAGTAGTCAGATGAGATTTCCTTTCCTGGTCGGCTCTTACCGAATCGCTGATATCGCGGATAACGCCTACCACCAATGCCTGGTTCGCATCTTCGATTAATCTGGTGGATATTTCCACCGGGAGCATCGACCCATCTCGCCTGTGGAAATCCAGGCGAAGCCGCCCTCGGCCATACTTTCGCTGTCTCAGGAAATAATCAAAAAGCCTTTTGATCCTTCGCTGCTGTTCTTCCGGGAAGATATTCGTAAAAGGCATCTCCAGGAATTGGTCCCGGGGCAGCCCCAGAATCTCCTCGCATTGCTGGTTGGCTTCCAGGACGGCTCCGGAAATCAGCTCGGCCAGGAAAATAGCATCGTTGGCTCCTTCAAAGATTACTCCATATTTGGCTTCGGTTAACAGCCTATCGGTAATGTCCCGTGCAATGAGCTGCATTTTGCCGCTGGGCAATCGCACAGAGCTTACTTCACAGGTTCTTGGTTTACCCCCGGCCCGAAAGCGCACCCTTTGCAGCGCGATGTCTCCTTTTTCGGACAGAAACTCGCTCTCCTGGACAAAGCTCTGAATGGGCTGTCCCTGTACATTCTCAGGATCGCCCAGCAAGTGTAAGCCGGAAGGGTTGGCGTCCTGAATACGGCCCAGGGAGTCCAGGAGGAAAATTCCGTCTGCCGCTTTCTCCATAAGGAGACTGGACTTCCGTTCGCTTTTTTGCAGATTGAGACGAGCCTGCTGGCGTTCGATTTCTGCGGCAGCACGAACAGAAATCAGTTTTAGAATAGAGAAAACGAACTCCGGATCCTCCATAATCTTGCTGGAGTAAACTACCAGTACGCCATTGGGTCGCTGGTTGCTGTCGTACAGAAGTATACCTGCCCCGGATCGAAAACCATTTCTCTTAAGGCAGCTTTCTGCTGCAACCTGCCGCGCACTGTCAGCCACCAGGCAATAGCCATCTTGAATGACGCATTCTGCAAGTGTTCCGCTGATGGGAATGTCCGCGGGCTTCTGGCTTTCTCCTTCATGAAAAACCGAAACCGTGCGAAAGGATTCCAGTTCCTCCAGGGCTCGGTCCTCGGGAAAGGCACCCAGTACCGCGCCTGACAATCCTAGATGTTTGCAGAGCGAGCGCGTTAACTCAGAAAAGTACTCTGTGCCAGTTCGGGCGGCGATCTCTGTGATCAGCGAAAGAGATCGATCATTCTGGGTGCGGTCCCGGTTGCGAATTATGGCAAGGATGGCAGGACCCTCTTCCGTTGCGAAAGCGGTGCTATAGGAATCCACGGAAAGGTTGCTTCCGTCTTTGCGATGCAGTTGAAATGTAAGCGAAAATGTCTGACCCAGGGGCAGGGTAGGAAGGCTCTTTTCCAGTATCGTGGGTAGATGCCCGTCCATCAACGCTGAAACGGGCATGCCACTCATCTCATCTGGACTTGCTGCGCCATAGAGGGCAGCGGCCGGCTCATTTGCGTACAGAATTTCCCAGTTGCGATGTACAATCACCGCGCCAGGTACAATATTCAGTATTTCATCAACAGAGTAGCTGTTTCTAATCTTTTTCCAACTCATGCGCCAGGGTTCGGGGAGAAGCCTTTATATTATTTTCCGAAACCATCCCTGGTTTGCGGGTTCTGCTCATTTCAGAACGGTGATTCAGCATGCGGCCCATTCCAGAGGATTCGACTTTCTGTTTTTATTTGCTCCTGGTTTACATCCCTGTTCCGGAGCGTAGCGAATCATCTGCCTGGTATACTCACTCTTTTTTCTTTTTATGCGCACTCGCTCTCTATGCGTAATCGCTATGCGTATGCCATGCGCTGACCAGATCCGGAATACCCGGTTCCGGGCAGCAGTACATTGCCTCCATTAGCCTCCGGAGAAATCCGGCTCTTTTTTTTCTTTGAAGGCTGTCAGACCTACCCGCGGCTCTTCCCGGGAGAATATTTGACTGAATTCGTTGATTTCCCTTTCCAGGGCTGCCGAAAGCGGCTGTTCCAGACCGCTATGGACAAGCCATCGAGCAATCTTCTGGGCTTCGGGCCCTTTCTTTCCGGTAATGATTCCCATCATTTTTTCGGCAGTATTCAGTAGTTCGGACTGGACCACTACCTGATTCACAAGCCCAATTTGCAGAGCGCGATCCGATTTAACCTGAGTGCCAGTAAGTATGATTTCCAGGGCCAGAGCAGGGCCAACCAGACGCGAAAGTCGTTGAGTGCCGCCAAAGCCAGGGATAATGCCCAGACCTGTCTCCGGCAGGCCCATTTTCGCATTGTCCGAGGCGATGCGAATGTCGCAGGAAAGGGCCAGCTCCAGACCGCCGCCCAGCGCAAAGCCATTTATCGCTGCGATGGAAACTAGATCCGAACCCGCAATGGCATTCATAGTCTTGTGGCCTTTTCGGGCGAAGGCTTCCGCCTGTTCCGGGTTGAAGCTGGCCATTTGTCCGATGTCGGCTCCGGCGCAGAAAGCTTTTTCGCCGGTTCCTGTAATGATCAAACCTCGAATGGCTGCATCGCCGGCCAGTCCTTCCACGTGTTCATGGATTTCGTTCAGGATGTCTTCGTTCAGAGCGTTCAATGCATCTGGGCGATTGATGGTCAGAATAGCGTAATGATTTTTCTTTTCCAGACTGGTAAGAGCCATGCGTGCAGATTTCTTCCGGTGTCCTATCTGCCCATAAAAAAACAAAACAATGGACATTTTTGTTTGCGCTTTTGTGGCGCATGACATAATCACGAGTTCAGTTCCCGGCTCCTTTGCCGATAAGAACAGAGATCCGGTGTAGTTCGTTCCGAAGCATATGGAAAAGAACCAGAAAGAAGAGCTCAGGTTGAGCGCCGCACTACGAAACCTCAAGGAGCGTCATGGTCTGGTGGCCATTAAGACAGGCACCGAGGTGGAGGACATGTCCTTCGATGAGATCTCCCTTTTGCGCCGCATTACAGAGGGCCTGCTACCCCTTCACGTGAAAATTGGCGGTCCGGAAGCCCGCAATGACATCCGCAGCTTGCTGGAGATCGGTGTGGATGGAATCATTGCGCCGATGATTGAATCCTCCTACGCCCTTAAGAATTTTATAGAGACCCTCCGGGAACTCTGTCCGCCGGCCCGCTACTCCACTCTTGAGAAGGGAATCAACCTGGAAACCATCACTGCCTTTCGCAACATGGATTCCATCTTAACCTCACCGGCTCGAAAGGAACTGACGCAAGTAACGGCGGCTCGTACCGACCTTTCCGGAAGCATGGATCGTTCTCCGGATGATCCAGAGGTACTGGAAGCCTGCGCTTTGATTGTGGTTCGCTGCCAGGAATATGAACTTCGCACCAGCGTTGGCGGCGCGATTCATCCGGGAATCATCGATGATCTGGTACGTCGCATTGCTCCCGACACCATCAACACCAGGCATATGGTGATCTCCCGCCAGGCTTTGCGCCAGGATGCTGTGGGCCACCTGGGGGAATGCCTTGACTTTGAACTGCAGCTGTACCGATATCTTTCTACGATTCCCGGAATCCGACAGCAAGCCTACGCAAAGCGCGTGGAGCTTCTGTCGGCACGGATGAAGAAGAAGATACGCACATGAACCAGGTACACTGGCTTGATCTAAGTCTCATTATCGCCTACCTTGTAGGGCTCATCATTTTTGGAATATACATTTCCCGCGGAGTCAAATCAGGTTCTGATTACTTCCTGGCCGGAAAGAGTCTTCCCTTCTGGGTTATTGGCATGTCTATCATTGGCACCAATATCGGTTCCAATGATTACGTGGGTTCTGCCGGTAATGCCTATGAAATCGGGCTGGCACAGGCGAACTTTGAATGGATTGGCGCCATTCCGGCTATGGTGCTGGGCGCTTTTCTCTTTCTGCCTTACTACTGGAGAGCGGGGGTCTATTCCATCCCGGAGTATCTGGGCAAGCGATACGATGAACGCACACGTTTCCTCAGCGCAATAATCTTCACCGCTTTTTCTTTTGTCATCGTTGGAGTATTTCTTTGGGCCACAGCACTAATGCTCCATACCTACCTGGGTTGGTCTCACTGGGTTGGTATTCTGGTGACCGGAGTGGTGGTTGGATTCTATACAATTTCCGGCGGGCTTAAAGCGGTCACCTATTCGGATACAGTGCAACTGGTGATCATGTTTGGCGGTTCGCTGGGCGTGGCCTACTTCGGCATTGAACAGGCCGGCGGATTGGACAGCTTCTTTCACAAGCTCACCACGGAACACCCGGACAAACTTCGAGTCTTTTTGCCTGCCGACCATCCAGACTTTCCCTGGCCCGGTGTACTGCTTGGACTGGCAATGGTGCTTTCGCCTGCGTACTGGTGCGCCAACCAGGCCGTGCTGCAGCGAACCCTGGCCGCTCGGAGTCAGTGGGATAGCCAGGCATCCATGCTCTTTGCAGCATTCGCGAAGACCTTTATTCCGCTTCTGATTATTCTGCCCGGTTTTCTGGTACTGGTGCTCAGCGCCGACCCGCTGCCCGACAAGGATCAGGCTTTACCGTGGATTATCAAAAACGTTCTGCCTCCGGGACTTTCTGGACTGCTTTTTGTGGCCTTCATTGCGGCCCTTCAATCTTCTGTGGACTCAACCCTGAATTCCGCCAGTACCATGTTTACGCGCGACATCTACGGAGTCTGGAAAGCGAATTTCAAGCGTTCGGGCAAAGAGGAAGCGGCCGAAACGGAAGCCAGGGAGAATCTTGAGCTTCGCATGGGGCGCTGGGTTACTTTTGTGGGTCTGGTCTTCGGCATGGCCTTTGCCCCTGTTACCGGAGAATTTGGGGGCATCTATACATTCATTCAGGAATCCCTGGCGCTCTTTCAGGGGCCTGTTCTGGCAATACTTACTCTGGGAATTCTAAGCCGTCGTCCCACTCCTTCCGGGGGCTTTATGGCATTGCTTCTGGGCATTGTTGTTGCTGCCATCCTACGGCTGGGCCTTGAGTGGAACATGCTCTATGTCGCCTTTGGAAGCGCTGTGTTTAGCAGCGTCTTTCTCTTTGCGGCACGCTACTTCACCGATCCACCCAATCCGGACCATATCCAGGGACTTACGCTTCGCTCGGTGATCCCGGCTTCGGGCATCGATACCGGCAACTCCAGGGCCCCTTCTTCTGAAAGTGGTGAGACCGGGAGGGACGATCATGCTTGATTCCATACTTGCAGTCTTTAACTGGCCCCGGCTATTGGCCATTGCCGGAATGCTGGGTATTCTGGGACTTTGTTTCTGGCTACCCGGTGTTCTGGGATATCGGGATTCGCTTCGAGGGTGGAAAGATCTGCGGCTCTGGGCCGTTCTTTTGATTGCGATTCAGGTCTTTCTGTACTGGATCTTCTAACCCCCTCCGCCGATTCTGGAACTATGTCCGAGTTTGACAAATGGGAGGGCGACCGCAATGCCGGCAAGTCCGAAGAGGGCTTCCCAGGAGCTGGCTCGGGTGGAGCATCGCCATTCAACGCTTCCGGGCAAAGTTCTGATGACCAGACCGAGCCGAAAGATGAAAGCCGGGAGCCGCAAAAGCGTTCCTTTCGCCGCTTATTATCGTTGCTTCCGGGACGAAAATGGGACTACTTCCTCCTTTCTCTAGTTGTCATTGACACCTTGCTATTGCTCTTGCGCGGTTCCTACGATGTTTTTCTTGATCGCCGGGTTTCTCTGGCTCTTATAGGATTTGACTTTTTTGTACTCACTCTCTGGGGCCTGGATTTTCTTCGCCGTCTCTGGAAGGAAGAGGACCGCTGGAAATTCCTGACACGAAACTGGTACGAGGTTATCGGACTGATACCCATCGTGATGCTCCGTCCATTCCTGCTGCTGCGTGGGGTGAAACTGGGCATCGCCTTTTACAAGCTGGGTAAAGCCAGCGAAGACGTCAGTCAGTCTTTAACCAGGGAAATCACCTTTCGCTTCCGAGATATTATTGTTGATACCATTGCCGATGCTGTATTCCTCCAGTCCCTGGGCCGCGTGGAAGAAGTAATGAGTCGTCTGGACTATGCAGAACTTGCCAGGAAAGCCTTCAAAAATCATCAAGAGGAGCTGGATGCTCTCGTTAAAGAATCGCTGCATACAAAAAGTATGATGGGCGAGCTCAGTCGCATACCGTTCATGGATGGAGTTGTAAATCGCATTGGCGGAGATGTGAGCAAGATCATCAGCGAAGTCCTGGAGGCAGAAGTTGCCGGGAGCATCATGAAGGAAATCACTCGCGGCATTCTGGCAGAAATGCACGACAGGGTTCGACAACTGGACCTGGAGCGATTAACCTCGGACGGTCGATTACGCAAGAACTGGTCGCCCATGGCCGCAGCATCGGCGGAGGCTTCAGAAAGCGAATTTGCTGGCGAGCCGGAAAAACCTTGACAATGCAGGATTGGGGCCAGCGAATCCGTTGTGCCCGGAAAAAGCAAAAGCAACGAATTTGATTTCGAGTTGCATCAGCAGCTTCTGCGAAGCGAAAGGATTCGAGTCACGATTGTCGGATCTCTTTTTCTCTTCGCACTTCTGGCTTTCATGATTCAGACCACAGGCGGTCGAAATCCCTTCCCCCGGGAAAACTCCCATCTTCTTTTCATTCCTGCCCTGCTATTCGGACTGGCCGCTGTGTTCGAATTCGCCCTGGCATTCTACATCCACAATCTAATACTAAGCCGGTCCAGATTACAGTCATGGATTCAGTACATCAATATGCTCCTGGAGATGAGCGCGCCCAGCGCCATGATTTTCTGGTTCATGTCCATTGGAGATTATTTCCTGGGTCTGAGCAGCCCCGGAACGTACGCTTACTTCACTTTCATCCTGCTTTCTGTATTGCGCCTGGACTGGAAGCTTTGTCTGGCCGGCGGTCTGGTAGGCGGACTTCAATACGCTTTGCTGGTACACTATGCGTTGCATGCAAGCCCCGAATCATTTCCGCCCCGTCTGCTTGAATTTCCGAGTTATTTTTACAGTCGTTGTACGGTCATGGCTGTGAGCGGTCTTGTTGTGGGCATTGTGGCCAGTCAATTACACAGAAGAGCCGAAGCGGCCGTAAGTATCGTGGAGGAACGAAATCGGATACTGGACACCTTTGGTAAACATGTTTCGCCGGAAGTGGCCAACCAATTGATGAATCAGGAGTACGAAATAGAAAGCAGAGAAGTGGCCGTCATGTTTCTGGATATCCGGGACTTTACGCGGTTCGCTGAGAATCGCAGTCCGGTAGAAGTAATTGGGCGACTAAACGAAGCCTTCGCATTCATGATCGACATAGTAAACGAGAATCGGGGAATCATTAACAAGTTCCTGGGCGATGGATTTATGGCGGTGTTTGGAGCGCCAATTTCCAGCGGAAACAATGCAGCCAATGCCGTGGCCGCAGCCAGAAGTATTCTGGAGGAGCTGGATAGACGAAATGCAAGATTTACCGATGACGCCATTCAAGTGGGCATAGGAATTCATTTTGGCGAAGCTGTGACGGGAAATGTGGGTTCTCCCAGGCGCAAAGAGTACACCATTATTGGCGACGTTGTGAACCTTGCCTCCAGAATGGAAGGACTGAACAAGAAGTTTGGAAGTCGTGCCCTCATCTCGGAAGCGGCGTTTCGTCAGGCCGGGCTGGGAGAAAGCGAAGTGAGCAAAATGCCTCAGGTTCAGGTAAAAGGGCGCCAGGAAACGCTGCAGCCCTACCAGCTTGTTTAATCGCTCCGGGCTTGTTCTCTCCGGCTCCCGGTTACATGCAGAAATCGTGCATACTTTCAGAATTCCCCTGTTTTAGCTTTCCGCCTTACTTTAAGGTTGATCTACAGAATGCGGGAATACATCCATAGTCATGGATCTGGGAGTTAGGGACAAAGTCTATTTTCTGGCGGCTTCTTCCCGGGGGTTGGGCCGCGCCATAGCAGAGGAGCTTCATGAAAGCGGAGCCTCCGTCTTTCTGGGCGGACGCACCGAAGACACCTTGTTTCGGACGTTGAAGGAAATGGGCGCCGATGAGGATGCCACGGTTCGAGGTGGAGTTCTGGACTGCTCCTTGGCAGAAAGCATAGAGGCCTGGATCGAAGAGGGCATGCATACCTTTGGTCGCATGGACGGCCTGCTGGTCAATGCCGGGGGCCCTCCAGCCGGAAAATTCAAGGACTTCGATGATGCCGATTTTGACGCTGCCTATCAGCTCACTCTGATGAGCGCTGTTCGTATGGTACGCGAATCGCTTCCCGCGCTTCGAGGATCTCGCGGCTCCATCCTTATGCTCACATCCCAGTCCGTTCGGGAGCCAGTAGACAATCTAATCCTTTCCAATGTTTTTCGCAGCGGAGTCAACGCATTGATGAAGACTCTGTCCAGGGAGCTGGTTGCAGATGGGATCCGCACCAATTGCATAGCTCCAGGACTCATTGATACAGACAGATTGGCCAGCATAGAAAGGAGCAATGCGGAGGCCACAGGCCGTAATCCAAATGAAGTGCGAAAGGCAATGCAGGCCGGCGTTCCCCTGGGGCGCTACGGCGATCCGCGGGAATTCGGTAAGGTAGGGGCCTTTCTGCTTTCGCCCGCAGCATCCTATGTAAACGGTGAATCCGTACAGGTAGACGGAGGACTTTCCAGAAGCGTATGACACAATCCATGAATAAAAAGAAGTCTGGCTCTTCGGCGCCTCCATTGGTCGGCCTGATAATGGGCAGCAATTCTGACTGGGACACAATGCGCGGGGCTGCAGACATCCTGCAAGAGCTGGAGGTTCCCTATGAAGCTCTGGTCGTATCCGCGCATCGCACACCTGAGAAAATGTACGACTATGCGAAATCTGCTAGAAGTCGGGGTCTAAGAGTGATAATCGCGGGGGCCGGCGGCGCAGCTCATCTTCCCGGCATGACCGCTTCTTTGACCACATTGCCGGTAATCGGAGTTCCGGTGCAGAGCAAAGCCTTAAGTGGTCTGGATTCGCTGCTGTCCATTGTGCAAATGCCCGGAGGAATTCCGGTGGCTACAACGGCCATTGGTTCCTCCGGCGCCAAAAATGCAGGTTTGCTTGCGGCGCAGATCCTTTCTCTGGCCGACGAAGCGCTACTCGGCCGCCTGGAAGCGTATCGGACCTCTCTGCGCGAAATGGTAGAGCAAATGAAGCTGGATGATTGAGTCCGGCTTGAATTTCTGGCTGCATGTCATCTTCTGAGTCATTTTCGGGCGGCATCGAGGCCATCCTGAAACCGCCGGCTACTATCGGCATCCTGGGCGGCGGTCAGCTGGGGCGAATGGTAGCCCTGGAGGCCCGGCGAATGGGATACGGTATTGCCGTGCTGGACCCTTCGATGGACTGCCCGGCTTCGCATCTTTCGGATTCTTTTATTTGCTCCTCCTTTTCCGATTCGGCTGCGGTAAAGGATCTCCATAGCCGATCCCACGTCCTGACGTTCGAATTTGAAAACGTGGAACCGGGAGTGCTGGACGGACTTCTTTCTCGACCTTCCTTTGAGCCGCTCTATACCAGTCGGAACCGCTTGAGAGAAAAACAATTGGCCCGCAGTCTTGGCATTGCCACTGCACCTTTCTTTCCCATATCCTCCATCCAGGAGCTAGAGCGAGCCCTGTTGGATCCGGCGATAGAGCACAGGGGAGGGGGCATTCTTAAAACCTGCGAAGGGGGATACGATGGCAAAGGTCAATGGCGATTGCAGGCAGGTCAGGGGCTTTCCCGGGAACTGAAAGGGGAACTGCAGGCCTACCTGGACAGCGGGCTTTTTGCGGAGAATACTGCCGGGACAGTGCGACCCGAAGAATCGAGCCAGCGCATCGGGGGCGCTTCGGGTCCGCATTCCGACCAGGGGGCGAAAGTAGAGGAAGTAAAAAATGGCCAGGCAGCTTTTGCGCCCCTGATTCTGGAAGGTCTGGTCCATTTTGAGCGGGAATTCAGCGTTGTTGGTACAGGCTTTCCGGACGGCACTTTTGCTGCGTTCGCTCCTGTGGAGAATGAGCACCGGGAGGGCATACTTCATAAGAGTAAATCTTACGCTTCCCTTTCCGAAACCGCTCGACTCGCCTCCCTGGATTACTGTTCTCAGATCCAGAAGCATTTTGGATACATCGGCACCTTTGCTGTGGAGTTCTTTCTGGAGAACGGCAGCCCTGTATTCAACGAAATGGCCCCCCGGCCTCACAATTCGGGCCACCTGACCCTGGACGCTTCCTACTCTTCGCAATTCGAGCAGCACGTTCGCGCGATTTGCGGATTACCTTCCGGAGACACCAATCATCATTCGGCTGCTGTGATGATCAATTTGATCGGCGAAGACGATGCCATTCTGGATGGAATAGAAGAGGCGCTACGCATTCCGGGTCTGCGATTTCATTGGTATGGCAAAACAAAATCCAGGAAAGGTAGAAAGATGGGGCACATAACTGCCCTGGCAAAGAACATCGAAGAAGCGGAAGCGAAGGCGGACCAGGCTTATGGATTGTTACGATGGGTAAGGCAATAACCCAGAAGCCTGTGGCATCCAGACTTCCAAAATAGATCGAATAGGACAACAGGATGTACTCTCTTTTCGCTGAGAAGATAGAGAGGAGTCCAGGCGGGCTTGAACTTTTGTTTGAAGCGAAAGAGCCCCATGCTGCTAAATGCAGGCCGCATGAAATAATACGAGGCGTATCGCGCAGGACTACCAGAGTGAAGCGAATCTCGAAAGTGCAGAAACGGCACCTCGCCCAGACTGAGAACAGAGAAGCCCTCTGCGCATGCCATTCGAACGGACTCTAGAATCAACGCTTCCATGGTGCCCACAGGAGCATCCCTGGATCGCATTAGAACTTCCAGATGCCTGGAGTTCGGCCCATTGCGACTCCAGCCTACCACAGCCTTCAAAGACCCGTCCTGCCAGAACAGGCAGCACCTGTCCCAGCCCGACGGATCCGTAAGAAATAGATGTTCCAGGGTAGGTCGCCCACTGTAATGCGACCGGCTTCGAAGTTCTTTTAGATGCAATCCCAGTCCAGCCCACTTCTCTTTGTCTCCGGTGGACAGGGTTTCGATTTTTCCTTTCTTTTTCGCCCGTCTTTCCAGTTCGCGAAGACTGCGCGAAGGATGCCAGGGGACGGGACCATCTAGAGTTAGAGTTGCTTCAATACCAGTTTGACGACTGTGCCAGCCCTCCTCCGCCATCAAAGCTATGTGCCGGGGATTGCATCCGCGAAGCACCGGATTCTTTTTGCCTTCTGCAAGCTCCAGCAGAATTCGCTTGAAGCTCGAATCAGCCAGTCCAGCTCCGCGAATAAGAGCAGAATGGACCCAGGATCGGCCGGAGGAGGGTAGCCAGATGGATTCCGGGTTAACGGTCGGCTCAATACCATGTTCGTAGAATTGAAACGACCAGCTGAGTGGTAGTCTGGTGGGCATCCGGTCCTTTTTTTACTGTTTCCTAGGCAAATCCCAGGAATTTGTTGACTCTTCAAGTTTCTATTCCTTGCTTTAAAGACAAAGACACAAGGAGGAAATATGGCACTAACTTTGCCTGATTTACCCTATCCCAAAAACGGACTCGAGCCTCATATCTCCGCTAATACGCTCGAGTTTCACTATGGAAAGCACCACAATGCTTACGTAACCAACGGAAACAAGCTTATCGAAGGCACTCCCTTTGAGAAAGCCGACATTGAGACCATTATCAAGGAAACAGCGAATGATTCCTCCAAAGCTGGCATTTTCAACAATGCGGCGCAGGTGTGGAACCATACTTTTTACTGGAATTCTATGAAGCCCAGCGGCGGAGGAGAACCCACAGGTCCCATTGCAGACAAAATCCAATCCGACTTTGGCAGTCTGGAAAAATTCATCGAAGAATTCAAAACTGCTGCAGCCACACAGTTTGGAAGTGGTTGGGCCTGGCTCGTACTGGATGGCGGAAAACTAAAGGTGGACAAAACCCCCAATGCGGTAAACCCGCTGGTGGACGGCAAGAAACCGATCCTTACCATCGACGTATGGGAGCACGCGTACTATCTGGACTATCAGAACAAGCGGCCGGATTACATCAGCACTTTCGTTGAAAAGCTGGTAAACTGGGATTTCGCTTCCAGGAACCTGGAAGGCTAAGAAGCCCGGTTAGTATCGAATCAGTCGGCTGTGGCCAGGCTGCAGTCCGCTTCATTGAGGAGGGCCCGAAATCGGGCCCTTTTACTTTTTGCAGATGTTCCTCTCGATATGTCATCGGTCCTTGTGGGGATCTGTTGTGCGTCTGCGCTTTGCATTCTCGGGAGTAGCGCCCGGAGCCATGATTTGCCCGGCTGCCTCATGCGGACTGCTAGTTGCATGTATGGGAGGTTTACACATGTCCCAGAAGTACCGTATGTCTTCCCTTAACATTCTCTACGGTTTTGTGAACCGGAACTCTTGCTTCCTGCAGAATGCTCAATCCCCATTCGGCTGGTCTCTTATGCGGACCATAGGTTCGCGTTGGATCGGCAACCAGAACCGAAATGCCCATTGCTATGGCGGATTTGGACCACAGAGCGGCTCGGCTGGCCACACCGGCCTCGTAGAAAAGATCTCCCATCACCATCAAGCCGGGCTGTATTTTCGAAAGCGCTGGTTCCGGATCATCAAAAAGATCCAGATGGCAGGTTTGTAGATCCAATCCATTCTTCCGCGCAGTGGCCCTGGCAACCTTGAGGGCCTGCCCATCGTGATCGGAGGCGATAACCTGCGCTTCGCACCTCCCGAAGGCAACGGAGGCCAGACCAGAACCGCAGCCAAGTTCCAGGACTTTCCTATTTTTCCATAGCCCGGGTTTCTTCTGGTTCTCATCGAGGGCGAACCGGGCCAGCATGCGCGAACCCGGCCAGACAATGCACCAGTAAGGGATCTCCTCTCTGTATTTTGAATCAAGCCTACCGGCATACTGCCAGAAGGTGGCAAAATCCAGCGCTTCCCGCATTCGAATTTCTGGAACGAAGAGATCCGGTCTGTACCCCTGACCGAAATTGGGGCACACTTCTTCAGACTGCTCCTCCAGCGGTGCGCCGGGTTCCAGTAGAAAAAGTTCCGCAGCATCCATGAATGTCTGTATCGCCCATTGGTTTACCACGTCCGCCCTTTTCCGTCCGCGTTCAGCGGTGAGTCCGTGATGGCCAGAACGAATTACTTTCGCACCATCTTGAAGGCATGATTCCAGATTTGATTCTTGACGCCGTAGCGAATCCAGAGCATGGCAAAGGGTTCCAGAATACGTGACTGATCAATACCCCCCAGATCATGGCAATTCCACTGAAACTCATCCAGAAAGCCGGCCACCTGCTTTTTGGCCGTCTCATCATTGCCTGCTATGAACATGTCCAATCGACCGCCTTCGTAGGAGCCGTCGCACATGAACGCTGCGGTTATGATGTTCCAGCACTTTACAACCCTGGCCTCCGGAAGCCAGGATTGTACTGTTTCTCCGGCCGAAGCGCTGAACCCCACAGAGAGTTCCGGGCCGCTCTGGCCGAATTCCAGAGGATTCGTAACATCAATGAGTAGCTTTCCTGAAAAGGCATCCTTTCCGGCCAGATCGATTACCGGCTTCGCGCCGCTCCATGCTGTTGCGAGGATTGCTACATCGGCGGATTGTGCCGTCTCTGATGGGGATGCGATATGGCCGCCAGCGGCCTTCCATGCCTTCAATTCTTCCTTTTCTGGATCTCTCGTTCCGATGAGGACTTCGTATCCCTTCCCCTGGAATCCCTGTGCCAGGCTTCTGCCCACAGTTCCTGATCCGAGTATGCCGATTTTCATTTTATGCTCCTCCTGTTAGGCATGCAATGGAGCATAAATTGTATGCGCAAGCAAATAATGGTGGGGGGGGGCGGCTAAGGCGGAGAGAGAACCAGGGCGG
>JAGRNE010000319.1 GCA_020440915.1 Leptospiraceae bacterium | reverse complement strand
TCCTGTCACGCTCTTTTCCTGAAAAGGCAACAATAGATCGGTCTTTTCGTTTATTTCACGAGGATTGGCCAGCAGTTTCGCTCGCTTTCTCTCATATTCTCGGCGCTGCACTGAATCGAGAAAACTGTGCTCGGTACCCTCCGCTTCTACGATCATGCCAGCCAGACCCGGATCCCATTCACCGGGTAAACTGGCAGCATCCACGATATACCCGATGGGACCCAACCCCAGCTTCAGCAACAAATACTGCAATGTCCATACGCCGAGCTCAGTTCCCACATTGCGTGCAACCACAAGAGCGCTTCGCGGCTTCAGAAGTAACGCTTTTCCTCGTGAAATCGCACGTATTTCACGAAAGTCACTTCTCCGTCGTGGTAGGTGCTCTGCACATGCATTTCCTCTTTCGTTAAATGCGGGAATTCGCTAAAACTTGCAGGATAAGTCCTGTCGCATTTCACACGTATCTTCTCCGAAGTCAGCCAGCTGTAATCGCATGACTTGCCGGAGCCCAAGTAAATCCAACGATCTTCTGTAACGTCGAGATCCGGTTTCTTTTTCTTCCCTTTAATCTCTCCATAGGGCTGCTTATCACGCTGTAAGTTCCAGTATCCCTGGATCAATTCCCGTTTCGACTCCTTCGAAAGCTCATCCTTTCCTGGCAGACAGCCGTTGGCCAGAATACACAATAGAATGGCCACACTCAGAGTAGTGTATTTAGTCATTGTTTCACCTTCAATCAGTAAATTGATACATAATGACCTCATCCCGGTTTCTGGCCAGGATCTCCGCGATTTCCGTGAGCAAATGATCATGGACCATCAGCCTATTCCTGCGGTGAATCGGGAGAATACATATATACTTTTGCATCGAACCCGAGAAGGAAGACTCTGTTCTCGTGAGAAGCCAGAGCATTCGGATCCGGATACCGCATTTGATCGAGCGCTTCAGTATTCCCGTTGCGTGTCGTAGAGAAGGCCGCTTTTCGGGCGTGGCCAATCCAGACTAAGTTACGATCTGTAAGAACTATCCCTCTCCCTTGTTCGGGCAGAGGTGTCATATATGAAAGCACATGGTTCCCTT
The DNA here is from genome assembly GCA_020440915.1 of Leptospiraceae bacterium. GTDB lineage: Bacteria > Spirochaetota > Leptospiria > Leptospirales > Leptonemataceae > UBA3465. Next base: position 2,263 of record JAGRNE010000319.1, on the reverse strand, counting down.
TGCCCAGCGGCAGCTTCCAGAGGGCAGGCTCGGAGGTCAGTACAAAGACAATTCCTGCACCATAGGTGAAATCCACGATCAGTGGGTCGCCGCCCTCCCGGGAATAAATTTGTTCCACAGTCGACTTGGCAAGATCCGCGGCATAAAGGCAGCACGATGAACCAAGGATCCAGCGACTATCATTCTTGCCGATAGGTACTGCATCTATGATTGTACCCGAGTCTTCTACCCGGTCATGGAGAATAGGGTGGGCTTCTACTCCGGAAAAGAGCTTATCCTCTACCCGATAGATGTTGAAATCGTCCAACTCTGAAAACACCATAATCTGGGTAGTGCCCACCACGAAAAGGTCTTCCCCATGAGCTATTAACTCAAAGACCCTCAAGGACTCATCAAGATCCACTTCTTCTTCCAGCTCGAGACGCACCGCGTGCTCGTGCAGGGAGAACCTCAACAGTCGATTTTCCTCGTCGAGATAGAAAAGACTACGCCCTGTTGAACTCCACACGATTCGCATCGGAGTGCTCCGAGTGGTCGTGCGAGAATACAGATGCTTCCCCTCAAAATCGAAGAGACTGACTCGATATTGCTCCCCCTTATTTCGCGGTCCGGTAGCAGCGGCAATCAGGCTCGCTGTTGGGTGAACCCGAAATGTACCATTCAAATAGTAAGGAAGCGGAGCCGGTGTGAGAGATTCGTGGTTCCCGCTACAGCCAACGACGAGCAGGAATAAGGCAGAGAGTAACTGAGCAATTTCACGCATTTTACCTTTTTCAGTTACTTCAGCATTTTCCATATTAGTATTCTCCTTGATTGAGGTTGCGAATGACCCTGATTTCCGGATCGACGACGTCAAACAATTCGCCTCAGAAGTTCCTTCCCCTCTGAAAACCGTTTCGAGAACCATCCCTTCACCGCATCCCACCGGTCCCCCAGCCATTTCTTGCCGGCTTTCCAGAGAATGGCAGGCAGATGCCGGGCCACTTCAACCGGGTCCGGTTCATTTTCCCCCATGAAGCGATTGTACAGGGCCTTCAGGGCTTTCTCCGCCTCACCCAGCCCTGGAATTCTGCCTGGATCGAATGAAGCATCGAACCAGGAAGGCTGGCTTGCACTCGCACCACCCTCCTCATCTCTCCAGAACTGCCAGCCCTGGAAGAAACCCGCCGTCCTCCGATTCTGATGATTCTGGTTCGCTTCGCGAGAAGCCCCGAACCGCTGACTCGGTTCGCATAGACGCGCTCGCCCTGTCTTAAGCCGAACCCTGCTCGAAAGGACGCGCCTCCGGGAAATTCTGCACTACTACAACCGGGATCGAACCCTTTCCTCTTCGCGGACACAGGCCTCCGCCGAAATCGAAGAATTTTCAAATAGTAATGGAAAGCGCAGTGGTGCCAGAACTCTATTTTGAATGTTTCAAATAAAATCACAGAACAATCAAGTAGAAGTCACCATGAGCGGTAAGCTGGACTCGGAAGGAATGAAGCGGGCTCTGGATGAATTCGAGCAGGCCTGCCTGTCTGTAAACGAAGGCACCATGCTTTACGATGTAGTGGATTTTCATATCCCTTCGCTGGATGCAGTGATGATCGAGTTTTCCAGGTTCCCTACAATGATCGGCCTCATTACCAGGTTTCGCAAAGCGGCTCTACTCACCGACAAAGAATGGCTGAAGAAAGTAAGCGAGTTCGAAGGTATGCTGATCCCGGGCCTGGAAATCAAAGGATTTGCCCGCGAAGATCGAGAAACCGCTCTGGCCTGGCTGCAAGAAAAATAGAGTCAGCGCCAGAACTCCGCGGGAGAAAGCGGAGTGGGACGCAGAAAGCAAAGCAGGTTCCATGGACAGGCCGCCGGGCTGGCAGCCTTTCCGCGCTGATTCAATGGTGGATATTCTGTCGGGCTATCGGCTATCGCAGATCTGGATAGGCTTCAAAAAGCGGCGCGAAGCGTTCGTCCGAAGACTTCGCATCTGTATGCATCTTCACTTGATCAATAAGAATCGTAAGAAATCCCAGGACTTCCCGGCTCCGAGCCACAGCCACGCCCGGCTCATGCACGGAATAGTCATGAAAGCTGGCATCGGCGCCTTCGATGGGAATAATGCTTACCCACATCTCCATTAGCTGAATCTTGCCGCTTTCATCCAGATGGAAAACGTAGGTATCGCCAGGGGTAACGCCGCCGCTACTAAAGGTGACCCGAAGAGTGGATTCATCCACGGCGTAGAGCTTCGTGCCTGGAGAGCGAATGTGAAAGGCGGGCT
>JAGRNE010000318.1 GCA_020440915.1 Leptospiraceae bacterium | reverse complement strand
CCACGACTACAAGACCGCCCACAGGGCTCTGAGCCAGCGTGGACGGAAAAGAAAGGATAGAAAGTGCAATCCAGGCGCCGCAGAGGCGAATGATCCAGAGGATACCGGCGCTCCCCGCTCCATTTTCGGCATTGTCCTTACGTCTGGTAAAGGCGTAGATCAATCCTGCCGCCGGAACAAGGAAATATAGAAAGGTGAGCCAGCCTTGAAGCTGTCCCTCTTCGCGCATGAAGTTGCCCAGAAGCGTTAGCAGAGCCAGCAATGCGAAAAAGCTGCCGCTTCCCAGGCTCCAACGAAACAGGCTCTTTCGCGCCGCTTCGGTACGTTCTTCCAGAGTAGCTTCGTATTCCATAGTGTCCTATCTTCCTTGTTCTCTCGTCGGCTATGTGTCCGAACAGTGGTACAGGCCGGGAATTGCGCCATCCTTATCCCGAAGATTCAAGACCCGGCGCTGCCAGGCCCCAAAGTTCGTTCGAAGGTAGCTCAAGCTCAGGGTCGCTCCGAATCCCATTCCAGCATTCGGTTCTTCTTCATTATTACGCAGACAATCTGAAAAATCAGCAGTGCGGCAAGGATTCCAAAAAGAGCATAGGCCCAGGGATCGTTCCACTCCAGGTTGTGGCGAAAGTGGAATTTCAGCGCATTATAGAGGGCCAGCGCAGAGAAGATGACCACGATGGAGCCATGTTCTTTGTTGATCAGTCTTTTCCAGGTGAAGGTCATACCTTCGACGGATTTGGACCAATCCCCCAGGTTGCCAAGCATTAGCCGGTTCACCTCTTTCATGTAGACATCGTAGTCGGCGCCGAACTTGCCGGAGAGGAATTTTTCTTCGGCAAAGATGATGGAGTAATACAGAAAATAGACCAGAGGTAGAACTAGAATCCAGTACCAGAACTGATTTACCGACACGATGGCGCCGGTAGCAATGAGTAGATTGCCCAGGTAAAGCGGATTGCGACTGTGCGCGAACATTCCGCGGCGAACCAGGGTTTCGGCGTAGATTTTCTTGTTCAGTCCGCCGCGCTTTATGTAGGCCCAGCCAATAGTTACGGCGCGTACAATCTGTCCGGCCAGAACCAGAAGGAAGCCAGCCACAGATACGATGATCTCCTGGCTGGCTGTGATTTTCCAGGATCGCAAATCGCCGATGGGCGGTAGGTCCTGGCCCGGATAAGCTACCAGGAAGAGAGCTGCCAGAAGAATAAGGCTGAGGACTGTATCTCTCCACTTGAAGAAGAAGTTACCTACTTTGATCATGAATTCTTTCATATTTGCGCGTTTCTCTTTTTCTTCTGCTTCTGCTATCGCATCCCTGGCTTTGTCTCTTTCCGGTACTGGCAAGGAGCCTGGCTACATGCCGTCCGTGGCCGCATTGATTCCATGGAGCCAATGATGGGACGGACTTTTGTACGATTCGGATGCCGGACTACAGCGATAGTTACACCAGGGTTCACTTGATGGCCAGAAAACCCTCAAAGCAGATGTACTTCATAATGACCATCATATCCTTGAAGCCTGCTCTGGCCAGCATATCCAGGTTGCCCTGGGTGGAGAAAGGCTCCAGGACTCCTTTGAGGCTCTTGGATTTTCCGATGATCTCTTCCGGATTGAAGCCGCGTTCCAGCTTAAAATCGTTATACAGTCCGGTTATCATATCCTGGAAGCGAGCGTCGGGTCCTCTGGTCTTCTCGAACATCAGAAAGGCGCCTCCCCAGTTCAGAGAATTGTAAATTCTGTTAAATATTTCCTGGCGAAAGGCAGGCCGAACAAATTGCATGGTGTAGTAGGAAATCACCATGTCGGCGGTTTCCATTTCCAGATCCACCAGTTCCTGGCATTGCATCTCAATGCGCGGTTCATTTGCTGTTCGCTGCCGGGCTTCCTGCACCATGGCTTCTTCGCGATCAATCCCAATAAGCCTCAGGTTGCTCTTGCCTTTGTGACGATCCGCCACCTTCATGAGCAGGCTGCCGGTGCTTGCGCCCAGATCGTAGACTACGGAGTGGTCGGCCAGGAAGTAATCGGAGAGGGCCACAATCAAATTGTGCCCTTCCTGGTAAAGTGGCACGGAACGGCCTACATGGGAATCGAAGGTCTGAGGCACATCGCCACCAAAAGTCCAGGAGGCATCGCTGGTTTTGATGTTGTCGCCTACATTGAAGTCCATGTCAACCGGTCTGAACTTCATCCAAATCGGGTCAATACAGAAAAATCAAAAGGCTGGCCCATCCTGCCCGCCTCAAAAGGATGGCCTCACTGGCGAAGCATTCGTATTTTTCCACGCATAGGCGGGCCGTTTTTCAGGCATCCAGCAAAGCCCGGCCAGCCCAGCATCGTAAGGATATTTCATGGAACTAAAACAGATTGAAAGCAAGATCACTGAAGCGCTGAACAAGATTGAGCATCCTACCTACAAGCAATCCCTGGCGGAGATCGGTATGATGGATGGCCTGGTCGAGGATGGCGACACCCTGCGACTGAACCTCAAGGCGCCGGATCCGGATCGCAAGGTCCAGATTGCTCTGGAAACCCAGATTCGGGGATTTCTGACCAAACTGGACATTCCTCAGAAAGTGAAGATTCGATTCTCGGTGGATGAATCACTGAAGCCCGAGGACATAGGAAACAGAATCCGGGGAGTAAAGAACATCATAGCCATTGGCTCCGGAAAGGGAGGAGTGGGCAAGTCCACAGTTAGCGCCAACCTTGCTGCCGCCATGGCGGCCAGAGGTCTGAAAGTAGGCCTCCTGGATGCAGATATCTATGGTCCTTCCATTGGAAAGATGTTCGGGCTTTCCGGAAAACAACCGCTGTTTGGCGACGGCAAAAGAAAAGTGGAACCCCCTCAAGCGCATGGAGTGAAAGTGATCTCCTTTTCTTTCCTTCTCAATCCAGACCAGGCCGTGATCTGGAGAGGACCGATGCTCGGTAAGGCAGTGGAGCAGTTCCTCTATGAAATCATCTGGGGTGAACTGGATTATCTACTCATTGACCTGCCTCCCGGTACCGGGGATGTGCAGCTTTCCCTGGCGCAGCTTGTTGATCTGGATGGAGCAATCATCGTCACTACTCCTCAGAATGTAGCCATTCAAGACGCTACTCGCGCCGTGGCCATGTTCCAGGAAGTAAAGATTCCTATTCTTGGAATTGTGGAAAACATGAGCGAGTTTCTCTGTCCCCATTGCGGCAAGACCAGCCACATATTTTCAAAAAATGGCGGACCGGCTTTTGCCGCGAAATACAAAGTACCTTTCCTGGGCGACCTGCCGCTCATGACCGAAATCATGGAATCCGGAGAGGAAGGCACACCTTATACCATTCAGGCGGAATCTCCGGTACAACAGAAATACTTCGAGATCATCGATCGAATCGGAACCGAAGTAGAG
>JAGRNE010000317.1 GCA_020440915.1 Leptospiraceae bacterium | reverse complement strand
TCGAAGTTAAGACGGTAGGGCTCATGGCCGTCCAGTGCATAGACGTCATCGATAATCAAAGGTTCGCCGCGAAGAGCCACATAACCCGCAATGGAAGAGCTATCAATAGGAAGCAAAAATTCGTTAGCATTCAGTTCCAGCGCCGACTTCTTGAAGCGAATGTACTGAGGCTTTTCGTTGCCGCGTGGAGACTCGGTAACGTAAATGGAACCTGCATCCGCTCCCACCAATTCTCGGGCCTGCCCCAGAATCAAATCGATGAGCTTGTCAAAGTCCCGTTCGGTGGACATTGCCTGGCCCACCCGGATAATTCGGCGCATTTCCTGGGTGCTCAGCGCCAGGCGAGACTGGAGTTTCAGTCTTTCGTAACGAAGCTCCAGTTGATAAAATGCGTTTCGCACAACATCCCCTAGTATGGAAGGGGAAACCTGTGGCGGCAGCACCAGGTGAATCAGCTCGGACGGTAGCGGCTCAAAGGCATGGGCATTGGAATTCTCGGTGCTGATAAGAATGAATCGCACTTCACGCTGCGGATACTCTTTGATCCAGTTCCAGAGATCCAGTCGGAACCGCTCCAGAAAGTCCCGGGTGGCCAGAAAGACAACAAGCTGCATTCTACGGTCTTCTTCGCCGGGCGGTTCCAGGTTTGGCAGGTAATCGTTTTCCGGAAGAAGCATGACCTGGAGATTGTTTGGCAAAGAATCCTGGTAATGCGCCAGGGAAGGCTCCAGAATACATATGGAATCCAGGATCACCTCGACCTCGCCTGAATCTCTTTTAAGAGGTTCCACTTCCACTGACAGATCCTGGGAATCGTTTCGCATAATCGGGGGTCCTGCTTTCCTCAGTAAAGGGAAGTCCCCGGATTAGCAATTCGTCAATAGAAATACTTGACCCACTTTGGCGCGCTGGCTTTTTTGATAGAGGCCATGTTTATCTCGCTGTGCAAATCAAAAATCCACAGGGCAACCGTCACTCAGGCGGAGTTGCACTATATGGGTTCTTTGACCGTGGACGAGGAACTTCTGGAAGCCGCAGGCATGCGGCCCTATGAGCAGGTTTCGGTTGTGAACATCAACAACGGTGCGCGTTTGGAGACATATACCATCCGTGGAGAGCGAGGAAGCGGTGTCATTTGCCTGAATGGGGCGGCCGCCCGCCTGGGACAGGTAGGAGATAAGATCATCATTATCAGCTACGGATTCTTCAATCCCGAAGAGGTCCCCATGGATTTTGAGCCTCAGGTAGTGCATGTGGATGAATCCAATCGCATCCTTGAGCCAGCTGTGGTCTAATCGCAAGCCCCTCCACCGCCGAAAAACATCAGCCGGCCAGCGTAGAAAGCTTCTGCGGCACCCCTCTTGAGCTGCCCCCGCAATGTAAATCGCTTGAACGCCACCCTGTATCTTAGCCAATTTCAGATATGCAGATCGGACTTAAGCCTATAATGAATCCACCGGCCGGCTTCTTTGCGCGGCTGGGACGCGGATTCCGCGCCGGCTTACATGGTTTGCGCGACCTATTCAAAGAAGGTCTTATTGTATATGCGATTCTACCTGCATTCATTGGCTTGCTGGTGGGACTGGGTTTGGCTTTTGCCACTTTTGAGCTGCTGGACTACTGGCTGGGCGAAGGCCTGGAAAGGAGCGGAGCGCTGCAAACGGGCTGGCTGTCCTGGCTCGATTCCGTGGCTGTAGTACTTAGTGTTATCGCTTCCTTCTTTGTCTATATTGGCCTTTATCGATTTGTGATCTCCCTGGTGGTGTTTCCTCTACTGGGGCCCATGGTGGATCGGCTGGAGCTCCAATTTCGCGGAAAAAAGACCGAGACCTCTTTCAAAGAGGATCTGGGCACAACGATTTACGGCGGCTGGGTAGGTCTGCTGCAATCTCTGGGTGGACTTTTGATTCTGTTTCTATCGATTTTTACAGGCCCGTTTCAGCCATTTATCATCACTATCGTCGATAGCTACTTCTATGGCTATGCAGCCTTTTCGCTGGTTCTGGAAAGAGACTTCCCTTCCCGTCGCAACCGAAAGCTCGAATTCAGGCGTCATCGCGCCGAACTGCTGGGCATTGGTCTGCTTTTTGTATTGCTTTTATCTATTCCTGTAATCGGCGCTCTTCTTGCCCCCATTGCCTGTGTGGCAGGGGCCTGCAGGCTTTACTACACCATGCTCGCTCCGGAAACGATGCCGGGGTCTTCCTCTTCGCATCCCAAGTGATTCATGGGGCGGCCAGACCGATGACATCAGCGCCCGGGCTACGCCTGTCCTCCAGTGGGACTCATGGGATGCTACCGGCTCCTCTTCCAGCGTTCCGCTAACTGGTCTTCCAGACTATTCAGAAAATCAGAAACCCCGGTATCGCCTTCTGCCGGCGCCCAGGAGGCAAATTCCTTGTCATCCGCCGGACGATAGGGCCCCGGCTTCACTTCGTAGCATACGGCATGATCCGAAAGCACAACCAGCGTATGCCACAGACCAGGTACAATGTCCACACCCCGGGCCCGGGCATGCACCCCGTTAAGTCCATAATTGCGGCAGAAGACGGAATCCCCACTCAGGTCCGCTCCCAGAAGCCCCGCATCCTCCAGTTCCCCGTTCTGCGAAAAAATCAGAAAAGCAACCGAGCCATCCAGTATGAGAAAGGACTCCGCTTTGGGAGGCCGCATATGCTGATGGGGCTGGATGTAGGTTCCCCGTAACATGACGTTCAAGAATCGATGGGGATTTTCTTCCATAGACTCATGAAAGTTAAAGTTTGTGCGACGCCTGGGACTTACTCTGGCTTTCTCCAGGGTATCCTGCATGAGCTGCGGCGTGATCCACTGTAGTCCTTCCATGGCTCGCAGACTTCGGCCCGGCGGAAGATTGATCAACCAAAAAGCCAGTCATGAAACCGCAGAAATGCCCTGAGGCTCAGGATTCCGATGGAAACCAGATATTCTGAGCGGCTGACGGTCCTTCGGAAGGAGTTTTCCCGTTCTATTCTGGTTGCTCCATGGGCAATGATCGGAAATCTGCATGCAGACCGCCAAAGGGTCTCAGATCCGAGGCCGGAGCCAGGAGGCCAGAGTTGCAGGATCTTGTCTCCGGTGCCGGTCGAAGGCAAGGAATGATGGCCTCAAGTATCAGCGCTTGCACATGAATGAAAGCCGGGGTCTGATTTCGGGAATGTAGCGCAAAAAAATGCAAGAACAAGAAAATTCAGAAGAATCGCATATACTCAAAGAAGAAGAGAATCCCTTCGAAAACTACGCCGCCGTTGTAGAATCGGATGGGCGCACCATCTATTTGTATTTGCTTCCGACGCAGAACGAAATGTTACCCGCCCATGCGGTGTGGCTTCGCAACCTGGTGCCGGCACCGGACGAACCGGATCGTAATTCCATC
>JAGRNE010000316.1 GCA_020440915.1 Leptospiraceae bacterium | reverse complement strand
TTGATTGTATTGCTCGCCGTACTTCTTGGCCAGGTATTTGTCCAGCATAGGGCCGTTAAAGAAAGCGAAGAAGCAAAAGATGAAAGCCACTACAAGAAGCGAATAGGGGCTGGCGGTGATGCAGGCCATACCAGAAACCCAGATGATGTCCCCGGTATAATTGATATGCCTGGCCAGGGAAAATGGCCCTTTCGTGTACAGCTTTCCTTTATTCTCCGGATGCTTTTTCCAGAAATGTCGTCCTAGCTCCGAACCAGTGTTCAGTGAAGAGCCGGCCAGAAAGAGAAAGAATCCCAGCCATTCCAGCCATCCAGAGGCCGAATCATTGAACCGAACCAGAAAACCGTAGAATACAAAATACAGCAAGAAAGCGAAAGGGATGCCGCCTGCCTCCTCCCAGTTCATGGACCGGCGTAGAAGATACAGCATTGTAAAGAGTATTCGTCCGGCTGTAATGATCATGGTTACGGCCAGAAGCAGGCTTCGTAAGCCATCGCCGTGCTGCGGAGCATAACCCGGCCAGAGCTCCGCCGCATAGAGTAAATGTAAACCGGCGGCCAACAAGAGCAGGCCGGCTACCACTACAAAGATTCTCGGATAGTAAGAATGGGCCTGCTTTTCGTAGATTGCGTTTTTCATATTTTTCTCCATACTTTGTTGCTTTGATAACCGATACCGTCCGAGGACTGTTCCGATTGCGGGGTCTTCGTCCTTGCTATCAGAGAATGCTCCTTTCGCAGGCGCTTAATTGCCGGTGGCTCCATGCGATGTCGGAGAAGGCAGCGAGATACATTCATCCGGGCATCTCCGGTCCTGCGCCTGGCTCTGTTTGCTTACGAGAAACGGGCCGGTAAGGCTCTTCCACTGGAAGATGGGCCACCAGTAACTTCAGATAAAAAAGCGGTAGAAACCACTCCAATCCAGGGACACTGCTCTGGTTAACGGTCGCTACCAGCGCAATAGCATACAGAGTCAGACTTATGGGTCTTTGAACATGAAGGGGTACGAGCAGAACGATGCTTGCTGCTATTAGCAGAAAAACACTCTGAAGGGGGAGCCACCAGAGTTCCAGATCAAAGAAGTACCAGACCAACGCAAGATGAATCAGATGCAATGCGATGAAACCTGAATGATGCCAGAATCCCTGGCCGGCGCGATGATACCATCGCTTCGCTGAAGACGTCGAATTTGTTATTACTCCGCCTGCTATGTCGAACCCCAGAACAGCTGCAAGGATCAGCCGGGCCGTGGAGTAAGAGGGGCCGTTGGCAGTATGAAAGTAGGCCAGAGCGGCGGCCAAAAGCGGCAGCAATATTTGCAGAGCCAGCTCTCCGTTAGTGACACCTGGACCTGCTACACGCTCCAGAAGGCCTCGAATGCCCCTGGAGAAGGGCGGTAAGGTCCAATCGATCTCTGTTTTTCGCCTTTCCATATTCATCATCCTGCTACAGCGATTGCTCCCGGGGGAGAACGCCGGACGTGCTATGATCTACCAGTTCCAGAAAAGCATCGATCTGCTTGCTTCGCTGCTTCTGTGGGGTGCCGAAAAAGGCCCAGTGTAGCACTATTCCGTCCATCGATGAAATGAGCGTGCGAATTCGTATGCGCTCCGAGTCCGGTAGGCCCAGCCACTTCTGAAGTTCCTTTGCGATGTCATCGAAGACTTTTCCCACGAAACTGTTCAGCGCCCGGTCGCTTCCCGATATCTCCTGACCCAGAGATTCGAAAAAGACTCTGGTCATGTGCAACTGACCCTGCGTAACCTCCAGGCTAGTGCGAAACAGTTCCAGAGCTGCCATTGGGGAGGGATCATGACTCTTTAGAAAACCGATCATACCGTTTTTGATTTGAAGGAAGAACTGTCGAAACATCTCCTCCATCATCTCCTCTTTGGTCTTGAAATGCAGATAGAATGCTCCTTTAGAGATCCTCGCCGCCCTGCAGAGATCTTCTACGCGCGTGGACGCATAGCTATGCTTCTGGAAATGAATGTAGGCGGCCTGCAGCAGACGTTTTTTACCGCTTTCTGCAGGGGGAGGAGCGGTTCCGTTTTTTTCTTTCATAGATTCTGCCCGGCGTTCCGGCAATATTTGCCATTCTTTGGCGATGTGACTGACCGGTCAGTCATTTTTTTTCAGTGAATAATGCATTGAATCAGGATGTCATGCGTTTATGGACCACTTCCATTCCCTTCTCCAGAGAAAGATGGGCCGATTACTTTCATGCAAACGGATTGTGCGTTTTCTTCAGCCATGGGCCGGCCACCGCCGAAAACGGACGGGACCGGCAAAACTGGTATCTGCACGGGATTGTAGCAGCGAAGGTAGATTGTAAGCTATTGTAAGCTGCCGAATGCTTCTAACCCGCGATCATGTCCCTTAGCGGCCTTCTTGGCGAAAGGAAATCCACTTCGGCCCGGCCTATCAGGGCATTGATCTGAATCTTTGCCGGACTCTTGATACCGACAAATTCATTGTATCGCTGCGCTATGGATTGCATGGACGGAAATTCCTGCATTAGCTGACTGGTTGGTCGCATAACCAGGCCCAGACTCTGTGCGGCCAGTTGAAATCGAACGTAATCCTGACCGCAGAGCACCCAGTCTTTTTCCGAGTTTGTCCTGGTGATAAAAAGTACCTGGCCGCGGGCCGTAAAGAGGTTCTCCCTGTATCGATCCAGAAACATCTTCTGGCCGTCCGGATCATAATAATCCTCAGGATCGTGACTCAGAAAGAAGGTCTCAATAATCCATTTCTGAAAGCCTGTGACTCCGTTTCCGGCAAGAGAAATGCCGTCTCGCTTTGTGTAGATTTCATCGTTGCCAATGCGAAACCAGATTCGTGATTCCTCTGCGGCGGCAACATCTTTCATTTCTGTTTCGAATCCCTGCATATGGAACTCCAGGTGTTTCTTGAGCTCGGAGGGTGGGGTGAAGCGAAGCTCTGCGATTTTTGGCGAAGTCATGTCCTTTAAGGAAGAAAACTCGGATTCGGTAATCATCGGACCGGAGTAAGCGGCGCGTACTGTATGCCTTTGAGCAATCGCATCGAAAAGCGAATCTCTTTTGTCAGACTCCTTTAGCGCAATCAAGGCGATGGGCTTCTTCCCTGCATCGACGGCCCGGTATCCTTCCGGAAAAAGTTGGATTTTCGCTTCGTGTCCGGTCTGGCCCGCCGAAATTGCGGCCACTTCCAGCAGGCAGCCCTGACCCATGTGAACCTGTCTTGTGGTAGGGTCGGTTTCAGGGAGTATTCTGGTTTCGTCCACATATAGTAGCGCTTCGGTACTGGACAGAATGCGAAACTTCCAGGCCTGCGTATTGTGCGGGTTGGGCGCTGAAATGGCAGCGTGTAAAGTCTGCGAGATGGGAGTATCCAATCCTGCGGCCTTTGCGCTATGCACTCGATCGGC
>JAGRNE010000315.1 GCA_020440915.1 Leptospiraceae bacterium | reverse complement strand
CGTCGATTGGATAAAAACACTGACCGACGAACCCTGGGGCATGCGCGAATTCGGTATTCGAACCATTGACGGCCATAGAATCATGTTTGGCCAACAGCTGGAATGACTCTTTAGCCGCTCCCGCTGATTGGAACTTAAGATGTCACAGCCTCGCAGAACCATTGCCGGTCTCGGCATCTTCGCCGGCCCTGACAGGCCTTACCTTGTTGGTTGGGCACGCCAGGGCCCATGGGTCGAGACGCAGGCCACAGAGCCAATGGCGCAAGCCAGGAACAATCCCGTATGAAAACTCAATACTACACCGCCACCAGCCTGGATGGCTTCATCGCCTCAAAGGATCATAGCCTGCAATGGCTATTTGATCTCGGGGATCCCGAAGAAGCAACCTTCGAAGCATTCTTCAAAAATATTGGAGCCCTGGCCATGGGTTCGCATACCTTTGAATGGCTAATGCAGAACCATGTTCGCCCCGGAACGCCGGAAGAGCAACCCTGGCCCTATGAGCTTCCGGTATGGATCTTCAGCTCCCGCAAGCTGACGCTGCCCGAGGGAGCTCGAATCGGCCTGGTTGACGGCGATGTGCGAATGGCGCATAGAGAAATGGTGGAGGCTGCGGGCGAGAAAAATCTCTGGATTGTGGGCGGCGGCGAACTGGTGGGCCAGTTCTTCGATGCTGCACTGCTGGACGAGATCATTGTACAGGTAGCGCCTGCCCTGCTGGGCGAAGGCATGCCACTTCTGCCCAGAAAGACCAGGGCCGCTCAAATGACGCTGGCGGATAGTCGACCTCTGGGCGCAGGATTTGTGGAACTGCGATACGATATGTCCTATTGAGGCAAATCTAGAAGCAACGTCCGAAGCGGCTTTGATAGCAGCTTCCTTGTGGCGCCCCAAAGGACTCCGATTAGGAAGCCTGAGGGCCCATACTTCCAAAAAAATCGTTGTCTGACCGTTTTCGACTATTTCTGCTCTGCTTCGATTAGCGGAATCTTCCGATCCATGGTAGGTTTTCTCCAGATTTCACAAAACGGAGGAAATCATGGAAATCAAAGACAAAGTCGTTCTGATCACTGGCGCCAGTCGCGGAATTGGAAGGGAATTAGTAAGAGCCTTTCTGGAGGCCGGCGCTTCCCGGGTATATGCCGGGGCCCGCAGGCCCGGAGACAAAACCGATGATGCTAGAATTGTCCCCATCGAACTGGACGTTAGCAGTTCTGAAAGCATCCAGAAGGCGCAGAAGCGGGCCGCCGATACTCAGATATTGGTGAACAATGCCGGCGTCCTGGAGTTCGGCAATTTGCTGGAGGCCCCACGGGATAGCTTTCGACGAAACCTGGAGGTCAATCTCTGGGGCAATCTGGACATGGACCGGGCCTTTGTACCGGTTCTGGAATCCAATGGCGGCGGCGGAATTGTGAATATTCTCACTCTGCTTTCTCTGGTAAGCGCTCCTGGAATGTCGGCGTACAACGCATCCAAAGCGGCTGCATGGTCCGTGGCCCTTTCCCTTCGCGCTACTCTTTCCGGACGCGGAATAGAAGTGTTTAATGTTTTTCCGGGTGCGGTGGATACGGATATGCTTGCGGGGGTGGAAATGCCCAAGACTTCTGCTTCTGCTGTTGCGAACTCGATTGTGCGGGGCGTGGCTTCAGGGGCAGAAGACATTTTTCCGGACCCCATGTCTGAAAGCGTGTACGCCACCTGGAAGCAAGACCACAAGGCGGTGGAGAAGCAATTCGCCTCCATGTAAGGTAACTTCAACCTCGGCGCCCGCTACGCGAATCCAGGTCGGTCTTCTGCTCTGGATTCCTGCGGCGGTGCCGGACTGTGAGCAGGGCAGGTGCGGATGGAAATGGAAAAAGAAAGATCGAGACCGTCTCGGAATCCAGAACGAAAGAAGAACGCCACCATGGTTGTACCGAGACAGCTATTCGCCCTGCCCGGAGTTCAGGCAATCGCCTCCAATGGTGATTCGGCTATTCTCTACAAGCAATTGGACAGGCCATTGATGGAACGTCCACTTTTCAGTCGCTCCATAGCGTTGACGGTGGTTCTGGAGGGAATCAAGCAAGTGGGACTGCAGCAAGAAAGCATCGCTTTAAAGCCCTACGAGGCCATTCTTATGGGCCGGGATCTTATGACAGTTTCTGACCTGCTTTCAGAGGGAGGATATTTCCGGCAGTACCTTCTTTTCTTCGATGAGGGGACGGTTCGAGAATTTCTTTCCGGCCGTCGTCTGTCGCTGCTCAAGGGAGAAACTTCCGATTGGTACTCCATGCAAATCGACCGAGCCTTCCTGGATTTTCTCTCCACGCTTGCATCCACATTTGATTCGCTCAGGCGAAATCCCGCCTCCATGCTTCGCCTGAAGCTTCTGGAAGCTCTGGAATGGTTGAACGACAGGGACGCCGGCATCGCACACTGGCTATTTCAAAGCGTCCACAGGGAACCGGCAAACCTCCGATGGTTAATGGAGGAGAATTTTTCCCGTGGCCTGACTGTGGAGGATTTTGCGCTGTTATCCGGCCGATCCCTGTCCACCTTTCAGAGGGAATTCAAACGCAGCTATGGCACTACACCGGCCCGTTGGATCCGAAAAAAGAAGCTCGAACGAGCCGCCACCTTTCTATCCGCAGGCCAATTGGATGTCACTTCCGTTGCCATGGAACTTGGCTTTGAGAACATCTCCCACTTTATTCGACTTTTCAGAGAGGAATTTGGACTTTCGCCGGCCGAGTATCGAAAGAAGACCACGTAAGTCTCTGCTGAAGAAAGCAGGTAGCAGCGGCACCAGCGCCGTTCCGTTGGGCAGAGTGTAGCGCTTCTCAGAAAGTCCACGGGATTTAACCGTTTCCTCGCACCAATCCAGCCGATTCAGGATTGCACAAAGGGCATGGTTGGACTCAAATCCACCTTTCGCACGGGCACGGCAACTTCGATGCCGGCGCTTCGCAGAGCTCCATGCATGGCCATCAAGCCTTCATGCCTGGCCTCGAAGTATCCCTGCTGACCAGGATAGTCAATCCAGTACCGCGCCATGGCCTTCATACCGTATTCGCCGGCTTCATCCAGAAGTACGCTAAAGTCTGTATCCGGTTTTCGCAGTTTCATTCCTTTCAGGGCGTTCTCCATGGTCGATGTTGCCTTTTTTAGATCGCAGCCGTAAGGAAGCATCATTTCCAGATCCACGCGACGCAGCCCGGTGCGACTGAAATTCTTCAGCGGTTGACGATACACTTCGCCGTTGGGAATGACTACAATTTGTCCCTGGGGAGTGCGAAGATCGGCCGCGCCCAGCCCCACTTTCGTAATGGCTCCAAAATGGCCGCGAATTTCCACTATATCGCCCACCACAAAAGGGCGCTGAAATGCCAGAATGATTCCGCTTAAATAGTTGGAGGCCACGTCGCGAAAGGCAAAACCCAGGGCCAGC
>JAGRNE010000314.1 GCA_020440915.1 Leptospiraceae bacterium | reverse complement strand
AGAGGCGAAAGCATCGTGTTGGGCATCGGAGCGAATCTATTTTTCGCTTCAGCGCAGGTTCGATGGGGGAAACCAGTGAAAGACACAGTAAGAAGCGAAAACAATTCGAATCATCTTGAAGGAGCGAAAGGCGGGCGCATACCTGCCCAAGCCGGGCAAACCATTATCATCAATAATGGTCTTCTATTCGACGGCACAGAGAAGACCGCCCGTATCAAGCATCTGCTCCTGAAAGACGGCAAAGTTAGCCAGATCTCCGATGAGCCCCTGGACGGTGGACCGGGCATTCGCACCATCGACGCCACGGGGAAGTGGATCACTCCTGGTTTCATCGATATACACACCCACTACGATGCAGAAGTGGAGGTAATGCCGGAGCTTCCGGAATCGTTGCGGCACGGAGTGACTACAATCTTCATGGGAAGTTGTTCGCTTTCCGCGGCCCTGGGAAGCGCCGAAGACGTCACCGATATGTTCACCCGGGTGGAAGCTATTCCTTACGATTCGCTTCTGCCGCTTATGAAAGAAAAAAAGACCTGGGAAACCCTGGAGCAGTACCGGGATCATTTTGAAAAGCTACCGCTGGGAGTAAACGTTGCATCCTACGTGGGCTACTCGGCTGTGCGAAGCCATGTCATGGGCTTTGAACGATCCCTGACAAGGCAAAAGCCCACGAAAAAAGAAATGGAGCAAATCCTGGGATTGATCCAGGAAGGTATCGATCTGGGATATCTGGGATTGTCCATCAACACCAACTTCTGGGATAAAGTGGGTGGCAATCGATACCGCAGCCATCTACTGCCCTCCAGCTATGCCAGCTGGTCGGAGCTTTTTGCCTGCATTCGTCTGGTGGCGCGCAACAATTCCTCCCTGCAATGCATCCCCAACATTTCTACCAAATACGAAGTGTTTGTCTATCTGGCTCTGTCGGCCATCCGCAAGCTTCGCATCTCTCTGGTATCGCTGATGGACATTCGATCCAATCGATCCATCTATAGAGTTCTTCCAATTCTTTCCCGGATTGCCAATTTCTTTCGGGGCAAGTTTCGCTATCAGGCTCTGCCCGAACTTTTCGATGTCTGGTCCGACGGGATTGATCTTGTGGTTTTTGAAGAGTTCGGCGCCGGATCCCGGGCTCTGGACTACGAGGATCAGGTAGAGGAGCGCCGCCAGCTAATCGACAGCCAGAAATACAGAAAATGGTTCAAGCGACAGTGGCGCAATCCTCTGCTTCCAAAGGTGTTTCATCGCAACTTTGGTCTGGCAACGATTGTGGATTGCCCGGATTCACAACTTGTGGGCAAGACCTTTTCGCAGATTGCTAAAGAGCGAAAGCGCAGCACGGAAGACACGTTTCTGGACCTCGTTTCGCAATACGATAAATCCATTCGCTGGAGAACAGAAGTGGGTAACGATCGTCTCAAGCCTCTGCAGAAAATCGTATCTTCCGACCAGGTTCTGATCGGATTTTCGGATGCTGGCGCCCATCTCCGCAACATGGCTCATTACAATTTTCCCCTTCGCATGCTAAAGATGGTAAAGGATTCTCATGAGGCTGCAAAACCCATCATGTCGCTGGAAAAAGCTGTGTGGCGAGTGACGAAAGAGCTGGCAGACTGGCATGGCATCGATGCCGGCCATATTCGAGAAGGCGGTCGCGCGGATCTGGTCATCATCGATCCGCAGTTTCTGGACGCTCGCCTGGAGGAGATCCATGAAGAACCCATGGAACGGTTCAAAGGTCATCGGCGCCTGGTGCGAAGAAACGATGCCACAGTGCCCCTCGTAATCGTCGGCGGAACTATAGCATTCGAGCAGGGACGATTTACGCCTGTGGTAGGCCGCCAGCGAATCGGTCAATTTTTGCGCGCCCAAACATCGGCAACAGCAGGCACGAAGCATGCCGAGAATCCGGAAGCAATGCCTGTGGCCGCCTGATTCTTTCGAAATGATCGGGTCTGCCAGGCAGAATCGGTTTCGATGGGAAACCGGCCATCCGGTCTGCGGTCTCGGCTGGGCGGCCCGGTCCAGGGATTCATTTGTCCTCCGTTGTGTTGCGCCCGGTGGAGCATTAAGAGTTTCTATTGACTTTCTGGAGGGACTTTATGTATTCCTTCCATGAAATTTATTTTTTCTTCTTCAATTGATTGGGCGCATGGTAGCCGCCTTTTTCCCGTTGCCTCTCTTTTTCTGATGCTGGCTTTGTTGGGTCTTTCGTTCCAGCCTTCGGTGGCTGCACCCGAAACCGCCTCCGGTCAGCTCGACGATTCGGCCGCTGATCCGACCGATTCCTCCAACAAGGATCAACCCTCATCCATCGAGGGCGATGAGCGCTCCGAGCCGCAGTCAGCTCAGGAGGAACTATGCAAGCAATACCTTCGCCGCGCCAGCGCACTGAAGGATGCCACAGACGTGCAGCGAGAAGCGGATCCCGAGCAATTCTATTGCAGCGTTCGATATCGCATGCCCGGTAAATGGCAGGTGCGGGTTCAGATCTCAGAAGAGGGCCGGGCCGACCATGACTGGAAAACCGAAGTGGGGGAATTGCAGAAGGACTTTAACACTCCGATGCCGGAAAACAGTCCGTTCAAATTGACCAGAAACATCGATCTAAACGATGAGCATTTGATGGCTGAAGTAAGGGTTCACAATCCAAAAGGCGAAGGCTACATTCTTTACTACGTTTCCTATTATTTCCCTACTGAGTCCGGGGTTGTGCAAATCTGGTACAATCGCGCTTCTGACGAAGATGGTATTACTCCTGTGGACTTTGTTCGGCCTTCGGTGCCTGCAGACCTGGTGAAGATAATGGAGCCGGAGAACTAGACAGAACTAGGCAGAACTAGACCGATTACGCCTTCCCGTCGACTCTGGAAGCTGATGCCTGCCTGATGGGGGCATCAGCTTCCAGGTTGCGTGTCGCAGTCCTGGCTTCGGCCTGGTTAAATTCGCCCCGATCGCCAGGGATACATCAACCCTAATCGCCCTCCGCCCTCCATGGATAAACGATCTTGGTCCGCATGAATCAGCCCTCATCGCCCAGGATGAATCGATGAAGCGTTTGTTTCAGGAGCCACGGTCCGCCGTTATCTGGATTGGCCGTCTCCGGAGGATCCAGAAAGCCGCCATGGGTGTTCGCTTCGCAGAATTCGGAAGGCGAACGGTAGGCTTCTACCTTCTCGTTGTTGGCAATGAAGTCTCGCACCTGCTGTTCGGCCTCGGTATACTTGAACTCCGGAGCCGGCAGCTCGTCCTCAAGGTGACGCTGCAGCCCCAGTAAGGGCTGAGCTTCGTCTTCTTCCAGAAGGCCGGACACGAAATAAAGCAGGCTATTTGCATAGATGGCTTCCGTAAGCATTTGATCTGTTCTTTCCGCACGGTCGGTAAGGTTGATCAAATAGAAACGATTCATCTGCTCTTTGTGCTTCATTGTGGAAGCGTGAAAGTCGCGAAGAGTGCAG
>JAGRNE010000313.1 GCA_020440915.1 Leptospiraceae bacterium | reverse complement strand
ACTGGTAACTTGAAATCCGATCAGATTCCTGCGAAGTTGCGCGACACGCTGCTTTTCGTGGAGGATAGGGCATTCTATTCCCATGGCGGTATTCATATTCCTTCTATAGCGCGAGCCTTCTTCACAAATCTATTGAACCTCGGGTATGCTCAGGGAGGCTCTACAATCACTCAGCAGCTTTCCCGGGTCCTGATGGAAGATTTCGAAAAGTCTCTTAGCCGAAAGGTTCGCGAGGCCTCCCTTGCATTGCAGTTAGAACATTCCATGTCCAAGGATGAAATCCTGGCTGCCTACATGAATCAGGTCTATCTGGGGCATGGCGCTTATGGAATGCAGGAAGCGGCCAAGTTCTATTTCCGAAAGAGCATAAAGGACACTAACTTCACCGAGAATCTAATACTCTCCTGCCTACCTTCTGCGCCCAGTCGCTATTCTCCGATTCGAAACCCGGATGAACTGATTACGAAAATGGATCTGGTCTTCTCGGAAATGAAGAAAGAAGGTTTTGAATCTCCCAGCAAGGAAGCCTACGAGAAACAAAAACGCGAAGTCTTTCGAGGCATTAATCGAAGTCCCACTGCAACGGTCTTTGGCACCCGGGTAAACGAAGCGCCCTTTGTGTCCGAACATATTCGATTGAAAATCAAAGATCTGCTTGGCGATGAGTTCATGTACGGAAAAGGACTGCTCATAGAAACCACCATTGACTACGCCTTGCAGCATGCCGCTACAGAGCAAAGCGAAGTCTGGATTGACGATGTTTCGAAATACCACAAACCCAGAATCAGAAAAGACGGAAAAGTAATCCAGGAAACCGATAAGGCTGTTCTCATACGCGAAGAGTATGAGCGCATGGGCCTGGGTCCGGTTATCTTCGGAGGCCCGGCCAGCGCGGTTCAGCCTCCCAGGTTGCAGACTGCAAGCGTTGGCATCGAACCCGAAACCGGAGCCATCCTGTTTATGAATGGCGGAACTCGTTTTCATTCCGGCAACCAGCTCAACCGTGCGGTTATGATGTACCGTCAAACCGGTAGCGCCATTAAACCTATTGTGTACTCTGCAGGACTGGAAACCGGGAAAATCAATCCGGCCACCGCACTGGATGATTCGCCGATCTTCTTCGATGGAGCCAATGGAGGCGATGGACAGAATTACTGGCTGCCCGATAACATCAGCGTCAACTACGAAGGCCTGATTCCGGCCCGCGTGGCTCTGGCCAAATCCAGAAACATTCCGGCCATCCGAGTGGCACAAATGGTGGGAGTGCCGCGCCTGGGAGAGCAGTTCAGAAAGTTCTTTTTTCACACTGAGAAGGATTTTAAAGAAAGGTTCAAGGAAAACCTGACTATTGCCATCGGATCCCAGGAGATGAGTCCGCTGGAAATGGCGGCCGCCTTTTCCGCTATTGCGAACAACGGCGTTTTGAAGCGCCCCTATCTGATTAAGAGCATTAAGGCGCCCAATGGAAAGGTCCTCTATAATGGCATAGGCGAAGACGAGTTCGGTCTGAAGATCCCCAACGAGGCAAGAGTACTTCCGGGGGATGTAGCCGCCACCCTGACCAGTATGATGCAGGATGCGGCCAAATACGGCGGCGTCAATCGCGGTGGATTTAGTGATGCAGACCTTGCCGGAAAGACCGGCACTACAAACGAATACAGGGATGCCTGGTTCATTGGATTTCTTCCCAGGATTGCAGCCGCCGTATGGGTGGGATTTGATAGCCCCAAATACTCCACCAATCGAGGAACAGGATCATCCCTGGCAGGACCCCTATTCGGACGAATCCTGAATCAGGCCCCGGCGGACTTGAGAAAAGGGAAGTACCACTTCGATCCTCTTCCTGTGACAAAGACGGTTTGCGCAGAATCCGGTGAATTGCCGGGACCGTATTGCCCTGCAACGCGCAAAGAGATCATGCCGGCTGCAGCCGTGCCGGATCATATATGCGAATTACATAAAAAGCCCGAGGCTGAACCTATTGCCCCGGAACCGGAGGACTCCGATTTTGACTAAGTCTCTGGACAGTATCGCGCCTTTTTCTTTTGCGCAGAATCAGCCTTCGCCGGAGTCCGGTCTGGATTTCGCCCGGCGCGTTTGTGCCCATTATTCACTGAAAGTGGGCCCCTCCGCGTTTTCAGACGGTTTCGCGGGGTTCCGGACTGGATTTCTTCTGACTGCGCTACTGATTCTGCTTTCGCTCCTGGCCGTTGAGCCGTTGAATGCAAATGGATCTGGACTGTTTCGCAGGGCCTATTCTCTGGAAAGCTCCGATCCTGAAGCCGCCATTCAAAACTACAGGGCAGCCATTTCTCAGGGATTACCGGCCAATCTTCGCCGGGCTGCAGTATGGAAGGTCTATTTCCTCTATAAGCGAAATCATTACTACATTCAGGCTTACCGTTATGGCAACAGCATTGGGGCCGGCGGTTCGCACCAGTCCGAGATAATGAGAAACGCTCTTCATCGCTGGGGGATTACTTCATCGGATTTCAATGCTCTGGTTAAGGCCTGGCCAGGTAGCGGACTGGCGGATACGGCCAACGACATTATTGCGCGAAGAAGTCGAAAAGGTCCGGTTCTGGCTGCCGATCTGCGCAGAGCTCTGGAACTGGAAGGAAGAGGGGATGTGGCCAGTCGAGTGGTCGTGCGCCGTCCGGATAGCAAAACCGGCAACGATCCGGATCTTGAGCAGGCGGAGTATTTCTATAGCCAGGGAGATCTGGCCGGAGCGGAAAGGATTCTCTGGAAAAAGGCCAATTCAGAGGAAAACCTTGGATCGGCAGCGCGTTCCAGGGTACTCTATCTGCTGGGAAAAATTCGACTGAAGCAGAACAAAGAAGAAGAGGCCATCCGCTTCTATCGCCTGGCGGCAGGCTATGCCACCGATACTGAGTCCAGGCGACTCCTGGCTCTGGCCTCCTACCGGCTTTACCGCACCGGAAAAAAGGATGCTGCCTACGAGCTCATTGATCAATTTCCTGACCCTTCCGAAGACCGAATGAAGTTGTATTTTCTTGTAGTTGCTGTGGATGCTGCAGACAATCCAAATGCCCTGCGGCGGCTAAAGTCCATGGAGGCGGAACTCAAGGAACGGGTGCGGCTCGGTCAGGCCGGATTCCTGGAGCGGAAGGCCCTGGGATTGCTCCAGGGAAGATAAGGGGTCGATTCTGATAGTAGCACAAATGAAATCCTGCAGCGGTAGACGCTTTCGTCGCCTCTCGCAAATAGTCTGGATCGCTCTAGCTCTACTTCTGGCGAATTGTGCTACAGGTCCCACTACGAAGGATGGCGAGACTCATCCCTCTACGAGCCCGGAATCCGAAGAACCTGCAACCTCCCGGGAATCCGCCGACCCTTTGACTCAGGAGTATTTAGACGCACAGAAGAGAAAGAATCAAGATGTACCGGTTCGCATCGATTCAACAGGCGATTCTGACGGCGAAGCCTTTGTAATCACTACCGATGCAAAGCAAGAGGAGAATTCCGAAGCGCA
>JAGRNE010000312.1 GCA_020440915.1 Leptospiraceae bacterium | reverse complement strand
CAGCCTGTTTCTGCATGCAAACTTCTTTCATCTGCTGGGCAACATGCTCTTTCTATATATTTTCGGAGATAACGTGGAAGATGTTCTGGGATCATTCAGGTTTGCTGGCGCCTTCCTACTTGCCGGCCTCTGCGGGAATCTGGGCTATCATCTGGTACATTTGCAGAGTCCTACCATGGCAATAGGAGCTTCGGGCGCCGTTTCCGGAATCATGGGCTTGTATTATCTACTCTTTCCGGCCGTTAGAAGTCAGCTCACGCTTACCGGCAGCGGTCAGCGTGTTACCATACCAATGTCCATGCCCTGGGCTCTGAGCATCTGGTTTGGCTACCAGGCTTTTCTTATGATCATCCTTGAATTTGACAATACCATCCCTGTAGCCTTTAGCGCGCACGTGGCAGGTTTTCTAGCCGGAATGGGGATGGGCTGGCTGGCGCGAAAGAGAGGTCTTCTGGATCAGCATCGACTCAGACTGGTAAGAGAAAAAACGACACATGAAGAAGTCATATGTCCGGCCTGCTATCACGAGACTCCTGCGGCGGGTTACGGTCGATATGTATGCTCGCATTGCCGTACAGAGTTCTTGTTCGAAAGAACTGGCATTCGAATCTTGAATCAATTCTAGGTTGATAACTGAAGCGCAGGAAAGCTAAGCTGCGAAGAGTGCAATACATGAATGGCCAAAAAGTCAATCTGCAAAACAGCCACCGGAGGGCAGCCGGTTGCGCAAGGGCCTAGTTATGCTCCGGCGGGAACTTGCAGGTCTGTTCATGCTTTTCGCATTCTGGATGTGCGACTGCAATGCCATCCAGACAATTCAGCTTATCCGAGGCGGAGAGAATGGCGCCGGTGCGGTGTCGGTTTCCATCCCCCTGCTGCGAAACGGTTATCATTATGCGCTGCCCGGCGTCCGAGTGCAGGATTCCGGCCCAAATTACACCTTCTTACTGGATACAGGAGCGCACAATGTGATTTCCCGGGAACTGGCACATGACCTTGCCATACCCACAGCGCTGACAGTGGAGTCCATGGATTCCAATGAAGTGGTCTCGCAAGTAGACATGGCTCGATTATCGAGTCTTTCCTTTGCCGGCATAGAAATCCGCGAAACAGCGGCTGCCATGATGGATCTACGAAAGCTGGATCCCTTTCTGGAAATGCCGGTGGACGGAATCCTGGGCGCAAACTCGCTTCGCTTCTTTGCTATACGTTTTCGAACCTACAGAAGTCAGCTGGCGATCAATCCCGAAGATTTTCTGACCAGGCTGAGGGCGGAGTATGATCTTCAACTCGGTTTATCTACTTCTTTCCGACCTGGAGTGGAAGCTGAAGTGGGAAATCGCAAGGCACTTCTGATTCTTGATACCGGCGCCTATATTTCCATCCTCGACAGGGAAACCTTCATCGAATGGTGCAAGAGCGATACGCTTTCTGAAGTCGAAGGCAGAGGAGGCGTAGGAGCCTTTTCCACTTCGGAGAATCTCCTTTACTGCGAACTGAGTTTCAACCCGATACTTACCAGTACGCACGATGCAACGTCGCAACCAGGATGGCCGGTCTATCTGCGTCCGGATAGCCGCGAAAATCTTCTTGGACTCACCGCTCTTGATGGACTGGAACTGGAAATAGACTTTCCGAAAAACAAAGTCCGCTTCTTCCAGATCCAGGCTGCGCCTGCTGCAAAGTCCATTGATCCAAAAGCCCCGGCAAAGGCCAGCAGCAGAGAAACTCCGGCCCTGTCTGCCGAGACGCCCATTTCGCCATCCGCATCGCAAACTCTGGACCGTAACTTCTACCCGGGCTTTACGCTCCACAAAGAAAATGGGACTGTTCGAGTCTTACGAATCAACCGGAAATCCCGGGCCTATGCCAACGGTCTGCGGCCGGAAATGGAGATTCTGGACGTCGATGGCACGGAAGTCAGGGTTCTGGGCCTGACTGGATCCATCGTACTACTGGAAAGCAAAGCCCACGGATCACTCAAGGTAATGGACGGAGGCTCATCAAAACAGATCGATTATTGAGCCCCTGTCTCACCCTACGAGTGTTGCAGCAGGCCCTTTGAATTCATCGACCGCGTTGAGCCGCGAGCTCGATTCAATCATATGGAGTTTCCCGGCAAGACTTTCCGTCTTCCAGAAAGAAATCATCCAGAATCGCTCTACTACGGTTGGCTGTAATTGGTGCGCAGCGATCATGAGATTACATGACTCTACGTGGCCGCGATTATAGCCAGTTCCCGAATCCACCAAAGCACTATCTTGAAGACGCAGGTTTTGCAACTCCCCTTCTTTTCTATTGACGCTCTTTTGGACTAATTGAACGCGTTTCTAATCCGCACAGGTATTCATGTATGAAGACACAGTTAGGAGACCTTCAGCGCACTTTTGAGATAGTAAAGACCTCCAATGATTCCAGTGCAGTGCAGTCCTTCTGCTCACAGCTATCCAGGACCGAGCTTGTTGATTTTCACTATTCCTTGCTCAAGGACAAAGATGTCAGTGATGAGATGTATCAGCAATTGAGAAGAGAATTCTCGAATCATGCCAATGGAGAAGAATTCTTGCTTGAAAAAATCGCCGACGAACAAGACGAGATTGTCCAGGGCGATCTATTGCATATTCTTGGAACCTACAAATACAGACGACATAGATGCTTAAAACGGACCGCAGAATTTGCCCGTCAATTTATTGCATCACAAAGTGTCTATCTGCGAAAAAAAGGTATCATTGTCCTGGGGTGGATCGGCGAGAAATCCGACGTAGAAATAATTGCAGAAGCCATGTTCAATGATGAAAACGAGGAAAATAGAGGTTGGGCCGCGACTGGTCTTATGCAGTTATTTTTCCATAAACCAGCCATCAAGAATCAATGTTTAAGGAATTTGCAGGCAGCCCTTGCTACCGAGAAAAGTTACTTCACCCTTAGCTGCATATTGATTTCCATCCAGGAAATAGCCGGGAAACAATGGGGGATATCGTCAACCGGAAGGCCAGAGAGAGAACCTGAAAGGAGCATTGATATGGCGAAACCAGAGGCTATTTCCTTTCTAGAACGGTATTTTGAACAGATGCCTCAGGCGGATAAGTAGCGACTCAAAAGTGACAAAGATGATCCGATAACAGCCTGGAAAAGGGTCCGCATTGTGGATGCCATTGGATTCGCAATGGAAAAGACAGGGCACTGGCCGCAGACTATAGATGGGAATGGAAGCGATGCTTTAAACGATTATGAAAAATACGAAAAGAAAGTCATTCTTGTTTGTGTTGATCTGCTCAACGTTCCTGCTGCTAATGCGCGAGGGTCTGGCTCTTGCATCGGGAGTGCCGCCGGCCGAAGGCGAGCAGATTCTTGCCTGGGCCAGGAAGGAGACTCTACTAATCGCTCTGGCCAACGAATGTCTGGGCATAGGAGCAATGCTCCTACTGTTCGTGGCCCATCCAATGCACCGTCTGCTTGCGCCTTACGGGACCCACCGCGCCGGAGGTCTCTTTTCTCTTCTTATCGCCACAG
>JAGRNE010000311.1 GCA_020440915.1 Leptospiraceae bacterium | reverse complement strand
CAGGATCTGACCAAAGATTACGATCCAGGCTACGGCCGAGAGGAACTTGATGTTTCGCTTGTTTTCTCTCTTTAGAAGCGCAAAGAAAGGTATCATGAACCTTACGACCAGCAGGGCCAGACTTACCCAGCTCCAGGCGTTGAAGGTCATATCGTCGTTGAACAGTCGATTATTGTAGAAATACGTTTCTTCTGGAATATGAGCATACCAGATCAGAAGGTACTGACAGATACCGATGTAGGCCCAGAAGATCGTATGCCCCCAGAGGTACTTGCCCATATCATGGATATGGTTTTCGTTTACGGCATCGCCCAGAAGTCCTCTACCTTTCAGGTAGTTTACCCAGAGAATCAGCGAAGCAAATGTCGTCAGCGCCAGACCTGCGAAGATGTAGACGGCCCACATGGTAGAGAACCAGTGAGGTTCCAGGCTCATGGAAAGGTCCCAGGAGCTGATGGAATAGCTGAGGCCGAAAAGAACCAGAAAGCCAGCGGAGAATTTGATCATGGATTTGGTATGAGATACCTTCCCGTCCTGATCCTGCGCATTGGATTTCTTCCAGAAAATATATCCGAACAGGATCCACAGCCCGAAGATCACCAGATTTCTGCCGATAAAGAAAGCCTCGTTCAGATACGGGGATTTCCAGTGAATCAGATGGTCCGATTCAGCTTTGCCCACCCAGTGATGATACGTATCACCCATGCCCAGAAAGAAGATGGCCAGTAGCACCAGAAGGAGCACGGGCAGGAACCAGAAGTAGGTCTCTGCAATCCGCCGTACGGTGACGCTCCATGCCGCTCCAGAAGCATGATGCAATGCTGTGAAGTAGATCCCGCCTACGGCAATAGGCAGAAATACCAGAACCGCCAGGAGCAGAGATGTGAAAAGTCGCGGATTTCCGCCACCTTCATGCTCTGCCTGACCATGCCAGGGGACGAAGACCTGTGCCACGATGAGCAAGAGGCCGACCACAATCATTGCGAGGCTGATCTGCTTCAGCCTGGCCGGGATTTCAAACTTCAGTTTGTCCTGTTCCAGATTCGCTGCCATAGATAATCGTTCCTGTTCCTACTGTCCCTGCTTCTGCAGCAGATTAATATAGTGAATAATGGCCCATCGCTCTTCTTCTGTTACCTGAGCGGCATACGGGCGCATTCTGGCCCGGCCAACGGTGATGATGTGAAAGATTCGACCGTCTTCCCAGTTCAGAACCAGCGAATCCGGCCCCGCAAGAGAAGGAATACCATCGAACCGAGGACTCACCGGACCGTCGCCCATGCCAGTGTTGCCATGGCATACTGCGCAATAGGTGTTGAATTTCTTCTGACCCAGAGCCAGCACCTCTTTCGTCGGCCTCAAAGGGTTGGTCAGCTCTCTCGCTGCTCGATCGAAATCTGCTGCAGGGATCAAATAGGGATCCTTGTTTCGCGCCACAGTGCCTTCCGGCGCCGTTCGAGAGGCGGAACCCGGGCCGCCCCAGGACTCCAGAGGTCCCATGGTGGTTTCGTAGTTCCCTTCATAGATCTCATCCAGAGTGGATGGATCTTCTTCCTGGGATTCGATGGCCGGAGAGTCATGCATGTCCAGAAAGAAGTGCATTCCGGATGCGTTTCCGGCGTAGTTGCACTGGCCCAGGAGAAATAGTGGTCCGGCCAGCAGGGCCAGAGTAGAAATGCGGGAAATGAACTTCATATTCCTTGCCTTATCAATCATTGTATTTCCGGCTAAGCCGACTCCTTCACCGAAGTGACTTCTTCCGCTCCCAGCTCCTGCATGAACGCCTTTACACCTTCTTCATCGTAGTTCTCGGAATCAGAAGGTATCCACAGACAGAATTTATCGTCTGTAATGGACGGATGCAAAATCTTGCGGAAAGGTTTGGGAATCCTTGAAATCATAAAAAGACCGGCTACCGTGCTCAATCCTCCAAAAAGAACAGTGAGCTCGAAGCAGATCGGAATCATTGCAGGCCAGCTATAAGTTGGCTTTCCGCCGATGTTTAGCGGATAGGAATTCAGGTTCGGATATGCATCAATGGCACGAGTAATAGTGTAAGGAATCAGTTGCTCATGGGCATTGAACTGCAGGAAGAATGCGAGAAGAAAACCGGTAAGTCCTGCGAAGAAGGTCACGTAGGGCAGCTTGGAGCGCTTGAAGCCCATGTCGAACTCCAGTCCATGCACGGGGAACGGAGTAAGACAATCGAAGTTCGTGTAACCCTTTGCTTTCGTTTTCTTCGCGGCGTCGGAAATCTGCTCCGGCGTGTTGAACAGCCCGAACACTCCTTTCTGCGTTTCGCGATAGGTGTATTCAAAGGCCTTGTCCAGCAGGTTTCGGAAGCCCACATACTGCTTCTCGAAGAACCTGTCGAAGAATTGCTCCAGCTTTTCTGTGATGGCGTTTAGCTTTTCCATAATACCTTTACCTTTCGGGCCCGGGCTCTGTGCCTGAATTAATGACCTCCACCGTAGCCGCGAGCTCCAGGGCTCTTCATGACAGTTTTGATCTCCGCCATGGCAATGGTGGGGAAGGTCCTCATGAATAGAAGGAACAGAGTAAAGAACAGTCCAAAGGAACCAATAAGGATTCCAAAATCATGAACGGTCATGATGTAGAGATCCCAGCTCGAAGGGAGAAAATCCCTGTGCAGGCTGGTTACAACAATTACGTAGCGCTCGAACCACATACCAATGTTCACGAAGATACTGATGATCCATAGAGCCACAGGATTTGTTCGGATCTTCTTGAACCAGAAGAGCTGCGGCGAGATTACATTGCAGGATACCATGATCCAGTAGGACCACCAGTAGGGCCCGAGCATACGGTTGATGAATGCAAATCCTTCGAATTTGGACCCCGAATACCAGGCGATGAAGAACTCAGTGGTGTAAGCCAGACCCACAAGAGTTCCCGTAAGCATGGTCACTTTTGCCATGTTTTCCAGGTGTTTGATGGTGATGTATTCTTTGAACCCGAACAGCTCACGCATAAGGATCAACAGAGTCAGAACCATTCCAAATCCGGAGAAGATGGCGCCGGCAACGAAGTAGGGGGGAAAGATCGTAGTATGCCAGCCAGGGATAACAGCAGTGGCGAAGTCAAAGGATACAATGGTGTGCACCGAAAGTACCAGAGGAGCAGAAAGACCCGCGAGAATCATGGCTGTGGTCTCATAATGGGACCACGCTCGGGCCGATCCTACCCATCCCATGGAAAGTACAGAGTATACATTTTTTCGGATCTTGCTCCACCATTCGCCGCCTTTGATTCGGTCGCGTACCGAAGCAAAGTCAGGGATCAGACCCATGTACCAGAAAACCAGGGAAATAGTAAGGTAAGTAGAAATTGCAAAAAGGTCCCAGAGGAGAGGAGAACGGAAGTTAGGCCACAGTGTTCCTCTTTCGTTCGGATAGGGAAAAAGCCAGAACGTAAACCAGGGGCGGCCCACGTGAATCAGTGGGTAGATGCCGGCGCATGCTACGGCGAAGATGGTCATAGCTTCGGCGGAGCGGTTTACGGCCGTTCTCCATTCCTGACGGAAAATGTAAAGAATGG
>JAGRNE010000310.1 GCA_020440915.1 Leptospiraceae bacterium | reverse complement strand
AGCGATAGTTATGCTCCAGACGCACAATTTTCGCGTCCGGAAAATCGTGTTGAAAATTCTGAATAATGCCTACGTCCGCTCCACGCCAACCATAGATGGACTGATCGTCATCGCCCACGACGCAGAGATTCTTCTCATCGCCAACCAGCGAGAGAAGAAGCTCGTACTGGGTAGGATTGGTGTCCTGGAATTCATCGATCATGAAATATCGAAATCTACGTCGGTACTTCTCCAGAATTTCAGGGTGCTCTTTGAAGATTCGGGAAGGTAGTAAAATTAGATCGTCGAAGTCTACTGCATTCAGGCTTTTGAGGCTTGCATGATACCGTTCGTAAACATCGCAAAAGAAATCGGATGATATAGGAAGGCCGCGACTGCCGGCCCAGTCCTCATGATGCATGTTGGAATTCTTGCACAGGGAAACAAGAAAGGGGATGCCGTCTTCTTTGATCTTCTCCGGGTCCAGCTTTAGATCCCGGTAAATGCTGGCATAAAGCTGCAGACCGTCGTCCGAATCCAGAATGGAGAAAGGATCGCGGTAGCCCAGCACTCGAATCTCCTTTTGTAACATACGATTCCCCAGGGCATGAAATGTGGAAAGAACCATGCCCCGTAGAGCTTTGCTTCCAACCATTTTCTGAAGTCGATGCTTCATTTCACGGGCGCTCTTATTTGTGAAAGAAACCGCCACAATGCAAGAAGATGCAATCCCGCGGCCCAGCATATACTGTATACGATGAGTGATTACTCTGGTCTTTCCGCTACCGGCTCCAGCAAAAATGAGCAGGGGCCCCTGGATATAGTTCACCGCTTCTGCTTGGTGGGGATTTAGGCGACCGCCGGACACAAATATCAGGTGACATAATCGACCGCTCTTGCGTCAATAGAGAAATCGAATATCGGTAGAAAACCGCTCCTATTACGGATGAATGTCCGTCGGTCCAGGACGCTGCGGTACCATGGAAGCTCCGTCCATGAAGCAGAACGGGCTGCTGGGAGTTCTAAGAATCCATCTGCGATTAGCCAATGCAACCGTTCACAGAAAGACTCAAACAAGCAGCACGGCAGCTAGAAGCCCGCAGGGTGGGCATTCTTGCCAATCAGACCGCCTACGATCTACAAACCGGTCAGTACTCCTTTCAGGCGCTGGCATCCTCCGCGAATTATTTGCGTGTCTTCCTGCCCGAACACGGGCTCTTTGCCGAGTTGCAGGACCAGGTGGGGCTGGAGGATACCCGCACCTATGCAGCCTGCCTTTCTTCCGAAGATCGGCAGAAGACCGACTTTCTTTCGCTGTACGGAAATAGCGAAGGCACTCTGAAACCGGCTGCCAGCCTGCTTTCCGATCTGGATCTCCTGGTGGTGGATTTGCAGGATGTGGGTAGTCGCTATTATACATTCCTCACTACGCTTTATTATTGTCTGGAGGTGGTCCGCGATATTCGCTCCGCTACGTCGGACCCTCGATTGCAGTGCCTGGTGGTGGATCGGTCCAATCCCATCGGTCGCCTTATCGAGGGAACGCCTCTAGATGCAGACTACGCCAGCTTTGTTGGTCTACCAGGAATCATCCATCGCCACGGGCTCAGCGCTGGAGAAATGGCCAGGTTCTTTGCCCGCGGCCTGGCCCTTGATGCGGAGGCCCTGGTAATTCTGGACGAAAAGGATTCCAACCCGGAAGATCCGGCCTCCGGCAAAGGGTGGGCAGCCGAGTCGGCCGCAGGCAAAACGCCGCGGCAAAGATATGGCCACGGGACCGCCGGAGCCAGAGCAGCTACGGCTGATGCGACCCGACGAGAAAACGGCATGGCTTCCTTTCCAGTCTATCCATCCCCGAACATGCCCACAGTGCAGACCGCAGAGGTCTATCCAGGACAATGCTTGCTCGAAGGAACCAACCTGAGCGAGGGCAGGGGAACCACCCGACCGTTCCTCATCTTTGGAGCTCCTTTTCTGGGTTCTCTTCCCTTTAATTCTTCGCTTTTTCTGCCGGGTCTGCGATTGCGCCCGCTACGATTCCTGCCCACATTTCACAAACATGCAGGACAGATTTGCGAGGGCTTCGAGCTTCATGTACTGACCGAAGACTACGATAGACGCGATCCGTACGACAGACAAAGCACAGAGGCAAATGGCCTGTATGCACCTCTGTTCTGCACTCTCAGACTTCTGCGATGGATTCGAGCAAACTGTCCTGACTTCGCCTGGAAAACCGGCGTCTATGAATTTCGTTCCGATCGACCTGCCATTGAACTTCTGGCCGGCGATCCTCTGCTCCTGGAATATTTACGCAATTCTCCTGCGCCTCTGGAGGATCGCCTGGATGATTTTGATCTGGCCCTTTTGCAGCACATGGCAAGCCGGGAAAGCCAATGGCTCCAGGAAACAGGATTCTTATGGGAGTCTTCGCCCCTTCGCTCCAGCTCCGCCCGGTTGCTGGAAAGATTTGCCTGATATCAGATTGTCTGGAACTGGAATCAGGACAGGGGGTTGACAGAAGGTCTTTGCGCGAAGTCCGGTTCAAGCCTCGGTCTTTGCGCGAAATCGAATTCAGGCCCCGGTACTTGCCCGAACTTGCCTGCTCCCCGATGCAGGACTGCTTTTTTCAGGCCCCTTAATCGAAACCGGCCCCGAACCAATGCCAGAAAATCCCTTCCGTACAGAAGGAAAAACTCTCCCTTTCCCCATCGGATGGCAGGCTCTGGCAGAAGGCTTTTCGGCGTTCCATGTGCAATTCCTTCAATTCCGCTTCTTCTTTTTCCAGGCGACGATGGAACCGCTGCCGCTCTAGAATAAAAATACGGCGTTGCTGCTTGCCCAGAAGGGCCGGCGCCTGGTCGTTTTCCGCCAATTCCGGGGAGTCCTCTTTTGCCGGACCAGGATCTTCGCCGAAGGGCTGCTCTTTGGACTCGCCAGCCGACGGCTCCGGGAGATCCTTTTGCGAACTCTCTCTCTCTTCTGTAGTAGGCGACCTGTAGCCACTTCGCAAGTTCTCCAGGCGATTCTCTTGCTGAAGCCTTTCCAGCGCTTCGCTGTCCACGCGCAGATAATGGAAAGGCTCGGATTCTACCGGTACTGAGCCAGGCATGGGCGCCTGAATCCTGCAGCGTTCCCCGGGCTCCAGTCGCAGAAAAGGAAGATAGAGAATCATTGTGCTATGGGGCTCCACCCGGAAGGGCTTTCGCAGACTGCTCAGAAATGCTATGTTTCGATTCCTTACTTCCTCTTGATCTTTCTGACTGAAACGATGCAGGTTGCGTGGAACCGGGGAAGAAGGGTCCTGTCGGTACAGATGTGCAGCCGGACGCGGACTCATATGCCAGGCGTAAGAAAGCCAGGAGTGAGAAATTCCAGAATATTGAATTTCGTACTCCTGGGGATTTAGAGGGGCCAGGGTTCGTTTTTCCCCGGAGGTAGCGCCCTGCGGGGTCCGCGAACCGGCCTTGATTTTCGCTTCTGGTTCGGGCAGGGAAACCAGATCGGTACTTTCGCAGTTTATCCGTACCTGAAAGGGATCATAATTTATCGATTCCCTGGATCGATTCTGAAAGCGAAGTTCCAGAAAAAGCAGATC
>JAGRNE010000030.1 GCA_020440915.1 Leptospiraceae bacterium | reverse complement strand
GATGTTGCAGGCGACCCTACCATGATCCGAGTCACTCTGGAATTTGTTCAGGATTCCTACATCGAATGGGTGGACGATGGCGTGATCCACAATGGCGTTTACATGAAAGCGGGCCAGAGAAGGACTCTGGAAGCCGTGAACGTTCTGGAAATCAAAGTAGGTAATGGCGCCGGGGTGCGGTACAACCGTCCTGGCATTCCGCCTCGTCTTGCCGGGCCGGCGGGCAAAATTGTTAAAATGAGATTTAAAAAGGTTCCGGATCCTCTGGATCCAGGCCGCACCAGGATCGAGGAAGAAATTCAGGTAGCTCCTTAAATGGGACGAACCTTCTTCATCACTACCCTGGGATGTCCCAAAAACGTATCCGATAGCCGGCAGATGCGTCGCTCCCTGATTCGGGAGGGTTATGAACCTGCCGGCGATCCTTATTCCGCCGACTACCATGTCATTAATTCCTGTGCCTTCATAGAATCGGCCCGGGAAGAAACCATTCAAACCGTCCTTGAAGGGGCGGACATAAAGAAAGGTCATCCCGGACAGCGATTGATCCTGGCGGGCTGCTTTACGCAGCGGTACCAGGAGGCTGTAAATGAAGAACTGCCGGAAGTGGACCTTTCCTTTGGCACCGGTCTGTATCATCGCACCGGCGAATTGCTGAGCCAGAAATTTGGATCGCCACCGGTGCACGATGCCATGGAGCCATCGGTATTTTCCGGTCTAGAGTACGATGGACAGCCCTATGCGCCGGTAAAGCTGAGCGAAGGGTGCGATCGTAAGTGCTCCTTCTGTGCCATCCCTTCCTTTCGCGGCTCCTTTCGCAGCCGTCCGGAAGAAGAAATCCTGGAAGAGATTCAGGAGCTCACCGCCGAGGGCGTGCGAGAGGTCTGTCTTGTGAGCCAGGACACCAATGCATACGGCGGCGATCCGCAGAAGATTCTGGACTTAATTGCCCGCATGCATGAGCTTCCGGACCTGGAGTGGATTCGATTGCTCTATATGTATCCGGATGCCCGAACCCGGCGTTTTCTGGAAGGCTGGAAGTTTCAGGACCTCCCGAAGTTGATGCCCTATCTGGAAAGCCCGGTGCAGCACGCTTCTGCGCGAATGCTCAAAGCCATGAATCGTGCCGGAAGTCGGCAGCAGTTCGCAGATCTGTTCTCTCTGGCCCGTCAGCAAGCGCCGGGCATGGAGATACGCACTTCCCTGTTGCTAGGATTTCCCGGCGAAAGCGCAGCAGATATCGATGAAATACATGCATTTCTGGATGAATGCAGACCGGAGAAGCTGGCCCTGTTCGCTTACAGCCCTGAGGAAGGAACCAGCGGATTTGGATTACCCAACATGGCCGAGGCCGAGGCAACCGCAGACATTATCAATGAAGTCCGGCAGCACCACCTGGAGATTCTAAAGGAAGTTCATCTCGGCCGGCAGGATCAAATCTACGAATGTATGGTGGACGAGATTCATCCGGATGGGATGGTGGTGCGAAGAAAACAGGATGCTCCGGAAGTCGATGAGGTGATCCACATCGAATTTGGTTCTGTCTCTTCAGACGGCCCGGATACCGAGGACATTTATCCCGGAGATCTCGTGGATGTGAAGGTGACCGGCTTCTACGAATATGATATGATGGGCGAGTTGCTGCCAGGTGGCCCGGCTGCTCATTCGGCCCGGCTCAAGTCCGGAAGCGGTTCCCCGGAACAGGACATGCGCGTAGCCGCAGAGAACGCTGTAACCGAAAAGGAGGGCAGGGCATGAAGAAGAGCCAGTGGAATCTACCCAATATCCTGACCGCTCTTCGCGTTGTCTCCGTCCCTTTCTTCATCTATTTTCTGGTTTCGCCTGAACCTCTCTATCGCATCATCGCATTTGTTCTCTTTGCCCTTGCGTCTATTACGGATCTGGTTGACGGATACCTTGCCCGAAAATGGCAGCAGGAAACCGAGCTTGGCAAGTTTCTGGACCCGCTGGCCGACAAGGCCCTGGTTCTGGGAGCGTTCATTACCTTTCTCTTTTTGTCGGATCAGGTTCAGGTCTGGATGGTCCTCTGCATCATCGGTCGTGACATGCTTATTACGGCGCTGCGCTACCTGGCCATCCATCGCGGTCGCAGCCTTCGCACCAGCATGTTTGGCAAAATCAAAACCACATTTCAGATGTTTTCCATCTCCATTATCCTTGCCAGTTTTCTGATTGTTTCCTACCGGGAAAGAGGCGCCATCAACGCGATGTACCCGGAGGCCCGCGACCAGGGCATAGCCCCCCTGTATGTGGCCCAATCCAATCTACAGGAATTTCTGGCCGGCAATGCCGATTCCGTGCTCTACGGTCTTTCCAGCTTCATTCCTTATTATCTCATGCTTTTTACTACGATTCTTACAATTATATCCGGACTCCGTTACCTGGTGACCAACTTTCGATTGTTTTTACCGGATCGAAAAAAGAAACGTGCCTGATTTTCCGCATCCAGTAAAACGTGGTCTCAAACATCCGGCTGCTGGCTTTGGGCCAGGCGCTTCCGGCGTTTTTTTTGCTTCGGTGGTCTGGCCTGCCCGTATCCCGGACGGTCTTATGGCCGGAGCCAGATTCCGGAAGCCTGACACATAAAAGAATGCAACAATTTCAGGAGCATCTATCATGAAAGATTTGCTTAAAAAGATTATCGCAGGCGAGGATCTGAACCCGGAAGAGGCTACTCGTGCCATGACCTCCATCATGAGCGGACAGGCGGGGGAAATTCAGACCGCAGGCTTCCTAACGGCCCTGGCTCTGAAGGGAGAGACAGGCACAGAGATCGAAGCCTTCTCCCGCGCTATGCGCAAAGCCGCAGTTACCTGGCCGAGGCGCTCCAATCCTGTTATTCTGGATACCTGCGGCACCGGAGGCGATAGTTCAGGAATCATCAATGTCAGCACGGTGGCAGCCATGGTGCTTGCCTCCATGGGAGTCTCGGTGGCCAAACATGGAAATCGGGCCGTCTCCAGTCCTACAGGCTCAGCCGACGTTCTGGAAGAGCTGGGCATTTCCATGGGATTAAAGCCGGACGAAGTGGCGGAATGCCTGGAAAAAGTGGGCATGTGTTTCCTGTTTGCTCCTACCTGGCATCCGGCCATGAAATTCGCAGCGCCGGTCCGCAAAGCTCTGGGCGTCCGAACGGTATTCAATCTTCTGGGGCCCATCACCAATCCGGCTCCGGTGACCCATCAGATTATTGGCGTCTTTGACGGCCGTTTTCTGGAGCCCCTGGGCGACGCTCTGGCCGGCCTGGGACGCAAGGGAGCCTGCGTCATTCATTCCCGGGACGGCCTGGATGAACTCTCTATCGCTGCGCCCACCGATTACATACTGATCCGGGAAGGGAGGATTGAGAAGAAAGGTCAGTTCCGTCCCGACGATTTTGGCATTCAGCCCATGGACATCGCTTCTTTAAAAGTAGCAGACCGCAAGGAATCGGCGGCCAGAGTGCAGGCCATTCTGGAAGGTCAAGGTTCGGATACGGAGAATGCAATGATGGCGGCCAATGCAGCCCTGGGCTATCACATTGTATTTCCGGACACCGATCTGAAGACCTCCTTTGAAATGTGTATGGAGTCTCTGAAGGCCGGCCGGCCCATGGAAGTGCTGCAAAAATGGAGGACCTTTCACAACAGCTCGGCCAGTGTCACTTCAGTAGGCGGCTGAATCTACTTGCCACCAGAGTTGATGGCCGGACTTTAGCCACATGAACCCTCAGGCCTTTATCGCTCAGCAAACAGCCGATCCTTCGCCGGCCCCTCAGACCACCGGGCCCGAAGGACAGTCGCCATCAGGTCCGTTTGGAGGCATGTCCTCCACTTTGATCATGATTGTGGCCGTGTTTGCATTTATGTACTTCTTTGCCATCCGGCCCCAGCGCAAAGAGGAGAAACGCAAAAAGGAAATGTTATCCGCCCTCAAAAAGGGAGATACAGTTGTTACAACTGGCGGCATTGTGGGCAGCGTTCACAGCATCAAGCAGGATGCAGAAACAGTTATTCTGAAAGTAGGTGACAACACTCGCATCGAAGTACTGCGTAGCTCCATCAACTCTGTGAAAGAGCCCGGCGCTGTCGATGCAGGCAGCGAGGAAAAATCCGGGAAAAACGAGAAATTTCCCCGGTCATCCAGTAAGACCGCCAAGAAATAACGATTCGTAGCCATGGATAGATTCAAAACTGCATTTGTGGTCGGCCTGCTCTTCTGGGCCGGGCTGACCTTCGGCGAAGAGCCAGCAGCTCCCGAAGCAGAGGTACCCGCCGATAGCTGGAAAGAGGGAATCGTGCAGGAGTTTCCTACTCAGTACGAGAATTACATCCCCGGCTTTCAAAAGCAGTCTTCCCAATCCCTGGAAATAGAGGGGCCGGATCAGATTGCCACCGATGAAGGTGGCGCCGAAACGCCAGCGGTGAATGGCGATTCGGAATCCAGCTTTTCCATCTCCGAATGGTTTGAAGACCGCAACGTAGTGAACGGT
This sequence comes from Leptospiraceae bacterium, assembly GCA_020440915.1. GTDB lineage: Bacteria > Spirochaetota > Leptospiria > Leptospirales > Leptonemataceae > UBA3465. The sequence continues at coordinate 16,831 of JAGRNE010000030.1, read as the reverse complement.
CTTCTTCTCGTTGGCATATTGCTCCTGTTTATCATCTATCAGATGCGTTCAGGCAGCAGGCGAAGAGGATAAATCGCAGGCATGAACAGAATTCCCAAACGAACAATTGTAACTCTATTAACAGCCGGATTCTTTTTTCTGGCTTTCTATCCCAACCTTGCAGTGCGCGAAGTTTCACTGGTTTTCCTCGATTACTATAGAACCGAAGATGGAACCCGCGTCGATGTGGAGAAATCCAGGATCGACAGCTTCCTCAGCGATGAGCAAAAAGGGCTGCATCGATTCTTTCCGGGCGCCCGGTGCGATTTTGAGCCAAAGGAAGGCGCTCCCGAAGGTCGCCACTGTGTGGTTCGGGCCAGATTCATTACATCTGCCGGGTTCAACGAATTGATGCAGGCTTATCCCAGGCTGCTGGACGATAAGCGAAGCGAGATTCGCCCTCATGGTCTGGAACATTTCTTTAGCTTTCTCACCGACAAGAAAACGAAAGCGCTCACCGTTAAGCTGGGTCTTGACCTTCAGGGTGGTATGCGAGCTATCTTCGAAGCCGACTACGAAACGTATCTGACCAAGCTAAAGGAAAAGTACGATCCGGTGGTGGCTGACCTGGACAGGCAACTTCGTACAGGTCAACTTCAGGGCGAAGAAAAGGAAAATGCAGAAGCCCGGTTGGAGCAGATCAAGGACATTCTATCGGTTAGTGAAGAGCGCAAGCAGGAACTTCTGCATCAGGCAAGAGACATTATTGACAAACGATTGGTCGCCCAGGGCCTTACCGAGTCCGAGATTCGCATTCAACCTGGTTCCTACAGTATTGCGGTGGACATGCCCGGGGCTGCGAATAGCTCCGAGGTTCTGGAACGCGTTCGCGATACCGTAACAGTGGAGTATCGCCTGGTAAACGATGAGGCCACCGACCGCATCTCAAAGATGGACTTTTCCGAGGAGAAGAAAAAGATTATCGAAATCTATAGAAGCCCGCGGCCGGATCAGGTGCTGGTCGAGGAGATTCGAAAGGAAGTTGCCGAAAAGGCCGAACTCAAACCGGAAGAGGGGCGACTGTTTCAATACTGGAGCCGCGGCGCCAACGGCACCGGAGCCATGCTTCCCCGGGACTTCTACGTTCTTGGTCCTGTTGTAATGGATGGCGGCGATATGGCGGATGCCCGGGCCTCGGTAGCCAGAGATAGCGCTTTCTACCAGATCAACTTTCAGCTCACAGCAACTGGAGCCGACAAGTTCACCGAAATTACAAGAAACAATATTGGCAAACGTCTTGCGGTTCTCTGGGGCGATCGCGTGGTATCTGCTCCCAAGATTAACGAAGTGATTCCTACTGGCTCTGGCGTCATAAACGGACAGTTCGGAAAACGGGAATCTACGGAAGTTGCCAACGTAATTCGGGAAGGGGCTCTGCCTCTACCTCTGGAAGTAATCAGCGTTTCCTATGTGGGCCCCACCCTTGGACAGGAGTCCATCCAGAAAGGTATTTACTCCGTTGTTCTGGGCTTTGTTCTGATTATCTTCTTTATGCTGCTCTATTACAGGCTTACAGGTCTGATCGCTCTGGTAGCCCTCTTTTTGAACCTGGTGCTGATGGCGGGAATCCTCAGTCTTATGGAATTTACGTTAACTCTGCCAGGCTTTGCAGGAGCCATCCTTACTGTAGGTATGGCAGTGGATGCAAACGTTTTGATTTTCGAAAGGATCAAAGAGGATCTTAGAAATGGGAAGTCCGCATCGGTGGCCGTAGACTCTGGTTTCGATGCCTCCTTCTGGACCATTCTGGATGCAAACGTCACTACATTGATTGCATCGATCATTCTGTACTACTCCGGCGATGGGGCCATCAAGGGATTTGCGGTGGTGCTCTTCTTCGGAATTGTAAGCTCCATGTTTACTGCATTGTATGTTTCCAGGCTGCTCTTCGATGTGGCCCTGAAATATTTTCGGGTACAGAACCTTTCCATCGGCCTGTGGAGGAAAAAATCTGCATGAAATTCTCGCGATTTAGGAATCTATTCTTTTTGCTCTCCATCGTTGGAATGGTAGCCCTTCTGGGCATTACCTTCGGCTATTACAATGGCTTCGAACGATCTATTACCTTTGATGGCGGTATTCGACTCACCATTCAGCTTCCCAAAGATATGGGTCGCGAGGATCTCATCAAGGCCTCGGAAAAGGCAGGTCTGCCGGGCGCCACGGCTCGAGTCGTGGACTACAAGCGGAATCAGTATGACCTGGAATTTGGACCGGATGTCAGGGATCGGATTCGTGCAGAGATCGAAGACTACGAAAAGCAGCAGGAAGCGACTGTGCCTCCAGAAGGAGAGCAGGTAAAGAAAAAGGAAACGAGAACGGTTCCCGGGGAGATCGAAAAGCTTATTCTTCCTGAACTGGGTCTGACCCCCGAAAACGTTATCTCCAAGGCCGCGATCTCTGCAAGTTACGGACAGGAGTTGTTTATCATCGCCATGGAGAGTCTGGCGCTGGCAATTGTGTTGATTGGACTGTATCTGACTTTTCGCTTTGACTTCCCTTTTGCCGTGGGCGCATCGGCGGCCCTGGTCCACGACCTGATCTTTACAGTGGGTTTCATTGGCGTAATGCGCATCGAGCCTTCGGTGCCGGTTGTGGCGGCGGTGCTCACCGTCCTGGGTTATTCCATCAACGATACCATCGTTATCTTTGACCGAATTCGAGCCAATATCGATGACATCAACCAGGCGGCGCAGCCGGCCATCATGGACGATGCCATCAATCAGACACTGTCCAGGACCATCCTGACTTCACTGCTGACATTGATTGCTGTAGTGGCTTTGATCGTAGGCGGCGCCACAAGTCTCGTAGACTTTGCGTACATCATCCTTTTTGGTATCCTCATAGGAACCTATTCTTCTATCTTCGTGGCCTCTCATCTGGTGCAGGTGTACAGTGGGTTGCGAAGAAGGATGAAAAAGGCCAGAGCATGAAATGCATGGCTGGCTGAATAGCGAAGCCTCCCTTTTCTTAGAAGAGCTGCTGCGCCAGTCTCTGCTGGGCAGTGGCCGTACTCATCCCAATCCCACGGTTGCGGCGCTTGCCTTCGACTCCGATCATCCGGAGCTATGGACTTCCGGAGCTACCGAGCCTCCCGGCAAAAGACATGCGGAAATTGTCGCTCTGGATAGTTTTCGTAAGAAATTCCAGAAAGATCCGGACTCCCTGATCGTCACTCTTGAGCCCTGCAGCGTTAGTGGACGAACGCCACCCTGCGTAGACCGCATACTCGCAACGTCCGGTCTGTCGAACATCTACATTGGAGGACTGGATCCGTCCCTGTCCCGTCAGGGAGTACAGAAACTGGAAAAGGCCGGTCGGAACGTAATTGTAGCCGATGCGGAGGGCTTGCGGCGCTGGTCTGATCGTCCGGAACTGTCTTCCTTTTTGAGTGGACTTTCCAGGTTGTACGGTTTGTTCCCGGGAAGCTTTGTTCATCGTCTACAGTTTGGACGGCCGCGATTGGTATTGAAAGCGGCCAGCGATGGCGATGGGCTTATGGGCGATAAGAAGCAGCGACTGGGTATTTCGGGTGCGGAGGGGCTGCATGCAGGACAGCTGTTGCGGCGGACCATGGATGCAATTATCGTTGGTCCGGGAACCGTGCTCATCGATGAACCATCGCTGGACTGGAGGCCCCGGATGCCCGGGCAGGCCATGAAAGTGGCCCAGTCTAAAAACACAATTGTCACTGCCCATGGCGACGAAACAGGATTGAGATTTGCTGCACCTGGAGAAAAGAACGGATCCAGGGAAGTCCGATCCACGGAACAGAGCGATGCCGGAGGCCCTTCGGTGGCACCGGTACATCATTTGCGAGCCTCTGATCCTTTTCTGGAATCGTTGCTGCACTATGGCGATTCGCCCGAGATGCGGGCGCCTGACTTTGACCATCAACCGGTGCGCATCTTTCTGCTTCCCCATCCTAAGACCGAGAAGAAAGGTAGAAAGATTCAGGACTTTGTGAATCGACAAAGGCAGAGGGCAAAACTCGGAGGACCGGAACCGGTTTTCTGGACAGTGGGCGCGAACTACGGATCTGGTGGAGTCGCTGAGCGCAGTGGTCATGGCAAGGGCCATCCGGACGTAGACAGCGATTTACCCTCCCTGAAAGATCCAATGTTCGGCTCCGAGCTTCTCCAGGGTCTCTGTTCGCTGGGTTTGAATACCGTGCTTGTGGAAGGGGGAGCCGGGTTGCATGACAGCTTGCGCTGGATTCTCTGGCCCGATGATCGGTTCTACTGGCTAAAGCGCAAGACTCCTCTGTCCGGGCAACCGCTGGAGCATCCTGTCTTTCTACCCGAATACTTGAAGCATTTGCCCCGTCTGCAAACAGTGGACCTGGGCGAAGACGAATTAATTTCCTTTGCCGGGCGAGCTTGAAAGGCGGATACAAACGCGGCCCCATGGTCCACAGGTAGGTCGGATCAGTACCAATTTCGGAGGGTACTTTGCCAGCCGATTCTCACCGCCATCCAGGGGCCGCTAAGCAGGCAAGAAAAGAGATACTATGGCAGAATTTACGGAGACATTGGAGGAGGAGTTCCTGGGCGGACTAAATGCAGTCCAGAAGGAGGCGGTGCGTCACGAAAAAGGTCCCCTTCTCATCCTGGCCGGTGCGGGCTCGGGAAAGACCCGGGTCATTACCCATCGCATCGCCTATCTGTGTCGTGTGAAGAATGTTCCTCCGTATCGCATTGCTGCAGTGACATTTACGAACAAGGCGGCGCAGGAGATGCGCAGTCGCCTGGATGCTTTGATTGGCCCCATGGCCGAGAAAGTGCACATCAGAACCTTTCACTCCCTGGGGCTCTACATCATACGAAATCATTATGAACTGCTGGATATGAAGAGCGGCTTTTCTATCTATGATTCGGCGGCGCAGAAAAGTCTGGTCAAGACCATCCTTAAAGACCAAAAGATTCCCAAAGATTTCATTCGTCCGGAAGCAGTGTTATCGAAAATGGATTCTTACAGGGATCGCCTTCTGGGGCCCTACGAATTACCCCGGCCCACCGATCCCTACGAAGAGGCTGCCCAGCAGGTCTACAAAGAATACAAACTGAGATTGCGGCATAACCATGCGGTGGACTTCTCCGACCTGCTGTTCGAATCGGTGCGACTACTTCAGTCCAACGAAGAGGTGCGTAGCCATTATCAGCATTTCTGGCAGCATTTTTTGATCGATGAATATCAGGATACCAGCCACGGACAGTATGTTCTGGGTAAGCTCATCGCCGAGAATCATAGAAACATTGTTGTTGTTGGCGATGACGATCAGTCCATCTATTCCTGGCGCGGCGCCGACATTACCAATATACTGAGCTTCGAAAAGGACTATCCGGAAGCGAAGATTCTGAAGCTCGAGGAGAACTATCGCAGTACTCCCATTATTCTGCAGGCAGCTTCCCGGGTCATAGCGAACAATACCCAGAGAAGGGAAAAGACTCTATTTACATCCAGGGATTCGGGCGAAGATCTGCGATATCACATCTACGATTCAGAATACCAGGAAGCGGAGGCTACTATAAGCAGAATCCAGACTCTTCGCAGCCAGGGTCGGAAGCTGTCGGATTTTGCGATTTTCTATCGTACCAATGCACAGTCCCGAGTATTTGAACAAATCTTGAATCAGAATAGCCTGCCGTATGTTCTTTACGGAGGTTTTCGCTTCTTCGATCGCAAGGAAGTGAAGGATGTTCTTGCCTACCTGAATGTTATCATAAATCCCGAGGATGCCATTTCTCTTGAAAGGATCATCAACGTGCCTGCTCGATCTGTGGGAGATCGCAGCGTGGAAAAGCTTACCGAGTTCGCCTATCAGAATAACATCAGTCTCTATGAAGCCATGGGTCGGGCCGAGGAATTACCCCGCTTTCGACCGGCATCTACACTGGCAGCACTGCACGGGTATTTCGAAAACTGGCGGTCCATGGCGGCCAGTCAGTCCCCTTCGCTGGTTGCCCAGGCTGTGTATGAGGAGTCCGGACTCAAGGAATCCTTTTCTGTGGATAACGATCCGGAAGCAGTGTCCCGATTGGAGAACGTGCAGGAATTGATTTCCTCTGTACAGGATTATGAGCAGAGAGAGCAGAATGCTGACCTATCTGGATTCCTGCAAAATGTAACCTTGCTCACTTCCGAAACAAATCCGGACACTCCGGAAGATCGCAGTAACTGTATTCATCTGATGACTCTGCACAATGCAAAAGGCCTGGAATTCCCGGTGGTCTTTTTGACCGGAATGGAGGAGGGCCTGCTTCCGCACCAGCTTTCCCTGGATGAAGGCAACATCGAGGAAGAGAGAAGACTGGTCTATGTTGGCATTACACGGGCCCGGGAAGAGCTCTACGTAAGCCATGCTCGTTTCCGTCGAATGGGCGGCTCCATGCAGCCCAGAATGCCCTCTCGATTTATCGAAGAGATTGGCCTGGAATCTGGCTTCAGCGCTTCGGTGGCGGCCGGCTCCGCGCCAAGGGCCGGAGCCTACTCCCGGCCGTCCGGCCAGACCGGCGCCAGAAATGCGCCGCCAGAAAGAGGCCTTCGCAATGCCAGCTACTCCGCCGGACAGCGGGTGAAGCATCAGAAATATGGAGAGGGTGAGATCGCCAGCACAGAGAACACTGTGGCCGGTCAGAAGATTCAGATTCGCTTCAGCGATGGTAGCACAAAGCTGTTTCTGTCCAACTATACGCCCCTGGAGATCCTGGAAGACTGATCGCTTTGCCGATTGCTTTTCCTGCGGATGGGTAAAACTGGCCCGCCAGAAACCGTGATTTGACTGGAAAAATTGCGCCGGGCACATTAATTTAGGCGAGTGGAAGCCCGATGTACCTACCAGGCCAGTAGTAGCTCTATCAGGAAAGGGCCCGGGAGATTGAAATGAATCGTATTTCTATTTTTGCCATCATAAGCGCGCTTGCAGTCGTAACTCTGGTTCCGCTGGGAGCGGAGGAACAGAAGGGCATTGTGTCGGAATTTCGTGCAGTGGAAGAAGCCATTCGCAAGAAGGAACAGGATCCGGCCATCCTGAAAGCCACTCTGCAGGAAAACATCATACGTGCCATGAAGGGCTCCATTACTCGTCGCTTTTTCCACACCCGGGAAAAGTATCTGGCAGACCTGAAGATCGACAACGTCTCTTACGAGAAGTTCGAGGGCACGAACACTTTCTACGTAAAATACAAAGCCTTCATCGTTCGCTATGATTTCATGCGAGATCCGGAACGCTTCATCCAGGCGCCGGTATATGAGAAGTTCCTGATTATGGACGACAAATTCGATGCCGATCATGGGGATCAGCCCACCAATCCCTGACCGGGGCTCCGCTCTTTGAGTTGGCAGATACCTCCGGAGTTTGAGCGCCGCGCCCTGGCGGCGCTTCAGGAAGCTACGGCGGCAGTACTGGAAGTCTACGGTCGTGACGATTTTGGCATCCAGTATAAAGATGAGAAGGAACCCGTAACCCGGGCCGATCTGGCGGCCAACGAGGTTCTGGAGAAACGGCTTACAGCGCTCTTACCGGAGGCTGGCTGGCTTTCCGAAGAATCCGGCCGAGATCTAATCTCCCTGGCGAATAAGGAGATGCTCTGGGTGGTAGATCCCATCGACGGTACCCGGGAATTCATAGATAGAAACGGCCAGTTTGCCATTTCCGTCGGGCTGGTGCGAAAAGGCCGACCCGTATGGGGAGCCGTTTCCTTGCCCGCGGAACCTCGGATCGTGATGAGCGGAGACCGGGGAGTCCGCTGTTACGATATGCAGGGCGCTATTTCAGATTGGATTCGTCCATTGCAGGGGCCCGGGCCCTCTCTTCCTGAATGTAAAATCTGTGTTTCGCGGACAGAATGGACTCGTGGAGTCTTCGATTCGCAGAAAGGCGATTTGAACATCGTTCCCGAAGGGTCGGTGGCTCGCAAGATGGCCCTGGTGGCCGCCGGAGATTTTGATCTGACTGTGAGTCTGTATCCCAAGAATGATTGGGACATTGCAGGAGGGATGGCATTGATTCTGGCGGCCGGCGGAACCATATTGCGGCCGGATACAGCAGAATCTATTGGACTGCACCCTCCGGGGCAGCGACGGCCGGGACCGTGTTGTGGTCATTCCGAAGGCGTCATGGAATACCACCGCTATTTTCAGTCCATGGGTTTACGCCTGAGGCAAAAATACGGAGATGCCTGAAAACTGATTGCCCCCTGGGCCGGAATCTACAGTATACACGCTATGTCGGGCAGACAGCATAGATCGGATCAAGATCAGATCATCGAAAAGGCAATGAAGAAAGCCTCCAGGTTGACGCTCTATCTGAAGAATGGCGTTCCCGTCCGGGGCAAGGTAATGGCCCATGACAGCCATACTGTCTATGTTATGACCGACAAGAGCCCCACGCTGGTTTTCAAGCATTCCATATCTTCTGTATTTCCTGTCCGTCATCCGGTGCCCGGCAAATAATCTGTGGATTCCCTGCGAGTCGCTGTAGACGCCCGACCTCTCTGCTTTCCGGTCTCCGGCGTATCCAGAATCATTCACAGGGTTATTGAAAACCTGGACAAGAATCGCTTCTGGTTTGAGTTGCATGCTCCCGGGGTCCCGCATTCAGACTACAACTCTCTGTTGCAGAGATCAGATGTAGAATGGATTGAAGGCAAAGGCGCGCTAACCCGAACCGGGGCCACCGATTTTAATATTCGATTACCAAAGCTTATTCGTTCTGATGCGCCCCATGTATTCTGGGGCACCCAGCAGGTCCTTCCTCCGGCGCTACCCGCCAGGGTGGGCGCCGTCCTTACGTTTCACGATTTTGTGGCTTATCGCTTTCCTGACTCCATGCGCACGCTGGCCCGGTGGCAACAGAAGTCTGTGCAACGCTACAGTATTCGCCGGGCGGATCTAATTCTGGCCAACTCCAGACAGACAAAGAATGAAATATTGAAACGATACAAATACCCCGCGGAACAAATTCGCATTGCCTATCCGGGCCTGGAACGACCTTCGCGAAGCAAGCCGGAAGTGAGCGAAGAGTTTCTGGAACTGATCTCCGAAGACGATGCGCGTCACCTGGCTTCCCATCGGCGTAGCAGGAACAGGAAATCCAGGGTGGTGCCCGAATTCATGCTGGCCTGCTCTACCATCGAGCCGCGGAAGAACTACGGCCTGCTCCTGGATGCCTACGAAAAGTATTGCGAACTGGGAGCCCAGGAAGGGCGAACGCCACTGGGGTTGATTATAGCCGGGCGAAAAGGTTGGGAAAAGCCGGAACTATTTCAGCGTCTGGAGGAAATGGAGCGAAGGCTGCCTGGATTGCACTGGCCCTATCAGGGAAATGGCGTAAGCGAAGAAGAGCTGGACTGGCTATACAGAAACTGCTCTTTTTTCGTCATGCCATCTCTCTATGAAGGATTTGGCATTCCGCTACTGGATGCCATGGGTTATGGCAAACCGGCCCTTGTATCCAATCTTTCCTGCTTCCATGAAATTGCAGATCACCGCGCCGAGTACCTGGAACCGGAAAACCCGGAAAACTGGGCCTACGCTATGCTGGAGATGCAGGTGCGAGTGCATAAGCGCAAGACCGGCGCCTTCAAACTTGGAAAAGGCGATTGGACCTGGCAGGAGACGGCCGATGTTCACGGCCGGGCCTTCGAAGAGGCGGCCAGGAATCGGTCCTGAATCAGAACAGTGCGAATGATGCGCGTTGCCCTCATTTCCAGAATAGTGGGCCAGCAGAAAAAGCGGCCGCGGATGGCCAGCCACGATAGGTAGACGATGCCCGGACAACAAGCGAATCTGAAATGCTGGCTTTGGTGGTAGCCTGGCTCGAAAAATGGTTGGGTTCCGGGCGAAAAAAACTCCGGGCCCTATTCAGGCTTCTTCGATCATTTCGCAGTTTCCGTCAAAAACAACTCCATCTGCGATCTGTAGTTTGGCGGTGCGAATGTTGCCGTATACCCTTCCGCTGGTAAGCATTTCCAGGCGGGTGCGAGCTTCAATGTTCCCTGTTATCTCTCCGCCCACAATAACGGTTCCGGCCTTTATGTTTGCTCGAACCACCGCGCCTTCACCAACGACCAGCACTCCGTCGGTGATGATCTCACCTTCGAATCGTCCGTTTATCTGCAGAGGTTTCTCGAATTCCAGGATTCCATGAAAACTGGTGCTCTGACCAAAGACGGTAGCAATGTTTCCGATTTCGGGATTGATTGTAGGACTGATTGGTTTTCTTGCCATAATTACTTGGTTTTCATCACAAATACGCCATCCCAGTCATCGCCGGGAGGATTAGCGAGGTATTCCTCGGAGCGCTGAACATAGAGCCGGGAAGGACCGTCATCCGGATCCACCTCCAGGGCCTTTTTGAACCCTTCGATGGCCGCTTTCCACTGCCTGCTTTTGTAGAGCTGCAAAGCCTCATTGTAGCGCTTCAGCAATTCTTTCTTCTGCTCCATCATACCATCAGAGAATCCTGGAAGCCGAAAGCGGGCAACTAAAAACCGAACTCCTTGCTCCAGAGCTCCAGGGCCCTTTGCTCCAGCCCGGGCAGTCCGTCCCGAAAGCGGGAAGGGGCGGGATCATTGTACATTGCATGTAGCTGTCGAACATAGGATACCCGGCGCATGCCGCAAAGGGCCGTGGCCGGGCAGGAGGAGGCCAGTAGATATTGCAGAGCAATACTGGAAAGATCCCTGGTTCCCAGGTCCGGAATCCTTTCTGCAATTGCATCTGCCAGCGCTCTGGTAAAGCGATGGTGGCGAGCCCGGACATTTCTTTCCAGAGAGGCCAGGGCATTGTTGATTTTTCGCACATACTGCTCCAGCAGCCTTTTCAAGCTTTCCTGCTCCCCACCTTCCATGAGCTCGGCCCGGCCATAGAGATGGGTTATGGTTTTCTGCAGCACCGGGGATAGCGCGGCGGTGGCTGCATGGGCCTGCTCCGGATTTCGCAGGCGGTCCAGGTAGTACCGGATCACAGCACCGGCGGCAGGAAATCTTTGATCAAAGTGAAATTTCTCGGCTGCCAGTTCGCCCTGGATGCGAAACTCCAGATCCTGCATTTCTTCTTCCAGGTTGATCATTCCCTGAATGATTTCGTCCGAATCTTCGGCCGGACTGCCGGCCAGCCGCAAGAGACCGATCTTACTCTGAAAAGCGTTGAACGGGCGATTGGCCAGCGTCCAGAGGTTTCGCTCCTTTGCCGTTCTGCAGAGAGATCCTTCTCGAAAGCCTCTTTCAATGAGGTTGGCGGGAAACTGGATGACTCTAAAACCAGGGTACTTCTGCCCGCCAATGCTATTTAGATCTGTGCTTTCGTATTGGCCGTAGACCGGAAAGGTATTGGAGGAGATTCCATAGTATTGAATGCGTCCCTCTTTTCGGGCTTCTTCCAGAAAATCAAAAGCCTTATGGATGCGCCGATAATACTCGGAGGCCGCTTCCGCCTGGGGCTGTTTATCTCTCTGGGCCTTTTTGAGAAAGTACTCTGGATTGTGCAGTAACACCACATCCAGGGTTTGCAGACCCATGCGCATTCGGCTCAACTCGATTTGATTGTCCAGGAAATCTGGATGTATACAATGGGCCAGAGAGCGATCAAAGACTGTCTGCTCTGGAAAATCGATTTCTGCCGAAAGCAATGCATTGCGGCCCTGGATGTAGCCGGCTTTGGTAACAATCAGTACATCCTCTCGCTTCAGTCGGCCAACCTTGATAAGATCCCGGAGTACATCGCCGATCAGACTTTCGGCGCTACCATCCATATAGTTGGCGGAAGTATCGATTACATTGGTGCCGGATATCAGCGCTTCCCGTAAAGCATCGTAGTGTTCCCGACTGTCGCGCTGCATTCGATAAGTGCCCATACCCAGTCTGGATACTTTCCAGCCGGTGGAGCCTGCAGCAATCTGCCAGGCGCTCTCTTCATAGCCAGTGTAAGTACTTTTTAAGCGCTCAAAATAGGGACCGGATTCATATTTGCCGGAAAGCTCGTCTGATTGGATCAGACTTCCAAAGATTCGCCTGGAAATGCGGAGGTTTTCCGATTCGCTCATGGTCGGGCAGATTCCATCTGCACAATGCGGGCCTGGAAGAGAGCGGCTGCCTCGTATCTTTCTTCATGGATGGCGAAGAATTTCTTTATGTAGAGAGAAGCGATTTCGGTCTGATCCCGATTGATGCTTTTCTCGAAGTTCTGGATATCGTATTGCGGGAAGTTTCTTTCGATATGACGAATCACAGGGGAGAAATCGCCGGGGCCGGCGCCGGTTTTCAGCAGGTCCTGCAGTTTCTTCAAGGTTGCTTCTTCGCCGTCCACGGAGTCGGATTTCACTTCTGCAGTCGCCGGGGAAGGCCCCATAAGAAGCTTCATATCTTCGGAAAGACCTGGCGAGAGCTTCTCATGATAGCGCTGGTAGAGATCAACGTAATCCCGGACCAGGTCATTGAACTGCTCCAGCCTATCGTTCATGTACTCCTGTTCCTGATCTTCGGAAGGAATCTGAAAATCTTCCAGGCGGACCACATCGCAGCGATCCTGAAAGGCAATGACACGGGATAATTCCGATTCGCTCTTCAGAGAAACAGGGGGGAAGACCACCACAGGAAAGCTGTTTTCCCGGGCTGAAATGTTGCTAACCACCACATGAATGGCGATTATGGTGCCTTCTGTTTCCAGAGGATTCTTTCCGATTACCTGACAGAAAGCGATCATGTTGCCCGTAGGGGCCTTGGGGTCTCCCTTTACGAAATCGAGCATATATACAGGATGAGGCTTCGGCAGGACGGGTCAAGTTTTCTTCAGCACCCCGGAAGAGGGGATATCCCTGGACGGACGCTGGGATGCCGCTGAATCGTGATCCTGCTCGGCATACCGGCTTTCTTCTTCCACTTCTCGAACCCTGTACTCCGATAAAGGCAGGGGCTCGGCCGGATCCACTCGACGATTCCCACGCTTCACAATCTTCCCCGGAGTGCCTACAACAGTGCAATCCGCCGGCACATCCCGGTTGATGATGACGCTTTCGGCGCCAATTTTGGCCCGGTCGCCTACCTGAATGGGGCCCAGAAGGGTGCTATGGGTGCCTATGAAGACGTCGTCTCCCACTGTTGGATGCCGTTTCTTCTGGTGTTTTCCGGTACCGCCCAGCGTTACGCCATGATACATGACGCAGTTTTTTCCGATGACGGCAGTTTCTCCGATGACGACAGCCATACCGTGGTCGCAGAAGAATCCTCCCTGGATCTGGGCGCCGGGATGCACCTCCATTCCTGTAAGAATTCGAGAAACCTGGGAGAAAAAGCGGGCCATAAAATACAGATGCATTCTGTACAGCGGATGGCACAGAAATCGATGAAAGACCATGGAATGAAAACACGGATAGAGCAGGAACTGAAGTCCTCGGCAGGCCGGATCGTTTCTAACAATGGCCTGTACATCCTGGATTATCCGCAGTTTCATGTCTTAGATTCTTATTCCCGGACCAAAAGGTTTCGCGTAGCAAAAGTAAGTAGAAAAAAACCTGCGATCAGTAGATAGCCTGTACCAATCCAAACCCAGTAGCTGGTTCGAAACCAGAATGGGCTGACTCCCGAAAATCCGGCCAGAGCCAGGCAGAGAATACCCTGCCAGAATGCCAGATCCATGAGCCGAGTGGGCTCCCGCCGCATCACAAACATTGTGATACCGCAATAGAGCAGGGTAACGCCCAGCACTCGGACGGCAAGGTAGAAAACAGGACTCAGTTCTGCCACAGGTACGTCCAGGACGTACGGCATAATCGGCGTAGGATAGGCGGCCAGAACGCCCCCTGCCAGAAGGAAAGGCAGAGCAATCCAGAAGATGTAGATGTTAAAGCTTCTTCGAAAGATTCTACGGGGCATGGTTTACTTCGCGCATTAGCGGGGCAGGTGTCAAGGCACCTATTTCTGGAATTCCCGGTAGAGCAGGCTGGGCTGTATACCTTTGTTCTTCTGATACTTACCGGAATCATATTCCTTGATCTCGCCTTCGATGGTATGGTAGAAGATCTGGCAGATTCCAATTCCTGGATAGATGAGAATAGGATGAATGTTGCTGATTTCCAGAGTCCAGAATCCGCAGAAACCTACGTCGCCGAATCCGGCGGTAACATGAACAAACATTCCCAGCCGTCCAATGCTGGATCGGCCTTCCAGCATTGGTACCAGGTTATGGGTTTCGGTGAACTCGATGGTGCGACCCAGATACAGACGACCGGGCTGCAGCTCGTATCCGTCCCGGGGCATAATAATCTTTTCTGTGGGATTGGCCTGCTTCATATCCAGAGGCGTGGCAGTATACACCATCAGCTCATCGTGCAGACGCAGGTTGTAGGAATTGGGATTTAGACGTTCTTCATCGTAGGGGTCGATCTTTATATCGGTTCCCAGTCTTCGTTTGATTTCGGGTCCTGTAAGTATCATTTCCGTTTGGTCCTGTGGGTTTTCCGGCGAAGTGCTGTGGGCGCGTCCGGCTCCCGCTGATTTCAGCCGAGCCAGTCCATCTGTCCATCTACCATGGTCTGAATATTGCCCCGGTCTCCATTCCTCGCAGCCGGTCCAGCCTTTCAATCATTAACGGCCTTTAAATTGCGGCTTTCGTTTCTCTTTGAAGGCCTGCAGAGCCTCCAGACGGTCCTCGGTTTCCAGGGTCTTCTCGTAGAGCTGACGCTCCAGCTTCAGGCCTTCTTCCAGGCTCATTTCCATGCCCTTTTCGATGGCCTGGCGGGCCAGCACCAGACTCAACGGAGCGTTTTCGCATACCTTCTGCATCCAGCGCAGGGATTGCCGGCGCAGACTTTCTGCATCGTCTGTAATTTCACGAATCAGATTCCTTTTCAGGGCGGTTTCGGCATCGATGCGTTCCGCAGAAAGAATCATCTCGGTAGCCAGCGCCTGACCGATAATCCGAGGCAGTCTTTGAGTCCCGCCCGCTCCCGGAATAATCCCCAGCGAGGTTTCTGTCAGGCCCATCTTTGCATCGCCGCTGGCCATGCGAAAATCGGCGCAAAGGGCCATCTCCAGACCGCCGCCAAAGCAAAAGCCATTGATGGCGGCCAGTGTGGGGACACTGAGGGTTTCGATTTGCCGAAAAAGCCGGCCCATACGGTTCAGAAAGGCGTGCACATCGTCCTGACTCATGGTAGCTCTTTCTTTGAGGTCAGCGCCAGCGCAGAATGCCGGACCCGAGCCGGTAATGATCAGTCCTCGAATGCCATTTTCCGGATTCAGTCCGGCCAGAGCCCCTTCCATGGCCGCCAGAAGACTCTGACTGATAGCATTTCTCTGCTCCGGACGATTCAGAGTCCACAGCCGGATGGTGGCGCCGCCCGGAAGAGGGAGATCCTCCTGAAGAAGCTCCGGGGACGGTTCCGGGCCAGACGATGAACTGGAATCGGATGCAGACTTAGGCTCGGGCATGATCACAAGTGCCAGGGCCCCCTTTCTCTGCCAACCATCATTGCCTCCTGGAACACGGCCCACCGCAGAAGGAGGCAAGGGCGGCTGAACACTCGGAAGGGGCAGGGAAGGAGCCCGCCCGAATGCAGCCCGACTGGCACTGGAATGGCGAAGGCCAGGGAAAAATCCCGGATTCTGCGGCTCAAAATCCTTTTTTTTCTGTACTCCAGAACCTGCCGATATACAAAGCAGACGACTATGGCCTCAAACAAGCTGGTATTCAAGCCCGAGCAAATCGCTCTATTACAGGACACGGTGCCCATCGAGCTTCCGGACAGGTACAAGAAGTACCAGGGAATCGAAGACGCCGATGAATACGAAGTTGATGCGGAAGGCAATGTAATCGAGCAATACCACGGCCCCACCATCGAGGAAATCGAAGCGGAGCTGGAGCGTTACAGAAAGGAAACGGAAGAGGAAATCCGTCAAAGTCTGGAAGACGCTCATGACAAAGCCAAGAACATCGAAGAAGAAGGCAAAGCCGTAGCCTTTAACCTGATTCAGGAATCTAAAGAAAAAGCCAAAAGAGAAGAGGAAGCTGCCCGGGTAAACGCCGAGCAAATCGTTGAAAGGGCCAAGATCGAAGTAGAGCGCATGATTAAAGAGGCGGAGATGCGCGTGGCCGAGATCGAGCACGAAGCTTATCAAAAGGGCTACGATGCGGGCCGGGAAGTGGGCTTCAAAAAAGGCCAGAGCGAGGTTCGGCGGCTTATCGACCGACTCGGTACAATTGTAGGACAGGCCATTGACGTTCGTGAAGACATCATTGCCGCTTCGGAAAAGCAGATGGTGGATATGATTCTGATGATTGCTCGCAAGGTGATCAAGGATGAGGTGGTAGAGCGTAAGGAAGTGGTGCTGAACAATATCCGGGAGGCTCTGCGCCGCATCAAGGACCGGGACCGTGTGAACATCCGGGTAAACTTTGCCGACCTGGAGCTTACCACCGCGCACAAAGACGAACTTATCAAGATGATGGAATCCCTGAGAAAGGTAAACATCTACGAGGATTCACGAGTGGATCGCGGCGGATGTATTATCGAAACCGATGTTGGCTCCATCGATGCAAGGATCTCCACGCAGCTCAAAGAAATCGAAGAAGCAATCCGAAACGCAGAGCCGGTCTAGGAGCAAAATTCGGCGTGACCTCAGCCCGGTCTTCTATAGGATTCGCCCATGTCTGAACAAAGCATCACTGCCTGGAAATTCCAGGAACATCTGGAACGCACGGCCTGGCATCTTATCGACATCGGTCCCATGGAAGGCTTCTGGAGTTTTGTGGAGATTCCCAAGGGCTCCAAATACAAGTATGAAATGCATAA
>JAGRNE010000309.1 GCA_020440915.1 Leptospiraceae bacterium | reverse complement strand
AACAGAGCAGCAGAGGTCAGAAAGCCCTGACTATTGCGGGAAAGGTTGCTGCGAAACAGCGACCGGTGGTCCACTCCAAAGCCCTTACGGCGCAAAGCCAGAATCAGAAGTCGGCGGGGCTGGTTCGGACGAAAAAGGTTTCCGGACCCGCGGACTGCAATGTGTCCTACTCCGATCAGGCTTCCGGCCTGAGGAAGGCTTTTCTTTTCGCTCCAACCATAGACAGACCAGGGGCTGCATGAGGGAGTCAGCGCCAGGCCTAGAAGGGCGATCAGCCATCCATTTCTGTAGATCTTGCTCATTTGCAACACCTTACCGAAACCTCCAGTCTGGTAGCCGATGCCGACTCCAGGCGAAAACCGCCGCATCTGGACGAAAGGCCCACAATGGCCGGTCTTCTGGAAGGACCAAGAGCGGCCCATTCCGGAAAGTTAGTGGACATGTCCTGTAAGCCTGCATGCGCACACCTTGCTCCCGATGGAAGATGGGAATCCGCCTTGAAACAATGACCGGCCTGGCTGCGAGCCAGCTGACAGGCGCGTTGCCACTCCCTTACACTGCAAAGCCTGGCTTCCGCTAGCTGGCAGATCTTTCTGGCGCGCGCATAGCTAATGCCATGAAAGGGCAATCCACCTCTGGTAGAGCTACTTCCGGAGGATGAAGGAGAACGTTCGAATCGATCAATCGTGACCTGCCGCCCAAATAGTCGGATGGGACGACCGACTTGCTTATCGTCATTTTTTCTGTGTGCTTCGCCCCCTGGATCGGAAGGGTTCTTCCTGGATTGCGCCTGTTTCGAAGACACCGGATCTACGGCCGGTTTCGCAAGGGAACAGGCAGACAGAATCAGGGAGGCAATTACGAATCCGCAAAAAATCGCCCCCCGGGTAAGGCGGGAAGCTCTGCCGAAATCTCCGCCAGGGGATTCTTCGCCTTTCAAAGGGACCCTCCCAGGCTTCTGGTCGGCGGATTCTGGAATCGGATTTCCTTCAGGGCCATCGTCTCTTCGCAATCCCGTAGGCAATGGTCCTCCAGCGCCCGATAATGCTCGGCGCCTATCTTCATGGAAAGCTGCTTCCAGGGTTGAGTTCTGCACAAACCCTGGATTTTGCCCGAAGCGTGCTCAACGATACAATGCACTGCTTCTGAATCGAAGCCATGCGGACCTCCGGTCTCCTGGCTGCCCTGTTCGCCGGCACTGTTTTCGGCGCTCATGTCATCTCCCGAAGTCAGGAATTGGATGACCGTTACAGATTGCATGGACAGCTCGTGCAGTCCGTCTTCCGCGCGAATCTGAATCTTCCTTAAGGGAAGAGCCAGGTAGCCCTTTACAGTCTGGCTCTGGAAATCCAGGATAGCCCGGCGGGATTGAAGGGATCGCGCAGCTTGCCCGGCGGAAACCGGTGGATCCGGCTCTTTGTCCAGCTGGAGCTCCGCTCGCATTCTGCGAAGGGTTTCGGCTGCAGACTCTTCCTCAGTAATGAATCCGGGGCCTTCTCCGGTTTGCCCGCTTTCCATGTTGCCGGCCGACGTTCCGCCATACCGACTCGGTGTATTCTGATCCGATGGGTTACCCACCTCTGCGCCCAGCGACGACTGGCCAAGAAGGAGCAGGCCGGCAAATGCCAGGCCCGTGGTCCGGAAATAGAATCCTGTAGTTCTGGTTTTACTTCTACGTTGCATCTACCCCGTGGGTGCGAAAGATGCAATGCGTTCGCATTTTTTTAACGTCAGCCAGGGGACGATTCCGGAGGACTGCGCCTCGGAAAGATCCTATTCCTGGAGTTGCTTGTGGCCCAGCAGCACTTTCTGTTTTTCCAGCCTCTTTTGCAGCTGAGGAAAGCGCTTCTTAAGGAATGGATCGGACGGTTTCAGATCGATTGCCTGCGACCAGTATTCTTCGGTTTTCTTATAATTGCCCAGAAAATAGTGGGCCATCCCGGCATACTTCAAAGCGGAAAAGAAATCCGGTTTAAGCTGCAGCGATCGAGTAAGGTACTTCAGCGATTTTAGATACCGCTTTTCTCGAATCAGGCAATAGCCGCGATACATCAGAATTTCGGCGTTTTGTTTTTCCGAATCGCCTTCCATTAGCTCCAGGGCTTTCTGGAATTTCTTATTTCTAATGAAACTGGAGATCTTAAGTTTGTAAACCAGGGCTTCCGGAATGGTGTTTTCTGGAACATTGCGGGATTCCTGAAAACCTACGCGGATCATAGAAAGATCGTCGGTGGGCTCGCCAACTGTGTACAGCGATTTCACCAGAGGCTTAAGATTGCCCTCGCTCTTTTCCACCTGACGAAGGATCAGACCGTAATCGAAATTGATTTCTGGCTTTTGCGAACCGGGCTTAAGGTTCAGATCATCTTTGCCATCCGATCCGGCAATCAATACGTCCCCGGCCTGAAGCTGGAATTTCTGAAGATTAAATCCAAGTTCCGATGGGCAGCCAAACTTTCGCATTGTTAGTTCCTGATCCACAAAGCTGGCTTTTCCGCTGCGATACAGAATCAGAAATGGATGCTCGGCATTGATAAATAACAGTTCGCCGGTTTCTTCGTTTACAAGGCCCAGAATTCCGGAGAACATCATGGCGCCGTCAAAGGACAGAAACAGCGTTTGAATCTCGTCGTAGCACTCTTTAATCCATTGCTCCGGACTGGTGGACAGCACCCGGCCAGGTCCAGATACCCGGCCCATTATAGAATTCAGAACAGTGCCCATGACCAGCGCCCCGCCGGCCCCTTGCATGGACTTTCCCATTCCATCGCCATTAAAGAACATCACGTAATTCTGACCGCGAAAGTTTAGCTGTCCGGTCATGTTAAAATCGCCGCCCAGGTGATGAAATTTCTCCTTAAAGAGGAAGGCCTTCTTCTGAATCAAAACGCAGTCCGTGGTGACCTTTCTGCTTTCGTTCAGCTCATTCATCAGAGGCTTCATTAGAAGTGTGGTAAGAAAATAGTCTCCGTCCTGGCCCCGTTTCAGATGCTTGATTTCGTCCAGAGAAACCTCGAACTCCGTTTGCAGGTTGTTCAGCTTTTCGATGGTCCGCATCAAATCCTGGCTGTATTTTCGATCGATGTACAGACCGCATTCCATCTGCTTCATCTTTTCTATGAGCTCGGAAATGTACTTTCGCTGAATGATCGATCCATGCTGCGGAGCGATGAGGTCAATGTCCAGAGACTCGATTTTGCGCAGCGCATAGTTGAGGATATCGCGGCTGGGCATGTACGCCATATGAAAGCCTTCGATGTGCCTGAAGTAATGTTCATCGGCCAGAAAATGCCAGGAGTCTTCCAGTCCGCCAAAGATGTCGCCAGAGAACAATACTTTGGTCTCTGGTTCGTAGGTTACGAAGGCCCCCGGAGAATGGCAATAAGGAGTGGTATAGAACTGCAGATGCTTTTTGCCGGCCTGCAGGACAAAATCGTTTTCATCTATATTGTAGTAGCTGGATGTGAGACCGTAATGCTTGATCAGTACCGACATCCGGCTATGGGTAACGATGGTTAGATCGTCTCGATTGATGAGCTTTTCCAGGTGGGGCACGGCGGCACAGAGATCCGGATCCTGATG
>JAGRNE010000308.1 GCA_020440915.1 Leptospiraceae bacterium | reverse complement strand
CTGAAAGCCGAAGGGATTCATAAATCCTCTGGCGCTCTCAAAGCAGTGGATGGGGTAGATCCTCAAATCCCGGCAGGCCAGTTTCTGGCTCTGCTGGGCCCCTCCAGCGCGTAGCGGCCAGCCTTGAAACAGTTCTTCTACCCGGTCCTGGCACTAGTCGGCGTGGTCATGGCAGGTCTGGCGCTGAAGATCTATCGCTGGCACTGATGGCAACGAGCAGCCCTACAAAGCCTGGACCAGCCAAATTTTGTCTTGAAATCCATGAGATTGGATGCATGAAATCCCATGCAAGATTGGTTGAAGGCCTATATGCCCGAGATTCATCCGGAATTGGATCGGGCTATTTACTCCGGTGTGTTGCGGGTTCTTCGACTATGGATGGTGGTCATTCCATCCTTTACCATGGTCACCGTGGTCTTCTATCTCTTCGATGATGTTCCCCGTGACTTCTTTCACGGGTTGCTTCTATTTCTGGTGGCAACGTTCATCTTTAACCTGGTGGACTATGCCATTCTGATTCGCTGCAAGCCAGGTCAGACCTGGGCACGAATCATCCAGGCCGGCGGTCTGGCTTATCCCATTCTCTGCCCTCTCTTCCTGGTATGGATTACCCTGGAAACTCAGCCGGATGTATTGAAGAGCTTCCTGGTAGGCACCATCCCGATTCTGCAAATCATTCTAGTAAGCACCACCGTCTTTGGTTTTTCCCTGATGTTCGGCCTATTTGCCGGGTTGGTTTCCACGCTACTCTATCTGGCCATTTGCTACGGACCCGGAGCCTACGCGGCTCCCGCACTGCCCACCATTGTTGAGAACTGCGTCTACATACTTATTGCTGGAAGTGTGGCCGGAAAAGCGGGCGATGAAGCGCAGAAGCTGGTGCATCGAGTAGTGGCTTCCATTAAGGACCGGGAATTCGTAACCCGGATTCTGGGCGCCTACGTATCCGAAGAAATAAAAGACCGACTGCTGGATCAGGGGCTTTCCATGGAAGGCGAAGAGAAGGAAGTAACAGTTCTGTTTTCGGACCTGAGGGACTTCACTACCCTTTCCGAAGACATGCCGCCGCGACGCGTGGTGCAAATCCTGAACATGTACTTTGATCGAATGGTACGAATCATTCAAGATGAAGGCGGCGTCGTGGATAAATTCATAGGCGATGCCATCATGGCCTATTTTGGAGCTCCGGTCCTCCTGGACAATCCCAGAGAAAATGCAATGAGGGCTGCGCGCCGAATGCGAGCCGAGCTATTGCTACTCAATGCACTGCTAAAGAAAAACGAAAACATTGAACTGCAATCGGGAACAGGCCTTCATCATGGCACGGTGGTACTGGGAAGCATTGGTAGCGAAAAACGTCGAGATTTTACTATCATCGGCGATACGGTGAACATTGCGGCCAGACTGGAAAGTATGACGCGAAAGCTCGACGCTCCCATTATCCTGAGCGAAAACGTAAGAGATGGGCTGAGACCGGAGCATCATGGAGAATTGAAACCCCTCGAGCAACTCACATTGAAGGGTCGACGGGAGCCAATAGTGTGCTACGGCGTTTCTGAGCCGGCCCTGTCTGCCTCGGATTCAACCGAAAAATAGAAAAGCAATGTCTTTCGACCCCGGAACTGGTTGCGCCGCCGCCCGGGGATTCTACTGCATGTTATGACTGTAATAGCCAGCCAACCCATTTCAGGCCTACAATCAGAACTGGATCAGGCAATCTACTCCGGCGTAGTCAGAATTCTGAGACTTTGGATGATCGCCATTCCGGCCCTGGGGCTGGTTACCTGGGTTTTCCAACTATTTGATGAAAGCCTAAAGCCTCTGCAGCATCGACTGCTATTGCTCATTGCAGGAGCATTCGTATTCAATGCCATAAACTTGTTACTTCTGCAAAGAAGCCGTCCCGGACAATGGAGCGCTCGCCTCTTACAGGCGCTGGGATTGGTCTATCCTCTGGTCACTCCGGTACTGCTTGTAGTCATTATTGCGGATGTGCGGCCGGATGAATTGCGTACATGGGTGGGTTCGAGCATTCCTCAGTTACAACTGCTTATGATTGCCGCTTCCCTGTTTGGTTTCACGTTCTGGGTGAGCTTCAGCGCCGGTCTTATTTCCGCCGTAATCTACCTTTTCATTTGCTTTTTCGTGCCCGACCCTTACCGACCGGATACTCCCCATATCATCGAATCTGCCGTATACCTGCTCACTGCAGGTGCCATCGCAGGCAAAGGGGCCAGCGAGTCCAGGAATCTGGTAAGCAAGGTAGTTGAATCTATTAAGAGCCATGAATTTCTCTCCAGGCTTCTCGGCGCCTACGTCTCCGAGGAAGTAAAGGAAAGGATCATGGAACAGGGACTCAATTTGAAGGGCGAAGAATGCGAAGTCACCGTTCTGTTCTCCGACCTTCGTGACTTCACATCCCTCTCGGAAAAACTCTCACCGGTGACGGTGGTGGATATTCTTAACCTTTATTTCGAGCGGATGGTGCAAATCATTAGCGAGGAAGGAGGCGTTGTGGACAAGTTTATGGGCGATGCCATCATGGCCTATTTCGGGGCGCCGGTATCTCTGCCAGCTCCCAGACGTAGCGCCGTGCAGGCCGCACTACGCATGCACAAAGAACTCCAGACCTTGAATGAGACCCTGAACTCTGATTTTGGAATCCGTCTGCGGGCCGGTGTGGGACTGCACCATGGACGAGTTGTAATGGGAAACATTGGCAGCAATACGCGAAGAGATTTCACCATCATCGGCGATACAGTAAACATCGCGGCCAGGCTGGAGAGCATGACTTCTAAAACCGGCTCCTGGCTGATACTTAGCAAGGAAGTGGAGATGGGACTGGAGGAAAAGCAGCGCCAGGAACTTCATTCTCTGGAGGAACTGACATTGAAGGGGCGCAAACAACCGGTGGTCTGCTTTGGCAGGCAGGAGCAGAAGGATGACTGAAAACTCTTTACATCGAAGCGGCCGCTGTATCCTTCGATCCATGCAAATCTCAAGAACCGTTATTCGAACCCTGCTTATTTCTGCCCTGGGTTGCTGTCTCCTGCTTTCTTCTGCGTGTAGCGAACCCGATGGACTCAAGCCAGAAGAAGTGTCCCGCCGATTTGTGGAAGCGGTGGCCAAGCCAGATGCAGAAGAGGCTAGAAAATATGTGACCTTCAGTAGCAAGCTTCTGGTCACGGTAGTGATCAAGTTATTCACAATGGCCGAAGACAGTTCGAAGGAAGACAACGCAAAAACCAGAGAACTGCGAGAGGAGCTGAAGCAAATGGCCTCCACTATTCGCTGCAACGAAGTTACGGATGGCATGGAGCTGGTGCATTGTAGCTTCGCAACCGATGATTCTGTGGCTTTTCCGTTGGTCATGACCGACGACGGCTGGCGTCTGGATCTGGTTCAATTGATTCGAGAACAGGAAAAAAGAAAATCCGGGGAACCCACAACTACAGATTCGGACAGTTCCACCTTCTAAAAGAAGCAGCGATCTTGCGTATCGCGTTCTGGAAGTCCTTTTCGGCATATCTGGTTTCCGGCCCGCATTCGGGATTTCCAGGAGCGCAACAAATTGTAGAAAAGG
>JAGRNE010000307.1 GCA_020440915.1 Leptospiraceae bacterium | reverse complement strand
TGCTCATGGCTAAACGTTGAACGAATGGCTCGGGTGGAATCCCTGCGCCTCTGAAACCGGAAATCTGGTCCCCGTTTTTTTTGTTGCCGTTGGATTGCAATATTGCAATACTACGTGGAGATGGGAATTACCAGAACCGACATACATCCGGATCAAATCAACGATTTGTCCGCCCTGCTTCAGGCCCTGGGCCATCCGGCACGGCTGAGAATCCTGGATATCCTTATAGAGAGGAATGAATGCGTAGGCCATTCCCTGGTTGAGGAACTGGGTTTGTCCCAGCCCACCGTTCATCAGCATCTGAAGAGGCTGAAAGAGGTTGGCCTTATTCAGGGTACGATCGAAGGCAACCGGGTCTGCTATTGTATAGACTCCGCCGCCTTTGATCGCCTGAAAAAGGAGCTGTATGGATTTCTGGACCGTCCCATCAAATCCCAATCCTGCAAGAGGTAGAAATGTTTCCTAGAATGCATGCATCCATCTACGTTTCCGATCTGGACAAGTCGGTGGATTTTTATAGCAAATTTTTTGAGGTGCAGCCCGCCAAGATTCGGGCCGGGTACGCAAAGTTTCAACTGGAGAATCCTGGACTGGTTTTCTCGCTGGTAGAGAATAAAGACAGAGTGGCGGGCAACTTCGGCCATATGGGAATCCAGGTGGAAACCCTGGAAGAGCTGGACGCTCGCAAAGAGAAAGCAAAGAAGACCGGATTGCTTGGCCTGGAAGAGAAGGAAGTGGCCTGCTGCTATGCAAAACAGGATAAGTTCTGGGCAGTGGATCCTGACGGAGTACAGTGGGAAGTCTACTATTTTCACGAAGACGTAGAATTCAACGATCCTGCATTCTCCGAGTCTCCAGAGCAGAAGGCTGGCGCCGTTTGCTGCTCCACGGAATTCTCCATTGAGCAACTGCCGGCTTCCTCGAATGTCGCTTCTGCAAACGTAAAGGGGCAATACACCAATTCGGTAGACGACAGCGAAGTCTCCAGGGCCGTTTCAACCGCAGAGAAAGATAGTGCCTGCTGCGAACCAGGAGCTGGCTGTTGCTAGTTCTTTCTAAGTCAGAGCAACTCGGTTAGCGAAAATGAAGAAACTGGCATTCGTCGATCGATACCTGACACTGTGGATTTTCCTGGCCATGGGCCTCGGCGTCTTTCTGGGCGCCTCGGCGCCTGGCATGGCGATTTACTTTGAGAAGCTTTCCTACGGCCAGACGAATCTACCGCTGGCCGCAGGCCTCATTTTGATGATGTATCCCCCTCTGGCGCGGGTGGACTATAAAAAGCTGAGGAACGTCTTCTCCAACTTTCGGGTTCTGGCGCTTTCCATACTCTTGAACTGGATTGTAGGCCCTTTGCTAATGTTTGGTCTGGCGGCCATGTTCCTGGCAGATCAACCAGAATTGATGGCCGGCCTTATCCTTATTGGCCTGGCACGTTGCATTGCCATGGTGCTGGTCTGGAATCACCTGGCCGAAGGAAGCCCGGAGTACGGCGCAAGCCTGGTAGCATTAAACAGTCTATTTCAGATTCTGGCTTATGGTCCGCTGGCTTACCTCTTTCTGAGTTACGTTCCTTCGCTTCTGGGCCTGCATTCGTATGCAGTCTCAATTACTATGGCAGACATTGCATTGAGCGTGGGTATTTACCTTGGCATCCCTTTCCTGGCCGGATTTCTCAGCCGTCTACTATTAACTGGCTGGAAAGGCCAGCTATGGTACGAGAATGTCTTCTTGCCTCGCATTGGGCCGGTAACTCTTTTCGCGCTGCTCTTTACCATTGTATTGATGTTCTCGCTAAAAGGAGACAGAATCCTGGCGCTACCCATGGAGGTGATTCAGGTTTCCATTCCTTTACTGCTTTACTTTCTGATCATGTTCTTCCTAGCCTTTCTTGCAGGAAGGATTCTAAAGGCGGACTATCCAGAAAATGCCGCCCTTTCCTTCACGGCTGCGGGCAACAATTTTGAACTGGCCATCGCAGTAGCCATCGGAGTATTCGGCCTGAATTCCGGTCAGGCTTTCGCAGCCGTCCTGGGCCCTCTGGTAGAGGTCCCGGCCCTTGTGCTGTTGGTGCAGGCTTCCCTCTGGATGCGAAAGAAGCTGTATAATCGAAATCCGAATGACAGAAAGGCTGCACTACCTTAGAGGCTAACGCAGAGCAAAAACTGCGCACAGGAAATCATTTCACTGAAGGAGAGAATACCGGCATGGATTGGAAAACTCTGGAACTAAGGAATGCGGAAATCATGCGCCTGGCGGACTATTTGCGAGCAGCCAGAAATGAGGGACATGCGCCCAGGTTGCTTTTTGTATGCACTCATAACTCTCGTCGCAGTCAGCTGGCCCGGGCGGCGGCTCCTCTGCTCTATCATAGAATCTGCCTGCAACTGGGTATAGAAAAGCTTCCTTTTCTTCAGGCGCATAGCGGGGGCAGCGAAACAACTCGAGTCCACCCCAATACAGTGCGAGCCCTGCTGCGAAGCGGCTTCGCGCTGGAAAAGGGAAATTCGGCGATTCCGGTCTCCATACCGGCGGCAGATGCGGCCCATAACGGCTCCGATGCAGAACTGGATAGCTTCTACCAGACTACAGAAAATCCCATCATTCCTCTGCGTGATCCAGAAGGGCATTTCCTGGAGCTATTTTCCAAGCTGCTCGATCATCCTACCAATCCAGGCTCTGGATTTGCGGCCATAATGGTCTGTTCCAACGCCGACGAAGCCTGCCCGGTGGTAAAGGGCGCCGACATACGGATTTCTCTTCCGTTCCAGGATCCGGGTCATAAAGACGATACCCCCGAAGCCCAGGAAGCCTATGATCGTGCCCTGGAAGCGATCAGTCGAGATCTGTGTTCGGCTTTTTTGCTGGCACTACGGCCGGTTTGAAGGCATCGGGACTCGCCACTCAATTGGTCCGGGCACGAGTAGGATTCTGATCCGCGGGGTCCGGACTCTCCTAATACATATCGTATCTGCGAAAGCTGCATTCCAGCGGGCCGTTAAACAGGGTATGCTTTTGCGCGGCTTTTAGCCCAATGCTTTTCAGGCCTTCCTTGTTGGAGCTTAAAATCCAGACAGACCATCCTTTAAAGGATTTCTTCATGATGTCACCCAGCTCTTTGTAGAAGGCGGCGGCATCTTCCAGGGAAAGCCTTTCGCCATACGGGGGATTGATGATGGCTGTACCGGAGGCCGGCAGTTCCTGGATGTGCGCGGCCTCCAGGGTTTCAAAAAAGACCTGATCAGCTGTCAGCTTGAGCCATTTCCGATTGTTCTTTGCTACCTGAATGGATCGGTCGGAAACGTCGCTTCCGCGAATCATTGCTTTTCTACCTTCGCTGATATCCAGGGCCTGGTCCCGGAGGCTATTATCTCCGGCGCCTGGCTCCTTATCCGCGACTTCCAGGGATGCGGAGGCCGCTGCTCGCGCACCCTTCCAGGCGCCTTTTGCCTGATCCAGTACCTTCTTATGCTCCTTTGCGAAGTAGATCTTCCAATTCTCAAAAGACATTTCCCGAAATATGCCCGGCGGAAGGTTGTTTCGCACCATAAATGCTTCCAGCGGTATGGTGCCTGAACCACACATAAAATCAT
>JAGRNE010000306.1 GCA_020440915.1 Leptospiraceae bacterium | reverse complement strand
GGATGTACTGTCTGTGGCTGCTGAGATCCACCGGCACAAGCTTATGGTTCAGATTCTCCGGCGGCTCCAACGTCAGATTATAACCTGCATCCTGCAACTCCTGGATAATGGAGGAAGCGATCTGGTTGGAGAATTCGAGCAGCACAGAATCGGCCATGCCCCGTTCGCTGAGGTTCACTCCGAATCTTTCAAAGATCACCGGCAGCATTTTGAGCTTGGTGTAACCATCCATACCCAGATAGAGTTTTCCCTGCACATCGCCGCCGAATCCAATGCCGGAACAGGCTTCATAGCAGAGCCCTTCATTTCTGGAAGGACCATACGCCTCTCGCACGGCATGTAATTGAAGGTTCTCTTGAACGAATTCAGTGAATCCACGCGCCAATGTGATGACGATCTTTTCGTCCAGCAATGGATCCATGGGAAAAAACAGAGGAAGGACTTTGCTCGAGGGGGGACTTGAACCCCCACAGGATTGCTCCCACAAGCACCTCAAGCTTGCGTGTCTACCAGTTCCACCACGCTCGCGAAACCGGTGGGACCAGGTTCCAGTCTCCGACGCCACGGTCAAGATATTATCTTGTCCGCCTCCCGGAAACCCACCGGGTCACCGGATGGGCGAACGACGGGGCTCGAACCCGCGACCACCAGTGCCACAAACTGGCGCTCTACCAACTGAGCTACGTCCGCCGTGTTGTGCCAGGCTGTGCGCCAGGAGGGAGTCGAACCCCCGACCCACTGCTTAGAAGGCAGTTGCTCTATCCAACTGAGCTACTGGCACTTTCGGGATGATTGGATTTGAACCAACGACCCTCTGCTCCCAAAGCAGATGCGCTACCCCTGCGCTACATCCCGTGTCCTGAATCAAATCTGCAAAGGCAAGCCAGGCGTCCACCAAAAAACCAACTCAGGGCCTTCTACCATGGAGGTGTAGCTGACGATAATGCCTGTATGGCGCTACCGTTCTGGGAAAGTATGAAACTGGGGAACCGGGATCCAGAACAACAGGAACTGGAGGTTCTCAAACAAATACCAGTATTTGATAAATTGCCTCATCGGGCCCTGAAACTGGTGCGATCGCTTTGCCATGTACGTCACTTTAAAGAAGGGGAGCATGTATTTCGCACCAATGAGCCGGGCGTCGGAATGTACATCATTCTGGAAGGTACTGTGGAAATCTACAGAATCCACGGAGACTCGGAAGAGGAGGACGTGCTGGCCGAGTTCTATGACGGAGACTTCTTTGGCGAGCTGGCCCTGCTGGACGACATGCCACGAACAGCCAGCGCGCGCGCAGGCGCCTACAGTCGGATGATCGGCTTTTTTCGACCGGACCTGCTGAGTTTGATGAATCGAAACCCTCGAATCGCCTCCATCATTTTGCTTAACATTGCCCGGATTACCGGCAAACGCCTGATCCGAACCAACGAAAGGTTGGAGGAATGCCTTCTGGAAGCGGGCAAGGAACTGGTTTGATGTTTCGGGATTTCGACATTTCCACCCATGTAGTACGGTTACTTTTCTTTGGTCTGGTCATGGGTTTTCTGGCCGTGACGCTGTACGGCTTGCAGGCCTTGATTGTGCCCATTGGACTTTCCTTTCTATTAACGTTTGCATTGAGTCCTGTAGTAAACTTCCTGGAGGGCCTGGCCATTCCCCGGATACTTGCAGTAAGTATTGTACTTCTGGTTTTCATTGGCGCTGTAGTCGGCCTGTTCAGTTTCATTATTCCTCCAGCTCTTACCGAAGCCAAAAGTCTGTTCACCAAGCTGGCCGGTATGGGAGATGCACTTTCAGCGCAGATTGCAGACTGGAAGGGGAAGTTTCTGAACTGGATTCCAGAGGGTGTGGCAGTACCGGACCTGGATGTTCCGTCTCTTTTGAAGCTGGTTTTTGCTCCCATGAGCGAAAGCGCTTCCAACCTGCTGGGAAACATGGGCAACTTCATTACCTACTTGCTTGTAAGTCCCATCCTGCTTTTTCTCTTCCTTCTGCAGGGAGACGAAATGTTTCGCAGCGTTGTGGGCCTCGTTCCCAATCGATATTTCGAACTGGCTCTTCTGATTGTGCATCGTACCAGAGCTCAGATCGCTTCTTATCTTCGGGGAATTCTGATACAAATTAGCATTCTTGCAGTGATTCTTATCCCCGGCTTTTCCATAGCCGGGCTTTCGTATGGGGCCGTGCTTGGCGGTCTGGCCGCCCTGGTAAACATTATTCCCTACATGGGTCCGATCATTGGCGTAACTCCTGCCATCATTGTGGCTGTCACGGTGGATGGCGGCAATACCGCAGTCTTTGTTCTGATTGCCTTCGGCATTGCTCAGGCTGTAGATAACATGTTTACTCAGCCTGTGGTGCTGGCCCGAAGCGTATCTGTGCATCCGGTGATTGCGATTCTAGCTCTGATTACCTTTCAACAATGGCTGGGGGTGATCGGAATGATTATTGCGATTCCCGCCGCTGGAGTTCTGGTCATGATGATCTCCACGCTCTATAAATCGCTAAAAGCGTTCAAGGTAATCTAGTCCTGACCGGCCGTTACCGATCCGGCTTCGTAAGTAAGACTACTCCAGGCCTCGGCCCTGCCGATTTCTGGGCCTTCCGGGCGCGAAAACGGGCCGTAGCCTGCCCTTTCTCCGCCGAGTATTGGCTGCAATGTGCGACGAAAAAGCCGCCGAGGATCGAGATTTGCTTTCACCGAACAGGGCCTGGCTATCGTCTTACAATTATGATGAAAGCGATGTCTTATCCAGGTCGTATCTTTTCCTCAAGGCAGGCAAAAAGCCCATTCCGAAGGGATTCCGGAAGCAACCCATACAGAGGCCCGGGGCTTCTCAGCAGACTTGCCCGGTCCGGGCTACTTTCTGTTTTGCTAGCCTCCCCATTGCTAGCAGGCGAAGACTTTCCCCTGCCTCTTGCAATCACTCCGCTGAATCTTTCCGAGCCCCATCTTGCAGGAAAGCAGGGCCGGACCTCCTATACCTTCGCCATGAGCGATGGGATTTCGGCGCCTGAACTTCTTTTTCATCAAAACCGGGCTTATCTGATCTGGACGGATGCAGGACGGAATGGACGAATTTCCCTTCTGAGCGCGGATCTTTCGCGCATTGAGAGAAATGTAGCGAAAATCTCGGGAAGACGAATTGCCGACGCCGTTTACGACGGCAAGGGTTTCGTTTTGCTCACAATTGAATGGAGCGGCTCCGGAAAAAAACTCAATGAGCATACCGCTCATATCGAAGCCTATAATCCGGATGGAAAGCTCAGATTTCGCACACGGATTGTTGGCACCCTGGAGTACAAGAAGGAAGGCGACCAGGGAATCGATACAACCTTTGGCACTTTTAATCTACAGTGGTCGGGAAAGGTTTATGCGGCCTATTTCAGCACGTACAGAAAGTGGGACGATGGCGTGGTACATCAGAGCGAATACCTGGCCCTGTTTGACGAAAAAGGCAACCTGCAGAAGAATGCAAATGGCAATCCGGAGGGCTGGAACTGGAATGTAAGCCATAGCTTTCGTCCTCGCATGGTCTGGGATGGAAAACGCTTCTTGATGAGCACGGTTGGAGATGCCTATCCCCGTGGACTGGTGGTGCAGCATTATCCCGACCATTCACGAGAAGTTGCAATCAAAGTACCCGC
>JAGRNE010000305.1 GCA_020440915.1 Leptospiraceae bacterium | reverse complement strand
AGCCACATTACGCGGAAAGACCGTTTTCACTGAGCTCTTTAGCAAAGGTAGGCGCGTGCATGGCGCGAACACCGCCATTCGCTATCTGGGAAATCGGGAAGGGGAAAGCCGTGTAGCCTTTTGCGTTTCCAGGAAACTCGGCAAGGCTGTGGTGCGAAACAGAATCCGTCGAAAATGCAGAGCTTCTCTGGAACCACTGATCGGGACAATCCCTCCGGGATGGCACATAGCCATTCTTCCCGGTCGGCAGTGGCAGACCCTGCCACTGGAACGGGGAACGGAGGAAGTGCGCAAACTTCTAATCCGGGCCAGGATCCTGGAATCCGCTGGGCAAATTCGGGCGCCCGACTCTTCATCCGGTTCTACAAAGTAGGAATTTCTCCCATTCTTCCCGGTCGGTGCCGCTTCTATCCGAGTTGTTCGCAGTATTCCATGGAATGCTTTGAAAAGCTTCCTTTCTGGCGGGCCCTGGGAAAAAGCCTCTGGCGAATCGCACGCTGCAATCCATTATCAAAAGGTTACTTCGATCCTGTTTTTCCGGAAGATCATCCGGAATATCAGGAACAAAGGAAGCATTCATAATATCAGGTAGGTACAATGAGCGAAGAAAAGCAAAACCAGGGATCTCTTACATCCCTTATCCCCATCCTGCTGCTGGGTGTGGCTACGTATTTCATGTTCCAATTCATGAACGATGGGGACAAGCCGCCGCAAACCAATGTTCCGGAAGTTCCGTCCGATCGGCGAAATGACTTTAAATTTGAGAAAGGGTCGGGGCAGGAAACGATCATCGAGACCGAACATGCTGTGTACGTTCTTGCCAGCGAAGGAGGACGGATTGCTCGCCTGTATCTCAAAAGAACTGCAAATATGCATGTTCCGGATTCCCTTATAGAAGAATCCGATGATCCTCTGGTAAAGAAATATAAAGCCCTGGAAGTGACCCGGGGCTTTGGCATGGATTTCCAGCCTCATCTTTTCTACCTGCCGCCGCTGGAAGAACGGCTTGGTAACCCATTGCTGAATTCCGGCGCCTTCAAACAGGACGGACCGCATAAGCAGGGAAAGATCACCGAAGTCAAATTCACGCTCCCGCTCACATTTCTGGGCCATCGTCTGGAACTCACAAAGCTGTATCGCTTCTATGACGGAGAGAGCTTCTTTCGCCAGATTACTGTGCTGCGAAACCTGGAAAAGGAGACCTTCTTGCTAGGCGGAGATATGTTTTACCGCACCTTCGGCGATCTTGGTCCCAAACCCGTGTCGGAGAACAGCCGGGTTCTACAGTCCTACGGAAGGTTTTTCTATTACAACGACGAGCTGACGCAGACCCATGGTCCCGGCGGATCCGGCGGAAGCTTCTTTTCCTGTAGTAGCAATTCCAATAAACCTTATAATTCTTTCACGGAGAAAGACAATTCACTGCAATTCATGGGTTCCACCAGTCGATATCTGGTCGCGTATTCCCATTTCCTAAATCCCGAAAATCCATTGCCCAGCCCGGACGGGGTGGTGCAAAAGGGTCAGGTCTCACCGGATGGACGGGCCACCTTTACCGCGGTCTTCGACAAGCTTCGCCTGGAGCCTTCCAGCGGTGGGGCGGTGGATCTACCCTATCTTAGCGAGTTGCCCCCCGGCACCGGCCAGACAGCGGCCCCGGACGATACGCGCGCCCAGGTACTCCAGGCACAGAAGCGCCGGGATGCGGTGGTTCTGGACAGTCAGGTTTACGTGGGGCTGCGAAGCGATGAGGCGCATAGGTTTCATGACACGGCACTTATGCAGGCAGAATTCGGCATGTCTGAGCCAGACGCCGAAACCAGAGATGTGATCTATACTTCTTCCTTCCTGGCGATCTTTTCCAAGATTCGCGACGGAATTGTATGGCTCATGCGTCAGATCTACCAGATGATCGGCAACTACGGTTGGGCCATCATTATCATTGCGGTGAGCTTCAAGCTAATAACCTGGCCTCTGAACCAGATGCAGGTGAAATCCATGAAACGGATGAGCGCGCTCAAACCGGAAATGGACAAGATCAACGAAAAATACGCGGACAATCCCCAGGAAAAACAGAAGCGGATAATGGCTCTCTATAAAGAGCACAATGTGAATCCGGCCAAGGGTTGTTTACCCATGGTCATTCAGATTCCGATATTCATTGCTCTCTATAGCGCCTTTTCGGAATCCATGGAGCTGTGGCGAAGTCCTTTCATTTTTTGGATGAACGATCTTTCGGAACCAGATACGGTATACATTATCAAGGACCTGTTCTTTGTTCAGAATTTTCACATAAACATACTTCCTCTGTTTATGGTGAGTTCTCAAATTCTGCAACAGAAGTTCACAACGGTAGTATCTGATCCACAGCAGAAGATGCTTATGTATTTTATGCCTGTGATCATGATCTTCTTCTTCTGGTCCATGCCCAGTGGAGTGACTCTGTACTGGACCGTGCAGAATGTTATTTCCATTATCTGGCAAGTGATCGCCAATAAAACCGGAGACGATCCGGTGCCGGCGAAAACCTGAAATACTTTATAACAGGGTACAGAGATGAATTACATATTGGAAATTGAATCCAGAAACAAATCGGAAGCTCAGAAAAAGGCCTCCGAAATTCTGGGTATTCCAGAAGACCAGCTGGACTTCGAAAGCGAAGGATCGGGTTTATTTGGTATGATGGCTCGCAAGCCGGTGGTGGTGCGAGTGAAAACCAAAGAACACCCCGGCGACGAAGCGCTCATAAAAGGGGTGCTACTCACTCTCGTCTACAAGATGGGCATTGATGTAGAAATTGAAGACTTCGAGGACACCGAAGAAAACTATGTGGTCCACATTGATTCCGAAGATTCGGGCATTCTAATCGGCCGGCAGGGAAAGACCCTGGATGCGCTCCAATTTCTTCTGAATCTCCTGGTCACTCCAGAACTGAACAATAAGAAGCGCATTCTGGTAGATGTGGCGCGCTATCGCGAACGCAGAAAAAAGAAGCTGAACAAGCTGGCAAAATCTGTAGCGGATCGAGTGGCCAAATCCGGACGTTCGGTGCTTCTGGAATCCATGAATCCCTATGAGCGCCGGATTGTGCACCTGACTCTCGAAGAGGACGATCGGGTTACAACTCGATCCGAGGGAAATGGACTCTACAAGAGGGTGAGGGTGGTCGTTCTCCGCTCCGAAGGCGAAGAAGAAGAGTACTACGAGGAAGAGTACTACGAAGAAGGAGAAGAGGAATAGAAGATACCATCATCGCATTGTCCAGCGCTCCGGGAAGGGGCGCCATCGCTCTTGTGCGAATTTCCGGGCCTCTTTGCAGCAATGTAGTAGAGGCCTTTTTATTGGACTCAAGCGGGACGGCATTAAAAGCCCCGGATCTTCTGGCCGCCAGAAGTTATCGTTGCTTTGTGAGGGAAGAACCAGGATCGGACTCCATCCTGGACGATGGCCTTTTTCTATTCTTTCGCGGGCCTGCATCCTACACCGGCGAAGATACCCTGGAAATCTCCCTTCATGGAAACCCCGTTATTGCGCGTCATTTCATCCTATCTGTATGCGATCGTTTGAATATTCGGCCGGCCGATCCCGGGGAGTTTACTCGTAGAGCTTTCCAGAACGGCAAGCTCGATCTTCTGGAGGCCGAAGGTGTCCGCAGAATAATCGATGCACGAAGCATTTTTGAAC
>JAGRNE010000304.1 GCA_020440915.1 Leptospiraceae bacterium | reverse complement strand
TGAATACCCTTGCGCAGAAAAGGCTCTTCCAGGCTTACAAGATCGTCTTCCAGGGAAAGCAGACCTTCCCGACGTGCCCTTTCAGAGAAACTCACAAGAGTCAAAATCAATTGCCCTACATCCGTCTGACGGGGAAAAATTGCGAATCTGGTATATTTCGTGAAGTTCAGCAGCCTGGACAGAGGACTGGCCACTACCGAAGCGGAAAGTCCTCCTCCGATGGTAATGAATACAGAAGGAAGGTCAAAAATATCCAGTGGAGAAAGTCCTGCCACCAGGGTTCCAAAAAGAACCAGACCGATTCCTATTACCAGGCCACCTATTGTTGCTAAATCCATCTGCTACCCTGCTTATGATCCTGTATCGGCCCTACCGTACAGTGCTTTTTCAAAAATTTTTCTCTCGAATTCAGCAATTTTCTCCGCAATTTCTTCGGGGCTCTCGCGTACAATATATTTTCGCTCATTGCTGAGGGTTATGACCGTATCCGGATGAGACTCCACTGTTTCAATCAGACGGTGATTGATGTAGATTTCGGTTTTGTTCAGCCGATGCAGACTAATCATGGTTTGGCGAGGTAAGTACGAAGCTACGACTCTGACAATGCCTTTTTCGCTTCGGCTGGATGGAAGGCGGCCGCTACGCGGACACCTGGCCCGGGAAACACTCGACATAGCATGCCCGGCAGCGCAACTGATCCTATGGTCCCTGTAATGAAGCGCTACGGCCAGGCTTTGCTGATTCTACTTATGGCCGGGGCTGCCATTATACTTGTGGGCACCATTGCTTCTTTGCTGTCCATGGCCTTTGATTTCCTGGCGGACCGTCTCATGGATCGCCTGGGTTATGAAGAGCCCATCCCGGCCGGTTCCTTTCTGAAGTTCCTTTTGAGCCTGCCTTTCCTGGCGGCCGCCACGGTGGTCTATCTGTATCCGGGACGCAAGAATGGAGGTCTGGATTACCAGAATGGATTGCTTCTGCCCCGGGAGATTTCTCCACCGCCTGCAAGTTGGATGGCCATTCTGCTTGCGCTTTTTTTCCTGTTGCCGGTGGGAGCGCAGAGTGTGGCCTCCATTCTGGAGACCCTGTCCTTTCGCCTGAACCCGGATCGGGAAGCTTATATGCGGATGATGGACATTCTGGGGCCCACCGGCCACTGGATCGACTTTGCGGGCGCCATCTGGACCATCGGTATTGTAGGACCCATTTGCGAAGAGTTTATTTTCCGGGGTTTTATGCTTCGTTCCCTGCTTAGATCCGGTTCCAACGTTCACGTTGCCATTGTATTTCAGGCCTTACTCTTTGGCATCATTCATGGCAATCCATTCCAGTTCAGCTATGCCTGGCCTCTCGGAGTACTCTTTGGCTACATGACCGTTTACAGCGGCTATCGATTTTCCAGCGTCATTCTGCATTCCACAACAAACCTTTTTGCTGTCTTCGCCATGTATGGATTCATTCCGCTATTGCCTTCCGATCCTCAGCCAGGAGACTTTCTGCCGCAATGGTTCCTTGTAGGCGGCAGCTGCTTGCTGGCCACCGGATTGGGACTCTACTTCATTGGCATGCCCAACGCCTTTGACCAAACCCTTCAAAGAATCCGCGCATCCAGGACGCAGAGCCCGGCCGGAACCGAAGGCGAAGATTCATTCTCGTTGGACTCAAGCAACCCTGAAAGGAATGCCGGGATCCGGGAGGATAGCTTTTGATCTTCTCCAGCGCCATATTCATCTTCTTTTTCGCCGTTGTCTTCTTTGTGCAATGGTATATCATTGCCAGGCTTCCGGGGGAGAATCTCAGACAGCGCACCCTTTTTCTCTTTTTGCTTTTCGCCTCCTATCTATTCTACATGTCCTGGGACTGGCGATTTGGACTTCTCATTCTATTTTCCACATTCGTGGATTACTGGGCCGGCATATTTATTTCCCGACGTCTTGAGGAAGGCGAATCCGCCTCGGAGGCGGGCCAGGATTCACAAACCAATGAAGCGGATAGCCTGACGACCCGGGCCCGGCGAAAAGCCCGAATGGCCCTGATTATCAGCCTGATTGTGAATCTGGGAAGCCTGGCCACCTTCAAGTATTTTCATTTCTTTGTTGATTCCTTTCACAATCTGATGTTCGCCCTGGATCCTTCCTTTGGTCCGCCGGAAGAACATCAGCTTCTGTTTCGCATTATTCTGCCTGTAGGGATCAGCTTCTTCACATTTCAATCCATGAGTTACACCATCGATGTATATCGAAAGGTGATTCCTGTAGAGAAATCGTTTATCAAGTTCGCTCTCTTTGTATCCTTCTTTCCGCAACTGGTGGCCGGCCCTATTGTTACGGCCCGGGAATTCCTTCCGCAGCTTTCGCGTTTCCCGCGCATCGACAGCACAGACTTGCGCGAAGGTTGCAGGATCTTCTTGCTGGGATTCATAAAGAAAAGCGTGCTTGCAGACACCGTAGCTCCTTATGCAGATATGGTCCATGCCGATCCTCTGGCATTTGGTTTCTATGCGCACTGGCTGGCTGCTATAGCCTTTACCATGCAACTTTACCTGGACTTTTCCGGATACTCGGACATGGCCATTGGATCTGCTCGATTGCTGGGATATCAACTCCCGGAAAACTTTCGCATGCCTTACCTCAGCCGCTCGATTTCCGAACACTGGCAAAGATGGCACATCTCTCTTTCGCGCTGGTTTCGAGACTATCTATACATTCCCCTGGGCGGAAACCGCGTGGGGCCGGTGCGCCACAAGCTAAACCTGTTTGCAGTAATGGCCACGTCTGGCCTCTGGCATGGGGCCGCATGGACATACGTTGTATGGGGCAGTATTCATGGACTGGCCATGGTGGCAGAAGCGGTCTTTAAAGATGGTATCGCTGCAGCCCGTGATAAATTCTACCGCGCAGGCAAGTGGGCCGAAAGAAGCTGGAATGCCCTGGGATGGATCTATCAGATTGTCTTTGTTACGGTCTGCAATACCGTTTTTTTTCGCATTCAAGATATTTCTTACTCGTGGCCGGTGTTTAAACGATTGCTGGCCCTGGAAGGGCCCACCGCCATGGACATTCGCCCCACGCACTATCGCACGGTCTTTCTTGTACTTCTGGTGATGATCGCAGGTCATATTCTGGGCCGAAGGTTTTTTTCCGATCATCATCTGCGAAGTCCATTACCTCGTTGGGCAGAGAACCTGGCGCTTCCGGCAGTACTTGTGCTACTGACGCAAATCGCGGTGCTGGATCAGACTACGTTTATCTACTTTGCTTTTTGATCGGCCGCATTGAAGTATTCTGCTTCGCGCCCAAGATAGCATCAGTAGTATCAATAGCGAATTATCCCGTTGGCATTAGAATGTACCGCTGGAGTGGATTTGCTTTGTCCGCAATCCGACGCCCTGCCCGTACCCAGGACCGCCGGGGATCCGTGGAGCTCGCCGCCGGTTCGAACCACAATTCTGTCTTTGGACAATAATGAAAGGCCGCGCAGGCAAAAATCTGCGGAAGAGGATTTTATATCGTCGCCCGGGATGGCCGCCCCTTATACTTGGTGCATGGCCGATCGCCCACTTCTGAGTCCATGCAAACAGCAATGCGAACTCTCAGCAGATCGCAGCCATTGCATAGCCTGTCGCCGCACTCTCGACGAAATCGTGGCCTGGAGCTCTTTTTCCGAGGAGCGCCGTCGCCAGGTCATGGCGAACCTTCCTGCCC
>JAGRNE010000303.1 GCA_020440915.1 Leptospiraceae bacterium | reverse complement strand
AATGCGCGCAGGCTCCGGGCGTTGCTGGCTGCATACAGGGAAAATGAAGACATCATCAACCTGGGCGCCTATGCGCGGGGCTCCAATGCAGACGTGGATCGATCCATAGATCTTATGCCGGCTATAAATGCATTTTTGCGTCAACGGATCGAAGAGGGCGTGCCCTTCGAAGAGACTATTCGCGGCCTGAGCCGACTGGTGCATGCAGGCGAAGAGGAGGATCTCTATTAAACGCTTCAAATTCTCTCTGGAATCGTTACTTCGGATTCGCGGCCATGAAGAAAAAATGGCCATGGCCGATCTGGCGCGAGTTCTGGAGAAAGCAAACGCCTTCGAAGAGAAGAAGAAACGGGCTGCCGAAAATTACAGACATGAAGTAGAGGATTTCAGCCGTCGTCAGAGAGAAGACTTTCATCTGGATCTATTTCAGATGTACGATCGCTACCTGGAAAGACTGGAAGCCGAACAACACCAGGCAGGCCAGGAGCTGGAAGCCATGCGACCGGCGTTGGAGGCGGAGCAGGAAAAGGTC
Organism: Leptospiraceae bacterium; assembly: GCA_020440915.1. Lineage (GTDB taxonomy): Bacteria > Spirochaetota > Leptospiria > Leptospirales > Leptonemataceae > UBA3465. Next base: position 3,176 of record JAGRNE010000303.1, on the reverse strand, counting down.
CGCGAAGCGCGTAGAAGAAAGAGGGCCCTGGAAATCCTGAAAGAGCGTCGAAAAGAAGACTACGATAAACAATTGCGAAAGCTGGAGAGAAAGGAACTGGAAGAAATCAATTCCCGTTCTTTCGAATACTCCATCTTCAAAGAAGAGGCCAGAGCTGTTTCACAAAAAAGAGCCTTTGAGGACCAGGAAAAGACCGAAGAGGTGTCAGATGACCTGCGGGCCAGAGAAGAAAGGGAAAGACAGGAATACTATCGGCAGATGGGCATGCCGGTGGATGATCGGGATCCATCCATGGAGGATGTAGATTCGGGGTATTGATATGAGTCGTTTTTCAGCAAAAGTGCGAATCGCCTACCTTACACTGGTGATTCTATTTACCGGCGGAGTATTTCTGTACCTGCTGGATACCTGGGGCGTGATTCGCCTGGAGGAGAAATTGCCTTTCCTGGCGTCCGATCCGCCCAGGGCGCCACTGTCCGAAGACAGCCAGACATTGCTGGACAAAGAAGCGCTGGAGAAACAGGAAGAGAAGCTCAAGGAAAAGGAACTGGAACTCCAGGAACTGGAACAGACGCTGAAGGAGCGTCAGGGAGATCTGAAGCAGGAGCAGCAGAAACTGGAAGAAGCGCGCTCCGGACTCAAAGAAGCCAGGGCTCAACTGGAGCGGGAAGCGGAAGCCCGGGAAACCAGAAAGCAGAAGATTCAGCAAATGGCGGAACGCCTGGGCGCCATGCCCCCGGACGATGCTGTGGCCATTGTCCGAGGCTGGAGCAACGTAGATGTGGTGGATGTCTTTGTGCAAATGGAAAAGAATGCAGAAGAGGCCGGCGAGCAATCCATTGTTCCATTCTTGATCACCAAACTGCCCAGGGAACGGGCTTCGCTAATTACCACGCTGATGATGGATGCCGTGGCAGAGCGTCTGCCTTCCTCCGAGCAACCGGGGGACAATCCGGAGCCGCAGCAATAATCTGAGAGATGAGAAGGGGCTTGCCAGTGTGAAGCCCCGGACCAATCTGCAACCGTGTCTTCAACCACAGGTACTCTCTACAAAATCACTACCTTTGGCGAGTCCCACGGTCCAGGTGTGGGCGCTGTAGTGGATGGATGTCCTGCAGGAATCAAACTGGATATGGAACGTATCCAGCGACAACTCAGCCGTAGAAGACCCGGTCAGGGTAAACTTTCTACTCCCCGCCAGGAGGCAGATGAATTCGAAATCCTCTCCGGAGTCTACGAAGGAATTACCCTGGGCACTCCCATCGCATTCTTTGTAAGAAATACCAACGCAAAGGGTAACGATTATCTGCGCTGGGCAGACATCTATCGCCCCAGTCATGCCGACTATACCTATCATATCAAGTACGGGTACCGAACTCCTCTGGGCGGCGGTCGCGCATCGGTACGCGAAACAATCGGCAGGGTAGCTGCGGGTGAACTGGCGGCGCAAATCCTGGAGCAGGAGCTGGGGATTCGCACCATCGCCTGGGTAGATTCCATAGGCACCGTGGATTCCCCGGTGATGGAACAGCCACCTCAATCCATAGAAGAAGTGGACCAGGTAGAAGTGCGATGTCCTCACCTGCCATCGGCAGAAGCGATGGTAAAGGAAATCGAAGCGGCCAAGCTGGATGGAAATTCTGTGGGCGGTACCATAGGTGTGATTGTGTACGATGTTCCTCCGGGTCTGGGAGATCCTGTATTCGATAAACTGGAAGCGGATCTGGCCCGAGCCTGCCTGAGCATTCCGGCCTGCAAAGGCTTCGAATCCGGCAGTGGATTCTCGGGCACACGGCTCCGGGGTAGCGAACACAACGATATCTTCGATCCAGAAGAACTGCCTCCAGAGGAGCAAACCGGGCCCGGAGTCCAGGGAGTGCCGGTGCTCAGGACTCGAACGAACCGGTCCGGAGGCATTCAGGGCGGCATTTCCAATGGTATGCCCATTCTGCTCCGGCTGGCCTTCAAGCCCACCGCCACCATCAAGAAAAGACAGGATTCAGTAAATGAGGCCGGGGAGTCCACAACGCTGCGCGCCGGCGGTAGACATGATCCCTGTGTGCTACCCAGGGCCGTCCCCATTGTTGAATCGGTGGTGAATCTGACCCTTATGGATGCCTATATGCGCCAGAGAGCTGCCAATCCGGAATGGTGGCAGCGATTCAGAAGCCACCGAAAGAGCTAGTACCTCTCTTTTCCGGCATTCTGCCCCGTAGTCTGGCATTCTAACCTGTTGGCCGGCATTCTACACTGTTTCGCAGCATTCGACCAGTTGACAATTCTTTGAGTAAAGGGGTTCTGCAGCCTGCAAGAGTACTTCTTTGAAAAGGATTGACCGACAGCCCAAAAACTCTAGATTCCAGTTGTGAATCGCAATGTAATCCTGGCTCTACTGATGATCTTCAACTTTGCCGCCTGCGGGCCGAGCAAGGACGTGTTAAAACCAGGCGATATTTTGCCTGACTTTCAACGCGCTCTGGAGGAACACTACTACTTCTATCCGGACACCGATTACAAATATAACCTCCACGAAGTCTATGCGGAGGCTCTGGCATCTATCAGCGATTTCAAGGATCCGTCGGCGGACATTCAGGCCGTCATCCAACATCTTGAGGCATCAACCACGAAGCCCGAAGAACTAAGCCAGTCCACTCAGCGTTTCATGGACGAAGCGTTGAAGCGCTTGCCGGATCAGTCCAGCTACTACATAGACCGCCGCTCCCTCAAGTTCCTGGAGGACGATTCGCGCAAAGCAGGCACCGGTATAGTCATCCGCAAGGATGAAACCGGAAAGTTCCGCATCGTAGATGTGCTGGAAGGATCGCCCGCCCAACGAAGCGAAGTAAACATTGGTAGCCATATTGACAGCGTCGATGGAGAGCCGGTGCAAGGCTTGAGCGTCGAAGGCCTGGCCGCCAGGATCCGTGGTCCTCTGGATTCCGAGGTAAAGTTAACCCTGGATGGAAGACTGTATTCCCTGGTTCGCGCTCAGTTTCCCGGACCCACTCCCGCCAGGAATACCTGGAACATAAGCGGAAAGAAGATCCTTGTAGTCCAGATCCGTTCGGGCCTTAAAGGTGCGGCCAGCGACCTGAAAAACACCCTGGCGGATAGCTCGGACCGGGCCGCTCTAGTTCTGGATCTTCGCAAGCTGAACTTTGGAGAATTTGACGAAG
>JAGRNE010000302.1 GCA_020440915.1 Leptospiraceae bacterium | reverse complement strand
ACTATCTGGAGTATCTATCTAAGAAAGGCGCAAGCGCGGACAAGCAAGAGATCAAGGACCGGATTGAAAGACTGCATGAATTCAACCCGATGCTCGGTCACCGCGGCTGTCGTGTGGCGGTAACTTATCCGGAAATCTATCATATGCAGGCCAGGTCCATCTTCGAAGCTGCCTGCGAGCTCAAGAAACAGGGCACCGATGTTATTCCGGAGATCATGATTCCCATCGTGATGAATCCTAACGAATTGAAGTTCATTAAGAACGGAAAGGTGATCGAAGGAAAATCGATCAAAGGGATTCGCGATATTGCCAAAGAGGTGTTCCAGGCGCAGGGAACCGAAGTACCTTACAAAGTCGGTACCATGATCGAACTTCCGGCGGCTGCCCTACTTTCCGATGAGCTGGGACAATACGCTGAATTCTTCAGCTACGGAACCAATGACCTGACCCAGACTACATTCGGCCTCAGCCGGGACGATGCTAACTCCTTCTTCCCGGCATACACCGAGTTTGACCTTCTTGCCAACAACCCCTTCCAGGTCCTGGGCAAGCCGGTAAAAGAACTTATTGGTATTTCCGCAGAAAGAGGGCGAATTGTGCGCCCGGACCTGAAGCTGGGTCTCTGTGGTGAGCACGGCGCCGACCCTGAAAACATCGAATTCTGTGTGGATGCCGGGCTCGATTACGTATCCTGCTCTTCCTACAGCGTGCCCATTGCTTTGCTCTCTGTGGCGCAGCTGAACCTGAAAAGGGAAAAGGAAGGCTAAACAAGTAAGGCCAGAGGCGCACCGACAACCAGAGCACCTGCTATTCAGGCCTGTAGCCCGAACTCCGGGTATTCGGGGTAGTCGGAACCCGGGGCGCTGCTCCAGGGAGTGCCCGGGGAGCTTTGGCTCGCCGAGGTGCGCCAGCGGAACACAAGAAGCCGGAGCCGGGAAGAATCCCGCTTCGGCTTTTTCATTCTCGGCAACGATCCAATGGCGGGTTTGTTCCGAGCGGATCTCTTTTCCACCACCGGGCCTGGAATCTCTACTCGGCGCGCCTGTCCTCTTTAGATTCCCGGGTCAAAACCTGGATACCCTGGATGAGCATTCCGGTAAGTTCCAGCAACTCCTCCCGGCTTAAGTGCAGGGAAACGGAGCCCAGAAAAAGATGCAGATGATTGCAGTCCTGACGGGCCAGATATCCCATATCGCATTGCGCCAGCTGCCGCCTCATTGAATCCCCCGGGCGGATACGGATTCCCAGTCAATGGCCTGTATGGCGCCTGCCAGATTAAAAAACTGAGGGGCCGACATATGTACGGTCATTTTTCCCAGACTGACGTGGTACTGGCCGCAACTGCAGCGATCCACCTGGCATACTTCGTTACGAAACATGGTTTCTACTGTGTGTTCTTTCATGCTGGATGTGCCTCCTTTTCGGTGCTGTCTCAACACAGGCTACCGGGGGGTGATCATCTCGTCAATATGAAAATGAGAATCAATCTCAAAACTTGCAGACTGCTCAATATTCAGGCTCGCAGGTGCCAGAAGGACGGAGGAAGGTGGGGGTTTCGAGGGTGCGGATGAGAAGCTATGGTATTCCTGGAGTGGAGGTCCCGGATGCTCTCGTAGCCGAGTTAGCCGGTGGCAGGAGGGTAGAGCCTCGCTTCCGCACAAGAATTCAGGAAGAAGGCAGAGGATGCTCCTGGTGGACGTAGGATTCCTGATATTTTCGCACTCTCTGGAAGAGTTCTCTTGCATCGGCGATCACATTTCCCAGCACATCCGGAGTGATGGCCTGCTTGGGGTCATCGCCTATTCCTCGTCTTGGATCTACATGAGACTCAATGACCAGGCCGTCGGCGCCGTAGGCCACTGCAGCCAGGGCGGAATGGGGAACGTAGATGGATCGACCTACGGAATGGGAAGGGTCCACGACCACCGGCGCCCAGGTTTTCTGTTTCAGCAGAGGAGTAATGCTTTCGTCGGGATGATTTCGGTAGCCGTCTAATCCCGGTACCGTTCCACGGGGACAGAGCATGACGTTGGGGTTGCCCGCGGCTACAATGTATTCGGCGGCGCATATGAATTCGCTTATGGGCCCCATATGCATGCTTCGCTTCAGAAGGATCTTGGTTCCTTTTCCCCTGGTGATGGCGCCGATTTTTTTTAGCAATGAATAGTTCAGGGCATTTCGGGCGCCCACCTGGAGCATGGGAACCCCGGCATCCACTGCAATCTGGAGTTGTTCTTCATCCATGACTTCCGTGTTTACCGGCAGTCCGGTTTCTTCGGCTGCCTTGAGTAAAATGTCCACTGCCTGACTGGAACCCTGGTATGTATGCGGACTGGTTCGTGGTTTCCAGATACCGCCTCGGATCACATCTGCTCCGGCTTCCTTTACTGCATGCGCGGTTTCCAGAAACATCCGGGGATTCTTTGGGTCAATGGTGCATTGTCCGGCGATGACCAGTAGATCACGGGAGAGCACCTTACCACCTACCAACATCTCATGGTTGTAGAGTTCGGATTTGATGTCCATGAGCTTGTAAGGCGATTGTATGGTATCTACCCTGGACACATACGGAAGACCCTCGAGACGATTGATCATCAGCTCTTCCCGCTCATCGCCACGAATTGCGTAAATGGTGCGAGTGGCTCCCTGTATGGGGCTTAGAGAGCATCCGAACTCGGAAAGAATGCTCTCCACTTCCTGGAACTGTTCTTCACTGAATCGATCTTCTACAGGGATAATCATCTGGGTCTCCGCAGACGGCACGAGGACGTCTAATTCAGGAAAAGTGGCAGGCCCCTTCGTTGACGACAATTTTTCTCATCCTGGCGAGCTTGTGGAATATTGGCTGACTCGAATACATTCCTGGCTTTGGCGCTACTTTATAGGCAAAGGAAGCGTTTAGTTTTCAGATGTTTGGAGCATCTACCAGAGGACAGGGATGTCCATGATGCAGGGAAAGATCATTCCTGGTTAGCCGAAGGCGTCTACCGGATAGAAGATGTCATTGAACCCAGAGCGGTGGCTTTCCCTCTGCAGGGAGCGCCGGTTCAGGCATGATTACCGTGCGAGCGCTCCAGGATCTGGCTGGCTGGCGATGCCCCATATTGTCTATCCAGCGATGTATAGAATCTGCGCGAAAGATTGGAACTCCCAGCTTGCCTGCCACGTCCTGCTGCCTTTTAATGGTGGCCGAGTGTAGTGCGCCGCCCTGTTCCCTGTTCCCCGTTGCATAGGTTCTACGGGACAAACCATAGAAGTAGGTCTCTACGCTGCGGAGTCTGCCTTCCATGGTGCGAGCATAGTAATCATAGCCGGTGCTGCGACAATGTGAGCGAAAGCCTTCCACCGTACCATCGCTTCCCAGAAGTAGAAGCTCCGAAGCCCGGCAAGAGGCAGCCAGAGAAATTGCCAACCCGGCCAGATTCCCGGTGGGATTGGAAATGGATAACCAGTCTTCTTGTTGCTCCGGCGGGAAGTCTGACTCGTAGAGCATTACCCTGGCAAAGAAGTCTGAAAGAAATAACGGCGATCCGGAATAGCCCAGGGCCGCGGCCTTTTCTGCATGTATGTACTTTCTGGCCTGAAGCAAGTAATACCCTGTAGCCGGAGAAGTGTCCATGCACAGCACCAGGTCCGGAACCAGACCTGCCTGCAACAGGGCAGCAAAAGAAGTATCGGATGCAAGCAAGATGTATCTGCTTCGCATATCTTTGAGAGCCGGAAGGGCAAGTTCCCGATCCAGAGAAGGGGAGGCGCCG
>JAGRNE010000301.1 GCA_020440915.1 Leptospiraceae bacterium | reverse complement strand
ACTCGATGAGATCAATCTGCCGGCTGATTTGCGGAAGTTTTCCGGAAAAGATCTTCCGGGAGTTTGCCGCGACGTAAGGGAATACATCATCGATACTCTTTCCGAGGTTGGCGGTCATTTTGCCTCCAACCTCGGAGTCGTAGAGCTCACCGTAGCTTTGCATTACGTACTGAACACTCCCGAAGATAAGCTAATCTGGGATGTGGGCCATCAAATCTATCCTCACAAAGTACTCACCGGTCGAAAGGATCGTCTCCGAACGGTCCGCAAGCGCCACGGACTTTCCGGCTTTCCCAAACGCGAAGAATCTCCCTACGATCTGTACAATACCGGTCATGCAGGAACCTCCATCAGCCAGGTGCTGGGCGAGGGCATTGCCCGGGACGTTCTGGGCAAGAAGCATAAATGCGTGGCCGTCATTGGCGACGCTTCCATTGCATCCGGCATGGCTTTTGAGGCCTTGAATCATGGCGGCCATGTAAAAACCGACTGCGTGGTCATCCTCAACGACAACGATATGAGCATCTCCCGCAATGTGGGGGCCCTGAATCAATATCTGAACCGAATGCTCATCAGCTCGCTCTACAACCGCTGGCGGAGGATGTGGTATCGCTTCCTTCTATGGCTGCCGGTGCTGGGGCCGGCCTTTCGTGTGTTCTCGCGCCGGGTGGAGCGTTCGATCAAGGATTTGCTCACTCCAGGTTCGCTGTTTGAAGACTTCGGATTTCGTTACATAGGTCCGGTGGATGGACACGATGTAGAAGAATTGGTTCGGGTGCTTCAGAGAACACTGAAGATGAAAGGCCCCATTCTAATCCATGCGCTGACCCAGAAAGGGAAGGGCTATCGTCCCGCAGAAGAGAATCCCATCCGTTATCATAGCGTAACTCTGTTCGACCGTAAAGACGGAAGCTTCAAGAAGTCACCGGGCAAGAAAATCGGCTTCAGCGATGTAGTGGGAAATACTCTTATCGATATCTTTCAAAGGAACGATCGCGCTGTGGCCATCACTCCTGCAATGATCGAAGGTAGCGGTTTGCGCAAGCTCTCGGAAACATTTCCGGATCGTGTGCATGATGTGGGCATTGCGGAGCAGCATTCCGTTTCCTATGCAGGCGCCGTTGCTTCCGGCGGCGCCATTCCTTACATGTGCATCTATTCTACCTTCTTGAATCGGGCCCTGGACCAGTTGATTCAGGATGTTTGCTTGATGAATTTGCCGGTGCGCTTTGTGGTCGATCGCGGCGGCTGCGTGGGGCCGGACGGCGAAACCCACCAGGGACTCTACGATACAGGCCTGCTGTATACAATGCCTAACATGGCTCTGTATGCTCCTGCCACAGGCGCTGAGCTCAAGGCATTTCTGGAGTATGCGGAAAGCTACGACGATGGTCCCATCGCTGTTCGCTTTCCCAAGGCATCCTGCGATCCGGAAACGCTAAACGATAATGTGGATATGCAGAATCGCGCGCCGGTTGTGCAGGGTCATGGTCGTGACGTGGCTCTGGTTGCCGTAGGCGTGATGTGGGACCAGGCTCTGGAAGCTGAAAAGATCCTGCGAAATGAACACGGCATACTTTCGACGGTGCTGGGTCTTCGCTGGGTGCGTCCACTGGACATGCGAGCGCTCACCGATCATCTGGAGAAAGTGGACAGCTTTGTGTTTATAGAAGATGCCTACATCCATTGTAGCGCCAGCACTTCTCTTCTGGAGCAACTGCCCGCAGAACTAAAGGCTAAACATTTGCGTACCTTCGCTTTTCCCACCGAGTCCATCGACCACGGAACCAGAGAAGAAATCATGGATGAGTACGAGCTTTCCGGGCCTCGTATTGCCGACAGCATTCGCCGAATGCGCTTCCCGGAAGGAAAAATCATATCGAAGGTTGCAGGAAGTTCCGAATCATAAAGCAAGAAAAATGCTTTATGAATACTGCAAACCAAGCGTCATTAGAAACTATACAACATGCCATGGAACTGGCGGCCCAGGGAAAAATGGAGCCCGCCGAGTACTTTCTGTTAAGGGCTCATGAAATCGATACGTCCTCTACAGTGGGCTGTGTTCTTGGCTGGTTCTACGCACAACAAATGAAAGATCAGGCAAAAGGAGATCGTTATCTGTTTCGGGCTGTGCTTCAGGATCGCAGAAGCGCCACTGCAAGCCTGGAATTGGCGGTGTATCTCTACGAAACCCATCGTCTGGATCGGGCCTGCGCCTGGTTCTACCGCTGTCTGCGATGCCCGGACAAGAGAGTGCATCCTGTAGCCCTGTATTTTCTGGCACGAATCTACCAGCAATGGAATCGGCCGGAGCGAACCATCCGCTATCTGAATCTGGCTCTTCGAATGAAGCCTGATTTTGAAGCGGCCAGCCGTTTTCTGAATCGATTGAAAAAGAGCGGCCTTGCAGAAATCTACACCTCGAATGACGACGACTCCGGACAACTCCGGTTCTATCAGGACTGATGTTCCAGAGGCCCTGGAAAGGGCCTTTTCCTCCCTGTCAGAACACATACCGGGATTCCAGCTGCGCCAGAAGCAGCTGGAATTTGCCGGCGCCTGCAATACAACGCTCCAACACAGCGGAACGCTTCTCATCGAAGCGGGCACCGGCATTGGAAAGACACTGGGCTATTTGATCCCTCTGATCGCCTATGCGCGCCGGAATCAGGTAAGGGTGGCCATTTCCACCGAAACCCGCAATCTACAGCAACAAATTCTAAAGAAGGATCTTCCCCTGGCATTGAAAGCTCTGGGCCTGCAAAACCAGGAATTCCGGGCCGAAGTCTGCATGGGCGCCTCCAACTATCTCTGCATTCGAAGGATGCACAGGGTGGGCAAAGAGATCCCGCCCGATCGGGCCGAAGAGTATGAACGTTTGCTGCAATTTCATTCAGAACACTCCATTGCCATGCGTACCGAAGCGCCGGTAAGCCCGGCCCTCTGGAGCAAAGTAGGCCGGGATCCCGAAGATTGCCTGGGGCGAAAGTGTATGTACTACGATCATTCGCCGTACTTCCTGGCCAGGGAACGCTGGAGACAGGCCCATCTCTTAATCATGAACCACAGCTTGCTGGCCGCGCATCTGGAAAGCAAAAGCCAGCTACTTCCGGATTTTCGTGCCATTGTTGTCGATGAGGCACACGGAGTAGCAGAAACCATTAACCGCAGTCGAGTGGCCCGGATGGGTCCGGCCGAGTTTGATCTTCTGGCTCGAAGCGGATTGATTCAAAACCCGGAACTTCTGCAATCCGGAGAAGCGCTAAAGAAAGAGCTCTCGCATGTATTTCGCCTGGAGCCAGGCCACCGGGTCAGGATTCGCCGCGGCCTTCGATTAAGCTTGCTTCCGGGATTTCTGGAAAGCTGCCGCAACACGCTTCGCATGGTGGATGAGCGGATGGAGCAGGAGGAAGATCTTTTTTCCGGCGAAGAAGACCGGCTCCAATCCGAGAACATGTTGGAATTGCAGTTCCAGAAGAATCGATTGAATGAAGCAATCGGCTTTTTTGAAGAGCTGTCGCTGGACGAAAAATCCAACTTCGTCAGGTGGGCGGAAGGCGGCCGCAACGGCGTAGAGCTCTTTTCCGGCCCGGTTCAATCCGGCCCCTTTATTCGCCAGAGGTTGATTGAAAGTCAGGATGCTTCCATATTCTGTTCGGCCACCTTGAAGACAGGTCAGGACTTTCGCTTTGTTCGGCAAGGCCTGGGACTCATCGATGATCGCGGAAATGCAGTCAACAGCACCTCCCAGGAATCGCAGTCC
>JAGRNE010000300.1 GCA_020440915.1 Leptospiraceae bacterium | reverse complement strand
AAACAGGCCAGCGCCAGAACATGGCTAAGACGCGCCATCCAGAGAGCATTGGCAACGCCCAGACGAGCTGGCAGCGAATGCAATCCCCGGCTACGATCGAACTGCGCATCCTGACAGGAATAGATGATGTCGAAGCCTGCAATGTATAGCGCCAATCCCAGGGACCAGTACACCGCAATCCAGTCCAGGGTACCAGAAAAGGCAATCCAGACAGCGGATGGCACCAGACCAATGGCCAGCCCCAGGAAGAAATGGCAGAGATAGGTGAATCGCTTGGTCCAGGAATAGCCCAGAACAAAAGCGATGGCCGCGAAGGAAAGCCAGCCCACCAGCATGCCCATAGAGAAAGCCGCAAGAATGAAGATGATAAGGGCAATGGAGGTAAAGAGTATTGCTGAAGAGAGTGGAATCTTACCGGAGGGGATTTCTCTTGTAGCAGTGCGAGGATTGGCCGCATCAAAATGACGATCCACAATTCGGTTGAAACCCATGGCGGCGCTGCGAAGACTTACCATGCAAACCAGACAGGCCAGGATTCGATGAACCAGAACAGGGATTTCCGGCACAGAAAATCCTTCCCAGCTCAGCACCTCAACGATTCCAATGCCAGCGAATGGCAGCGCAAAAATGGAATGGGAGAATTTTATCATCCCCAGGTAATCCCTGGCGGTTTGTAGAAGTCCAGAGGCAGAAGCCATGATTCACAGAGCTAATCTTGAACCCAGAGCATCAATACAATTTCCGTCAGAGAAGCAAAAAGGAAAATCCATGTTCGCAAGCCTGTACCTCGAAGGAAAGACCATTGTGCAATCCCTGGAAAAAGCAATAGGCGCCGACCGTTTACCGGACGATTGCCTCAGACTGAAGGCAACAGGGGGCGCCGATACCGCTTCCTGCTCCGGGGGCAGACCCAAAAGATCCCGATTCTGGTCGGGGGCTGGTACCGCTGTGCATCGGGCGATGAGCCCTTTCTGGATGATAGCAGCGCTTCTACTTTTTGCCTCCTGCTTCGAATACGAAGAGAACCTTTTTCTGGCCCCCAACTACAGCGGATATGTGGATTATCGCTACCAGGTTCCCCTGCAGGCCGAAAGCGGCGAGTCTCTGGTGGGGTTTTTGCCGGCCACCAGGGAAGGGGTTCGTCAGCGGTTTGGAATCTCCGGCGACGGAGAGCTATCGCTGCAGAACTTTCAAAGCGAAGAAGTCTACATACCGGATGAGCGCTTTGCCCGTCAGAAGAAGGTCAAGTATCGCATTACGTTTCGCAAACCGGAGGCCCTGGAAACCTTGCTGCTGGGACAGACCAGGGTCTATTATCTGGATCAGCGCCTGGTGATTCAGCGTTCCTTTCCCACTAGCGGTGGGCTCAAAGAAGATTCCGGTCGCATTGCGCAGAACTTTCACAAGTATGTGGAAGATACTTTACGCGCCCGATCTTTAAAGCTTTCAATTACAGCGCCCTGGTACTACAATGTTTATGCCAATGTCGGCGCCACCGCCGGTCCAGGTAAGATATACTACGACCTTCCTCTGGAGGGCACAGTAAACCGCAAAAACCCCAGTGTCTGGCGCATCGAAATCAAAGCAAATCCAATGCCTGAAGACGCTCCTGGAAACGCTGAAGAGCTTTCCATTCCGGAGTATCCAGTCGATAGTGAAGGAGCTCGGTAAGGTATTGCCGGGCAAAGTCAAATTCGGATGCTTCGATAATCTCTTCCATTCGCTTTAGGCCTACTTCCAGGGATCCTTCGAAAAGCGAGTCCTCCAGCGTGGCTTCTAACGGATAGGCCCAGAGTGCAAATACAAAAGGCAGCCCTTCCACTTCCTTCCACCATTGTCCCAGATCGCGAATGCGAAAGTCCTGGATATCGTCACGCATGGAGAATCGCAGGGCAGCATCGCCTATCAAAAGGCCGCCGGTGCCCGGACTCTTTAGAACCATTTCCGGAATCTTTTCTGGATCGGTGGAGCGAATATCCGGTAGGGCGCCTCTGGATGTATGGTAGAGAACTTGAAGAAGGGCAACGGAGCTCCGGGAGCCGCTGTCGGCAAATACCGTTCCGTTGCCGGACGGTAATGCGGCTGCGGAGTTGTCTGCTGCTTCGAAGTACAGTATGCTGCGCAATTCGCCGTCACAACAGACTCCAACGGAAGAACAGAATCCAAATCTGTGGCGATTTCGCAGGCATTCAACAGAGCTAATCAAGGCAGTAGAAAGCGAACCTTCGGACAGCATTGCATAGAGCCGGGCCGGACTGTCTTCTACCAGATCGTGCTTCCCGGACTTCCGGAATCCATGATCCAGGGGATGGGCATTTAGATGCTTCACCAGTCCGATTTTCACAATGTCCAGGTTTGACTTGCGCGCGGGGATGAAAACACAGAATCAATGAAGACAAAAAAAAACCGCTTCCTTGCACGGAGGCCTCCAGAGCAAGAGTAGTAAAAGACCATGCAGGATTTCGAATACCCTCTGAAGGCTTCCGATCTCGAATTCCAGGCCCGAATACTTTTGCCCGACGGAGCGGAACTCCAGGAAAGGAATGGCGCCTTTGTCTGTACCTACGCACTGGATGGCCTGGCTCTAATGCGCATACATTGCTCGGACAACGGGCTCTTCACTTTCCTCGGCACCATGCAGGCGCTTCCAGGCAAAGTGCGAAAGGACGAGCTCGGCGCAGAGCTGCTGCAGATGCTCGATGAGGATAGCGCCGCTTCCATGAGCCGTCTTTCTGAGTCCGTGCTGAAAAGCGAACAGAGCCTGAAGTGCATCATTATGGAAGTCCGACCCTCCGAACAGGAGGATTCTGAGGACTACTACCTGGCCAGGGTATTTGCTGCGGGGATGCCTCCATTGTTGCTCATCGATGCCGGCAACTACAGGATTCCCACCCGTTCTGGAATTCCCCTGGGCATTTCCGAAGATCTGGAGCAGCCTCTGCAATCCCTGGAATGGGATCGAGGAGGAACTCTCCATATGCATACAGAAATCGCCGGCGCCCTCAATCTGGAATCCTTGCATCAAAGCCTGGTTGAGTGCAACCTGGAGCAATACGGAGAGGCTATACATGTTCGATTGCAAGCATGATGAAAAGAAACCTGGCCTGAAATTCTACTCCGGCCCATCCACCGGTGCGGTCCGCACTTTCTGGCGCGGACTGACCATTCTTCTGGCACTGCCATTTCTGGCTCTACTGGCCGGATGTACCGACCTGAAAGTACCCCCTCTCGTGGAGAAGGGCTTTCTCATTGCGCCCCCCGCCCAGGGGCCCTCCGTGCAACTTCAGTGGAAAGGAGAAGGCCTGGAGGACTCTGAATGGATTCGTTCTTATACCAACTATCGAATCATCTATGATGATGTGGAGAATACCACCGGAAGCATTCGTAAGCTTCTGGAGCCGGCGCTGCTACAGACTCTTCACCGAAATGAGATGAGGCTACAGAACCGTGATGCCCTTCTGCCAGAGAATGCAGAGCTACTTCAGGCCTATGGGGAACCGCAAAACAAAGCCGATTGCACCTGGACCATCGAAGTCCGGGAGCGAACTATATCTCATTATCCCAGGCGGGAATTCATCCAGACCGCCCAGGGCATCCGACCTGATCATATTGTGATTCTTTTCAAATACTCCTATTGTCTGGGTAATAACTGTAAGGACTATAAGATAGAAAGAACGTCCACAGCATATGCCGACGAAGCGCGGAACCGACTGCAAATGGAGGCAGGTCTGGTTTTGAAGCAGATGCAGGACGATGCCTATGA
>JAGRNE010000002.1 GCA_020440915.1 Leptospiraceae bacterium | reverse complement strand
CGCGGATTTCTGGAACATAGAAAGAAAAAGATCATGGAACATTGCAAGGACCCGTACTTCGATTTCCAGGAAATGAAACCCGGGGTCATCTTTCTGGAAGGGAGGCATGCCGGTTGCGGCGATCGTCCTGCCATGGATTACCTGGGGATCATTCGTAGCGGGGAGAATGAAATCCTGGACACAAGATACATCTACCCATCCCCTCAGATGCCGGAAAAGAATCGCAAAGTCTGGAAAGCCATCTTCATGCGAATGATCCACGGCCCGGATGCCTGATGCCCCAACGCAGTTCCCTCACTTCCGATTTTCCGCGCTGCAATATCGAGCCTCGGAGCGCCGGAGGGCTCCGTAGCCGCCAGGTCAGCTGTATCAGCTATGACCTGGGCCGGCAGTAGTCAGCGTCTTTTCCACTCCCCAGTTTTTTTCAAACTGGAAGGTATGATGACTCTCTTTCGGAGGCACCATACTCATGGCCCTTTCGCTCAGGGCTGTAATGGTCAGACTGGGATTTACTCCCAGGTTGGCGGGAATCATGGATCCATCGCAGACGATGAAGTTTTTGTAACCATGAACCCGGTTTTCCAGATCAATGACTCCCTGCTCTTTGGATTCTGAAATGCAGGCGCCGCCCAGAACATGGGCTGTCGAAGGGATGTCCAGGATCACTTCATTGATGCTGGATCGCGCCACGCCCTTGATCTTCCGGGCCAGCCTGCGAGCAAATTCATTTGCGATGGGTATGTAGGTTGGGATTTTGTTGTCATGATCCTGACGACTGGTGATGGTCTTCGTAAATGGCCAGAACCATCTGCGTTTTCGCAGAATTCGGATGTAGTTGTCCGAAGACTGCATAACCAGCAGGATAATGCTTTTCTTCGCGAATCCAAAGGGAATCAACAGGCGAATAGCGCGAATGGGATGCCGAAGTAATCCCAGGAAGAATCGTACTTGTCGGGGAATCTTGCCCCCTCCGTCTACCAGCACTGGCGCCGCCAGGAAGTTCATGGCATCGGAGCCTTTGGGATAGCGAACCGGCTCAATGTGCGTGTCCGCATCCGGATAAACGCTGGATGTGATGGCGATGCCTCTGGAGAAATCATGTTTCCTGTCCAACGAGGAGACGCCGATCAGAGCTTCGCTGTTGGTTCGTACCACATCCCCCAGGCTGGGTGAAAGTCCGGGTAGCCAGCCATTTTGTTTATGCTTCAGAAGCAGCTTCAGCGTTCCAAGAACGCCCGCTGAAAGGACCACGCCCTTTGTGCGAAAAGTTTTATGAGGCGCGCCAAAAAGGCCAGTAGTGGAACGTGTGCGAATTTCGTATCCTTCGGACCCATCCTGGGAAAGAGGAGTAATGCGCATTACTGTGGTTTCGGGAAAGATTTGCGCTCCCAGCTTCTCCGCAAAGTACAGATAATTCTTATCCAGTGTGTTTTTTGCATTGTAGCGACAACCCACCATGCAGCCGCCGCAATAGTTACAGCCGGTGCGTTCCGGGCCTTCGCCGCCAAAGTATGGATCAGGGACTGTCTTGCCTGCTTCTCCAAAGAAGACGCCGGCTGGCGTGGGCTTAAAGGTATCGCCAAATCCCATATCCGAGGCTGTATCCTTCAGCAGGTCATCGGCCTCCCATAGCTTTGGATTGGTCTCTACACCCAGCATTCGCTTCGCAATATCATAGAAGGGAGTGAGTCCGTTTTCTCCGCCCATCTTTTGCACCGTAGGATGCTGGAAAAACTGAGGCAGGGGAACGTACAGTGTATTTGCATACACCAGACTACCACCGCCTACGCCGGCGCCGGAGAGCACCAGCACATCACGCAACAGCGAAATTCGCTGGATTCCATAGCAGAACAGCTTAGGCATCCAGAGGAACTTATTCATTCTCCAGTTGGTCTTCGCATAATCCTCATCCCGGTATCTCTTGCCCGCTTCCAGAACGGCCACCCGGTAGCCTTTTTGGGCCAATCGCATGGCCGAAACGCTTCCGCCGAATCCGGAGCCAATGACCACATAATCAAAATCAAATGAGTTCTCGTTCATGTTTCCCCCGACCAAGCATAGACCGGGCCGGACCTGGATGCCAGCAATTTTCCTGACGCCTGCGTCATCTTTTATTATATTTCCAGCATGTCTTCATTTCTGGACCGCGCCCTGGATTGGATGGTATTTCCCGGCTACGATGCCACCGGATATCACTTGAGAAAGCTGGGATGGAAAAAATCGGATACCGATGTGGACCTTTCCGGCAGGAGGGCCCTGGTGACCGGCGCCAACCAGGGCATTGGGCGGGCCGTTACGGAAGGTCTGCTGGCCCGAGGAGCCCGGGTGCACATGGTTTGCAGAAATGCCGAGCGGGCAGGCAAAGCCTATGAGTCCATGATGCGGGGTTCTGTTCCTGGCAGCGCAGAGTTACATATTGTGGATCTGGCGGATGCGGCGGCCCTTCAGGATTTTCTGGAAGGCTTCAGACAGTCCCATGATCGTCTGGATATGCTGGTGAACAATGCCGGCGTTCTCTTGAACGAAAGGAATGAAGCGCCCGATGGCCTGGAGATGACCTTTGCTGTAAACATCCGCGCCCCTTTCTTGATCAACGAGATGCTCTTTCCTCTGCTCCAGGCATCCCCGGATGCGCGCGTAATTCAGGTTTCCTCCGGCGGAATGTATCTGGCTTCCATTCATTTCGAGGATCTACTCTGGCAGAATCGGCCGTACGACGGAGTGCTTGCCTATGCAGAAACCAAGAGGGGCGAGGTCCTGCTGACGAAGCGATGGGCAGAGCTCTGGAAGGATACTTCCATCAAGGTTAACAGCATGCATCCTGGCTGGGCCGACACCAATTCTGTGAAGCAGAGTCTTCCGCTCTTTCGAACCATCACTGCCCCATTTCTGCGAACGCCGGAGCAAGGGGCCGATACCATTCTCTATCTTTGCTGCAGACCGAATCTGGCTGCTTCTGGAGAATTCTTCTGCGATCGGGAGGTGCGACCCATCCACCGAATGAAGAAAACAACGCTGAATCAACAGCAAATTCAAGAATACTATAAAATCGTGAAAGAAATTTCATTAGACGAACAAAAGGCCACTGCTTAATCTGTAAGCATGTCGGACTTTTCGGATCGCTTGATTCAGCAGCTAAGCTTTGCCATTCGCAACCCTATCAATGTGATCATGGGAACTCTGGACCTTCATCGCACCACGCAAATGACTCCAGAGCAGGAGCATTGCCTGGACATGGTGCAGAGATCTGCTCAGCAGCTCATGGATGCCAGCGATTCCCTTCTGGATCTCTATGAACTGAATTCGGGCGGTATTCGCGCTGAGCCTCAGGAATTCAACCTGGAAGAGCTGGTTCTGGAAGCCGTGAAGTTTCGCAAGACCGCGGCAGCCGCCAAGGGTCTGAAGATGGATGTCTTCGTGGACTCCAGCATCATAAATCCCTGTGTGGCGGATCCTTTCCTGGTCCGTAAAGCGCTTTCGCAGCTTCTGGATAATGCGATCAAGTTCACAGAAAAAGGTTCCATTGAAGTTCATGTGAGGCGGGCAGAGATTCCTCCTTCCGGGCAAGTGGATCGGCCGCATATTTGCATCGAGGTAAAGGATACCGGAATTGGAATTGCGCACAACCGACTGGAAAAGCTTTTCGAAGGACCCAGCGAGGAAATCAGCTATCGGTCCGGATTCGATGGTACCGGGTTGGGGCTGCTTCTGGTGTCTCGGATGGTCCGAAAGCTGGAAGCGAGCGTCGAAGTGGAAAGCGAACCAGGTGAGGGTAGCATCTTTCGATTCCTATTTCCCGTACAACCGGTAGAGAAGAGAGTTTCTTCCGATATGCAGCTTACCGGCGGCGAAGACAAGCCCCATACAAAAGGCATTCGTATTCTTTGCGCGGAGGATGATCCGGATAGCCGTTATCTTGTAGAGCATCATCTGCGGGCCATGGGATGGCAAGTCCGACTTGCTTCCAACGGAAAAGAGGCCCTGGAAGCATGCAGGAATCAGGTCTTCGACATTATTCTGATGGATGTACAGATGCCGGAAATGGATGGCTTCGAAGCCACGACAGAGATTCGCAAGCTTTCCGGCGAAGGAGGAGGCACACAGGGAAGCGTGGTTCCAATTGTAGCTCTCACCGCCCATGCTCTGAAACAGGACAGAGATATTTGTCTGCAGACGGGTATGGATGATTATCTTTCCAAACCGGTGCACAGAGAAGAGATGTATTCCATCATCGAATACCATCTCCGGGCGGCGCTTCAGAGAAGGGAAGTCTGAAAGCGAAGGGTTCCTATTCGCTTTCTATCAATTCAATTTCATTCCTTTCCACAGAGTCCGGCTCCGAAGGCAGCGGACGGGCCGGTGCCGTTTCCACGGTCATGCGAATTCCAAAGTAGATGAACCGCGGGCGTCTGGGATCCAGCTCCGCATCGTAGTGATCAAATACATTGTCCACTCCTGCGAATGCCTCGTAGTATTCCAGAAATCTGTATCTGATTCGAATATCCAGGGTATGGTTTGCATTGGCCAGATAGTACCCATAGTCCGGAGTGTCCGGGTCAAGGTCGATCAGCTGAAAGTCTCGCTTCTGGTAGACTGCAGGCAGCACTACCGATGAGTCTAATTCGAAGCGATTATTCTGAAAGGTTAGAAGAGCATCCTTTTCATAGTAGAATGGTTGGTTGCCTTCGATGTTTCCTCTAATTGAGAAGCCAAAACCGGTTTCCGGGGAGTAGGAAAGGGAATAGAATCCACGATGTCTGGCCCTGCCTTCCAGCGGAATCTCCTGGAAGCGATCGTAGGTGTCGGTGAAGGTGTAACCCAGGCCGGCCACCCAGCGCTCCATAAAGCGGAATTCCGCCATGGTCTCCAGGCCTCTGGTGAAGGCTTTGGAGATGTTCACTGTCTGGTAAGTGGTAAGGTCGTTGCTTCTTTCTGGAAGCCTGCGAAAGTCGATTAGATTCGTAATGGAGTTGTAGAATCCGCTGACGCTCAGCCATAGCCATTTCGTCGCCGCATAATCCACCGAAGCATTGTAACCATTGGACTTTTCTGGTTCCAGGTCCGGATTACCAACCACCTGATAACCCACCCCTGGATTCTGGAATGCGAAGTACAGGTCCTTAAAGGAAGGCGCCCGATACCCCTGGCCTGCGCCCACCCTTACGGTCCACTTTTCCGCTGGATCCCACCGGGCAGAAAGCCTGGGAAGTGCCTGGGAGCCAAACTGAGAGTCATGCTCGAATCGAACGCCGGGGGTAATGTACAGAAATTCATCCAGAGGCTGCCATTCATCCTGAACGAATCCTGCGGTGCGTTGTCTGTACCCATAGCCGCTGCCTTCAATCCTGGGAGACACATACTCTTCTATGAGTCCTTCCAGGCCCACGGAAAGTACATGTCTGTCCAGTCCATAGTCGAACTGTGTGCGAAACTCATGCGTGCGATCCTCCTGGGTTTCCTCCGAGTCCAGATCGTCTGCTCTTCTCTGGTCGATAGTCAATGTGTCCAGAAACCGCGCATGGGAATAGTGCAGGGATAAGGCCGTGGGATAGCTCCATTCGTAGCGGGTGGAGATTCCGGCCTGGGCATCGTGGGTTTCATTTCGACGATCCAGTACCGCCCTGGGAGGGGAAAAATCCACAATCTCCTGATCCAGATAACGATAGGACAGGCTTCCATCCACTTCCCAGTTTTCCTGGATGGAGTAGCTGAAGCGATCGGACACATTCAGATCTCTAAAGGCGCTCCCTGTCTGATCCTCCGTGCTGGGAATGCTTTCATCTTCAAAGCCTGGCAGGAAACGACCCAGGACTCGCGCCCTCTTCTTCTGTTCCGTTTCCGGGTTCAGATCGAATCCATCGCTTCTATGCCATCCTGCTATGAACATATTGGAGAACGTCTCGCTACTTGTGCCCACCGCTGCGCTGGCATGGGTTTCATTTCCGCTCCCAAAGTGAATTTCTCTTCCGCTACCGTACTGAATCTCTGCCTGGGCAAAGAAAGGGGAACGGCTTCTTCTGGTAATAATATTGATCACCCCTGCCATGGCCTCGGAGCCATACAGAGCCGAGGCAGGACCCTTGATGATTTCGATTCTTTCTATCTCTTCTGCTTTAATTCGACTCAGGTCGATGGCTCCGTCAATTCTTCCAGTAATCCGATTTCCATCCACCAGGATAAGCACGTATTCAGGATCCAGACCCTGCATTCGTATCTCCTGGCCTCGAATCCCTTCCCTTACTTCGATTCCGGGCTGGCTGCGAAGGATATCGGATAGATTCCTGGAGCCCTGACGTTCGATCTGATCTCGATCCACTACCTCCGTGCGGGTGATGGATTCGCTTATGGGTCGGGGACGTTTGTCTCCGGTGACTACAATGGTGGCATCTTCTTCTGCCTGGATTGCTGGAGCGCAGATTAGGCAGAACAGAGCAGCGCTGGACAATCCTCCGGTAATTCCATACATGAAAATGCTTCGGACTACTGCTGCAAAAGAGAACGCTCGAAGCCGACTACTCATGGACTCCGCTGCATTGGCGCCGATCACAGGAGGTCCATCATTCAAGCGCGTTCCAGAATGCTCTCCGGCCATCTTCGCTTCCGTAGAAAGAAACAGAGAACCAGGAAAAGCAATGGGTACAGGAATTCCTGGCGGGCGGGCGAATCCGCTGGAAACGAAACTCATCATGGATTCAACCTCTTCCATCGAATGGTGGGGAAACCGGATGTGCCGGCCTCAGAATAGTAGTCCTGGAATTGGATGGCATAGTAATCTGCGCCATCCGAGGATCGCACCACATAGACCTCGCTCTTAGCGCTCAATACATGGGTTTCACTGTCGTAGTTGTACCATTCCAGCATTATGGAGGAACCGCTGAATGCCGTACTACTCGATCCGCTCTGGCCTCCGGAGGATGCAGTGAGCTGGGAATCCGCCACCAGATTGGGGCAGATTCCGCTAGTGCTCGAAGAGAATTGAGAGAAGGAAGTGGCGGCTCCCAGATCCGTGAGCCCGGTGTTGCAGGCTGCGCCGCTTCCAGAAGCAGTACTACCTCCATGGGTGGCCGTTGCGAATCTGCGAAATCGAATATCCCATGGGCCTGCGAAAGTGGTGGTGGCACCAATGCTCAGATCGCAATGGGTCCACTCTACCTGGGAGGTGGCCTGCACGACGGTTTCGTTAAATCCCGGCTGGGCCACGGTACTGCAGGATCCGCTACCGGCCTGAGAATCCTGTGGAGCCACCACATCCAGTAGGGCCTGCAGATTATCGTCATGAGCCGGATGACGACAGGCTGTTTGCGAAAGGGAAACGAGTAGAGCAATGGACATTAACCCGCAAAAGGAGCGCAGAAATCCCGCTTGAGGCTTTATG
This sequence comes from Leptospiraceae bacterium, assembly GCA_020440915.1. GTDB lineage: Bacteria > Spirochaetota > Leptospiria > Leptospirales > Leptonemataceae > UBA3465. The sequence continues at coordinate 35,473 of JAGRNE010000002.1, read as the reverse complement.
GAGCTTTCGGCCCGGCCCCTCTTTTCGGTGCAAATTCCCGGGCCGGTTCTTCGAGCCCGGGGAGGAGAAGTATTCTGATAATAAGTCTGAGAATCGATCTCAGTGAAAGCGTTGCCGATACTTGCCTTTCCTCTCATTTGCCTTCCTCTTAACTCTCTCTTATTCCTCTCTGCTCTTGATCAGAATGCCATCGCTGGCGACCTGACCAATCAGACACCCACCGCTTTCAGGGAATGGGCCAGTTCTCTCCAGGATTCCTGCTCCGGAATTCCTGGTTTTCTCTTACCGAAAAACTGAACGATCATCTCTCCGAATTGATCAAAGCATTCTACAGAAGTGACCGTGCCTTCGCTGGTGGGTTTCTCTACCAGATACACCTTTACAATTAGATCCGTGCGAAGATGTAGATTGAAATCAGGATCCATTACATTGATCCATTCATTCAGTGGCTTTATGTTCTCTACAGGCCCTGTATGGATCTGTATCATTCCTGGATTTCCCACAAAGACCATGATCTCCTGTTCCTTCTGGGCAGCCAGCTCCAGCATGCGAGTGGGGCTCTGGTTCTGCAGAAGGGTGGTGAACTTTCCTTCCGCCAGTTCCATGCTCTGCAGTCTGTGACATTTGTGCTTTTTTAGCATTCCAAAGAAGTCATGGGTATCCTTGAGCTCCGACCATTCTTGAAGAAGGGCTGCTTTATCTACTTCTCCATATTGATCGTTCAAGGGCGTGGGCTCTGGCACGGGATTTACTTCCAGATCCATAGACTGATCGTCATTTCTGAACTTCTGTGCCAGAGCTTCCAGAGCCCCTGGCTGAGAGTCTTCCGTTTCATAGATCTTATGGATGGCCTGTCCGTATCCGTCGAAGAACTGTATACTCTTGCGAATGGTTCCTCGAATGTTGTCCGTTACTAGAAAGGCATGCCTCCAACCGGAGTAGAAAATCCTCAGGTCAATGTCCGGTCCCACTACCAGTCCCATGGGACCATTGGCAGAAATGTCCTGGTATGTTCCTTTTCGCTCATGTACGCAGGCTTCGTTTCGAGTCAGGGCCATCACCTTTCCCGCCGAGCCCATCGCTGCCATGATTTCTTTGAATTCTGGACGAAGATACACAACATCGTCCGTGCGCGTGCACAGTAGATCCATCTCGCTTACCTGCAGCCGATGAGCCGCATCTCGAATTCTGAGCCGCGGGTCTTCCTTCTTCAATTGATCCCAGCGTTCCTTTAGTTCCCTGTTCATAACTTTCTCCTGTTTGATCTTTTCTTCTGATATTTCTGATTCTCTTTGCCCGGAGGCTTCGCCTGACAGCGTTATTCTATGTGGCTTTTGCCCATTCGTTTTCGCTTCGCGCACGCCTGCAGGGACAATGGCTTCTATCTCTCCATGCCTGCTATACACATGCACATCTATGTCATAGAGCTCGCTCAACAGATGCTCATTCATCACGGCCTGCGGAGTTCCGCTGGCCAGAATCCTTCCTGCTTTTAGTAGCGTAATTCTATGGGCATAGCGGGCGGCCAGGCCAGGATCGTGCAAAATTAGAAACACGGCGCATCCTTCTTCGGCCATGCTTTTTGCAATTTCCAGCATGCGAAGCTGATGATGTAAATCCAGCCCGGTAACCGGTTCATCCAGAAGCAGATATCGATTTCCTGTCTGCCCTTCCAGCTGACATATAACCCTGGCCAACTGGATTCTCTGCTTCTCTCCTCCGGAAAGAGTGAGATAGACCTGTTCTTTGAAGGATTGAGCAGAAGTTTTTTCTATGGATTTCTCCACGGCCACTGCGTCGAAAGCGGACCTGGGATGCGGCATTCTGCCCAGTCGCACAATATCCAGAGCCTTGAATGCGAAAGGAACGTTGCTGGATTGAAGCAAGACCGATCTTTTTCTGGCCAGTTCAGGGCTTTTCAGCCCCTTGAGCTCTTTTCCTTCGAAGCGAATCTCTCCAGCGGCGGGCTGGAGATCTCCGCTAAGCAGAGCCAGAAGGGTTGATTTTCCCGCTCCATTGGGCCCCAGGAGTACATGGATTTCGCCTGGCAGGATTTGTAGACTGGCCCCGGAAAGCAATGCGCGAGAGCCAATGTAGTAATCTACGCTATTTAAAGTCAGGCCCATGAAAGCTCTCCTTTCTTTCGCTGGATCAGATAGAGAAAGAAGGGCGCTCCCAGAAATGCAGTAATGATGCCAATGGGAAGTTCTGCAGGCGCCACAACAGTGCGTGCAAGTAGATCGGCAACCGAGAGCACGATGGCTCCCAGCAGGAAACTGAATGGCAGCAGGGTTCTGTGATCCGGGCCGCTCAGAAGCCGAACCAGGTGGGGAACCACCAGACCGACAAATACCACGATTCCGGCTACGGCCACTCCTGCGCCCACGCAAAGTCCGGCCAGCACTACCAGTAGTCGCTTGAATCGTTCTACGGAAAGACCCAGATGGCCTGCTTCCCTTTCTCCCAGGGAAAGAGCGTTCAGTCCTTTGCCAAGAAAAGGAAAGGAAAGCAGAGGTAGTGCAAGAACAGGAAGAACGTAGGGTAGCTTCTCCCAGGTCGCGCCGCTCAGGCTTCCCATCCTCCAGAAGGTCAGGTCCCTTAGCTGATCGTCGTCGGCCAGAAAGATCATGAAACCTATGATCGCTTCTGCCAGAGCCATAATTGCCACACCAGAGAGAAGGAGGGTTACAATGTTGGTGCGACCGGAACGCGTGGAAATCACATAGACCAGAAGACAGGTGCCTACACCTCCAATGAAGGCTGAAATGGAAAGAGCAGCATTGCCTTGAAGCAAAGGAATCATATGACCCAGAACAATGGATATGGCTGCCATCAATGCAGCGCCGGAGGAGATTCCTATGAGTCCGGGATCCACAATGGGATTGCGAAATAGGCCCTGCATGAGCGCTCCTGAAAAAGCCAGCGCCCCTCCCAGAAACACTCCGAACAGTATGCGCGGTAATCGAATGGCCCACAGCACCTGATGAGCCATCTGTTGCTCTTCGCTTACATCTCCCAGAAGTAGAGAAGGAATCCAGTTCACAGGAATGGAAAACGCCCCGCTGCTCATGGAAAACACAGCCACAGAAATGAGAGTCAGTATTCCCAGAAGTCCGACGATTGTATTTCTGGTAGGATTCATTTCCTGTTACTCTCCGATGGTTTGTCCTTGTGTACTAAACGTCTTCCTGCGCATTTTGCCTCCACTGCGGCTTCGGCGAAAAGTGCCACTTCGCTGCCGAGATTCTTTGCGCTACCGCACCAGCCGACGTCTGTAGAATCCTACCGGTCGCGGGCTTCTGTCTATTTTCGTATCCCAGCGTTCCAGATTATCCAGGCAGGAGGTCCTTACCTGGCTCTGTTGAGTTTCTGAATAAGCTCTTCCAGAGCGATGTGCGTTCTAGCGCTGAAACCCAGCAAGAGTAGATCATCCATCACCACGAGTTTACGATTCTTGCCTGCATCTGTAAGGGCCACTCCAGGAACCTTCAGAAGCCCGGATTCTCCTCCCATACTCTGAAGAGCTCGCGAAGGAATGAGGATAATGTCTGGATTCGCCGCCACCAGGGCCTCTGCAGTAAGAGGGCGGAAGCCCTGGAAGCTATTCATCGCATTTTGAGCGCCAGCCAGCTCAATCATGTCATGGGCAGGGGTGCCCTTGCCTGAAACCTGTACCATTCCCGGACCTCTTGCATAGATGAAGAGTACCTTCGCATTGAAATCCGGGCGCTTCAGCCCCTGAATATGAGACTTCATCTGCTGCACCAGGCTTTGGGCGGCGTCTTCATTGCCTGAGTGTTTTCCAGCAAACAGTATCTTACCGTAGGCCCCTTCCAGGCCACCTTTGTCCTCGTAGAGCACCACCGGCACTCCGCTGGCTTTCAGCTGTGCAATTACCTCGGGCGGACCGGCTTCGTGGGTTCCAATGATGATATCAGGCTTCAGAGAGAGAATCCCTTCCGCGGAAAGCTTCCGCTGGTACCCAACCTTGGGCATATTCCTGGCTGCCTGTGGGTAAACAGAGGAGGTGTCGCTCCCTACGACTCTATCTCCTGCTCCCACCGCAAACAGGGCCTCGGTCATGCTACCATTCAAAGAAACGATCCTCTGCGGGGATGCAAGTAGGGGCGCAGAGACCAGGACCGACAGTGCAAAGAGTACGGCCGAAATTCGACCTGACTGATTCCAGAACTTCATGCGGTCGAAAAAAAAACCTCTCTGAATCCTGGCAAGCGAGAATGAGAATGATTCGCAAAATAATTACTGACAGCCGAATGGTCGTACGAGATTGAGACGCAGTCGCAAAAACCGGATCTGAGATCCGGAAAGTCAAGGAGAACCTTAAATGAAACCAAGAAGAAGAATTTCAATAGCCCTGGGCTGTCTGCTGGCCATGGCCGGCAGTCTATCCTGTGAAACAGGAGAAGGAAACGACGCAGAGACAGCTCTGGCAGCAGTGGCTTTGCTAACAGCCGTTGTACCTCCGCGGAATTGTGATTTCACGGTAGAGACCAGTCCGGGAAATTCCAGTACCCAGACGCGCGTTCTTTATTTCCCGGCGGTTACCTCTCAGGATATGTTTACTTCCCATTCAGAGGGGGTGGACTCCACTGAGGCCCTGACAGTCTATTTGGAGGTTACTGCGAATGTAGGAACCCGGCTGGAGCTTACAAACTTTGCCCAGTCTTCGCCGGGCATTCGAGTGGTCACGCCTTACAAGAATTCGGGCTGCCCGGCTGATTTGACGTCCGCGTCCAAAAAGACTACGGCCGGTACGGAATATCAGGAGACCAGTGCCAGCTCCTCACCCAGATACATTGAGTTTCTGCAGGCGGGTACCTACCAGATTCAGCTGTATACGGGGGATACAGGTGGCTCCCCTCCGGGCGTCCCGGATCCCATCCCCGCTTCCGATCCTCGACCCGCCATTCGAATTGTGAACTGAGAATTGAGAATGAATGATTGTGGGGCCCTGCGGGGCCCTGCATAAAAGGAATGCCTGATCCTGGTCCAGACGTTTTGCGATGGCGCCTGGATCTGTGTGCACAGCCCGAGCCCTGTTGGACCGGGAAATTCAGCGAAGACGGAAATCCATGCGAATGGTCAGGGCTACCGAATCCTGTTTCATATCTTCCGGAAAAGGAGGAAACGGGGAAGCTCGTTTGATGCAGGACATTGCTTCCACATTGAACGAGGACACCGGGCTTGGACCGGCCACACTTACCTGCAGCAACTGACCGCTGGAGGAGATGCGAAAATGCACCTTTACGCTTCCTTCAATGTTGTCCTGCTTTTCTCGTAGAGGATACCTCTTATGGGCTTCGATTCGATTCAATACCTGGCTTAGATACTGATTTTTGCCTTCCGAAGTTGCGGACTGCGAGCTGGACGGGTTTTCCTTTCCCGTGGCATTTTCTCGTCGATCGGGAATCTCCTGACTCTGCCTGGCATCCGGCGAAGCTAGCTGAAAATGTATGGCGGATATGGTTCGCTTCTCTTCCGTGGAGTCCGGTGCCACAGTCCAGGCCTGCAATGCAAATGCCGATGCAGAAAGGGATCCAATCCAGAGAAAGGGAACTATGGTTCCTCTGCGAAGCAGCGTATCCAGCTTATTTCGTTGGTTCATATTCCAGCCTCAAATTCGTGGCGCCGGCCTCTCTACACCGGTCCATAATTCGTACGAAATACTCGTAGGGTATCCGTCCATCCAGGCGAAGAATTACTTCGGAATTCGAATTCTCCTGCATGGCAGCTTTCAGGCCCCGGCTCAGTTCTTCCATGGTGAAGAAACGGCCGTTCAGGCTGATATTCCTTTCCCGGTTCACGGAGATTACGATGGAGTTGCTTTGGCTGATGTTTCCTGTGGAAGCCTCCGGCAGCTGCATCTCCATGGAAGGCTGTGCGAATCGACTGCCTATCATGAAGAAGACCAGAAGCAGAAATACAAGATCCACCATGGGCGCAATGTCCATGACCGAGGACTTCTGCGTCAGCGGAGGGAATCGCATCAGGCTGCCTCTGAATCCCTGGAAGGTTGCACCAGGCCCACTTCTTCCAGGTAATGAGCCGTGCGATTCATAAGCGCGATTCGGCGATTTACGATACTCAAAAAGGCCCCATGAAACAGATAGGCAGGAATGCCGGTCATCAATCCGAAAGCAGTGGTGGTCATGGCCACCCAAATGCCATCGGCCAGTTCCCCCATGCTGGCCTGTCCTCCGCTGGCAGCTATGGCCTGAAAGGAATCCATCATTCCTGCCACCGTTCCCAGAAGACCTATCATGGGGGCCACGGAGCTGACAATGGGCAGCACAGAAAGCCTTCGGCTCAATTCTTCTGATAGTGCATTTCCGGTTCTCTGCAGGATTGCATCCGGGGGTCTACCCGGGCTCTGGGAGGAAACGGACTCGATCAGACGCACCGGGGCAAACCGATGAAATCTGGCTTCTGCTGCCGGCAGAGAACGATCCAGCCAGGAGGTGGGTTTCGGTGGCCTCAAATGACCATCCGGACAGAAGTCTTGTGGCTCGCCTGGAGCCGAGTAGGTGTAGGCGTAGTAGATCAGTCTTTCCACAGCCAGGCTGAGCGCCAGAAGCAGAAGTGCCAGAATGGGCCACATGAACGGGCCGCCCATATGAAAGAGAGTGATGGGATCCATGATACACCGCCTTAAAAAGACTGAGACGCAGTCTCAAGGGCACCTGAAAGGGAGCCCATTGGTCTGGCAAGCGAAAGATGGTCCGTATCGAATTTCCGATGAGGGCAGGGATTGCCAGGGGTGATCCACTCTTCGATGGGCCCAGGGGTGGGAGTCGTCAGGAAAGACCGGTCTTCCCTGGGGCAGGAGTTGCGGTTGTATCCAGGAGTGGATTTTCAAATCTGCATCATGACCTACTATTCGGTGGAAGTACGTTTCCAGGACCTGGATGCATTTGGGCATGTGAACAATGCCATCTTTCTAACCTATTGCGAACAGGCCCGGGTGCGCTACTATGACAGCCTGTTTCCTTTGAAGAGCGCTCTGGATTTCCCTTTTCTGATTGTCCATGCGGAGCTGGATTATAAGAAGCCGGTGGTCATCACCGATGAGATCGAGATGGGAATTGGGGTAGGAAGGATTGGAAAGGCATCCTGGGATTTCATATACGAAGCCAGAAATCGAATAAGCCAGGATGTGCATTGTACCGCCCGCACCGTACAGGCGTACTGGGATCATGAAAAGAAATCCACGGCGCCCATCCATACAGATCTACGTCATAAGTTGGAGGCCGCGCAGCAGCCAGGGGCCTGATAAGGAAGCCTCTATGCGCGGACAAACATTTCAATGCTGCGTTTCCACTTCGTACTCCTTGATGACGACGCCTTTTTTCTTGTATCTGTAGATGGCCAGAATGCCTTCTACGATCAGCCAGACTGCCAGCACCAGTAGGAAGCTTCCCAGGATAACCAGCGGCCATTCCGGATCCTGTCCCCCATTATAAAACTCCTGAATCTTGATTACCATGGCATCGATGGTTACGACCAGAAGCAGAACCATGGGAATTCCGGAAACATACCAGGCCCATTTTCGCTTGAGCAGGTAAACGGTAATAACAAGCAATGCAAGACCGGCAAGAATCTGATTTGTCGTCCCGAACAGCTGCCAGAGAGCCAGTCCGGCGGGTTTGCCGCCGATTTCGTAGTACGCGAAGAAAGCGATGGATGCAATGGCCAGCAGGCTTGCCAGGTAGCGGTCCTGTAAAAGCCTGATATGGAGAAAGGCTCCAATTTCTTCAATATTGTATCGAAGCAGGCGAGTGGCGCTGTCCAGTGATGTCAGGGCGTAACTTACAACAATAACGCTTATGAAAGAGGCCCCAATGTCCAGCGGAATGCCAATGCCGGCCAGAAAACGACTGCATCCCTGAATGAATACTCCAACCTGCGGACCCAGACTCTGGATGGCGCCCCAGTTGGCGTAGCGCTCTCCCCATTCCATTTCGCTGGCCATGCCGGCTGTGGTAGCGAGCACAGCAATGAAGCCCAGCAACGATTCGCCCAGCATGCCTCCGTAGCCGATGAATCGAGCATCGGTTTCTTTATCCAGCTGACGAGCTGTTGTGCCGCTGGCCACCAGGCTGTGAAATCCCGAGGCGGCGCCGCAGGCGATTATTATGAATACAAAGGGAAAAAGTCCCGGGGAGCCCTCTACGTCCATTCGTGTGGCGGGGGCCACAAAGTCCGGCTGAACAACGAAGAATCCTGCGAAGATTCCAATCAGGCCCACATAAAGGAGCAGGCTATTTAAAAAGTCTCTGGGCTGGAGCAAGGACCAGACGGGCAAGATGGAGGCCAGAAAAGCATAAAAGAGTAGAACGGCGCTCCAGATCTGCACCGCGCGAAACATTCCCTCTTTGCCAACGTAACCCAGTCCCAGCCAGTCCCCGTAATGGGAAAAACTGGAAAAACCAATCAATGCGAAAAGCAGAAGCAAGCCAACGGGCGTAAGCACCTTTAAGGATGCATTCTTCTTATAGATCAAATAGCCCATCACAGCGGCGATGAGCATAAGGCCAAAGGAAGGAGTCACCGCCTGCGGAAAATGAATGTCCGCATTCTCGGCGCTGGGCGCAGGGCTGAAGAGCAGAGCGATGACATAGACAAAGACGCCCATGGCCAGTGCTACCAGAAAGAAGATAATAATGTGGAACAATAGTCGTGCTCTGGGATGAATAATTCCCTGGGCCACCGCTCCAATGGATTGGCCCTTTGCCCGGGCGCTCACAACCAGCGAACCGAAGTCATGAACGCAGCCAATGAAGATGGCGCCAAGAGTAACCCAGAGAAGGGCAGGAAGCCATCCCCATACCACCGCTACGGCAGGCCCCAGCATGGGAGCAAGGCCGGCTATGGATGCGTAATGGTGGCCGAACAGCACGTACTTGTTGGTGGGCACAAAGTCAATGCCGTCCTTTTCGCTATGCGCCGGAGTGATGGCCTCCTTGCGGAGTCGGAAAACCTTTTCGGACAGAAACTTGCTGTAAAGAAAATAGCCTCCGGCATAGGCCAGAAGCACGGCGATAGCGGGTAAGGTAGCGTTCACAATAATGCCTCAACAGACGTTCTATTCTACTTCGGCCAACTCGGTGAGCTTGCGCGAGGAAGCTGCAGAACAGTAGATAGCACCCATACCCGGCCTTGCTATGTCAAGCAATCGAGACTTGACATGAGTTGGGGCCGGCACGATCTGGAAGGATGGCCGTCTTTGACACCCATTGCCATCTGGATATCGTGGCTTCCCAGGGAATCCCGGTAGAAGCCGGCGTTCAAAACGCCATGGAGGCTGGACTGGAAGGTCTGGTCCAGATTTCCACAGATCTACGATCGGCCACTTTTAACTCGCAGCTTCCTCAGCGGCTCAAACACCTTCTTGAGGCGCGACCGGACTTTCAGCTTCGCTGGACAGCCGGCTTACATCCGGAGGCTGCCGATCAACTGGAAACTCTGGAAGACATATTCTCGATCGTTCGCAAGCATCGCGACGACCGCGAGTTTCTGGGTATTGGCGAAACCGGATTGGATTATTTCCACTCCACAGAATTTGTAGAGCAGCAAAAGCAATCCCTCAAGCGGCACCTGGAGCTGGCCCGCGAGTTGCAACTGCCCATCGTCATTCATACCCGGGATACTCGACAGTATGAGCCCGGAAAGACCCAATCGGTACAGGACACCTTGCAAGCCGTACAAGATGTGGGGGGGATTCGCGGGGTATTGCATTGCTTCACTTACAGCTACGAAGAAGCAATGCCCTTTGTGGATCTGGGCTGGAAAGTGAGCTTTAGCGGCATTCTAACGTTCAAGAATTCCCATACCCTGCACGAGGCCGCCGTCAGACTTCCGCTGGATTGCTTGATGGTGGAAACAGATGCTCCCTTCCTGGCTCCGGTGCCGAACCGGGGCAAGACCAATCAGCCCGCCTATGTTGTGCATACCCTTGAATTTCTGAAGAACCTTCGCGCCGAAAAGCTGGGCGAAGATCCGGAGCAGGTTCAGGCCGCCATCGAAAAAAATACCCGGGACTTTCTGGCATTCAAGAAATAACCAGGGGAAAGGGGCTTTCGCCTGGGACAGGCCGCGCCCCGGGACACTGTGCGGGTGGGAACCCGGCTTCTTCGTAGTGCCGCAAAGGGGCATCATAACCAGGGGTGCGCAAACAGTCATTGCCGGCCGCAAGCAGTCATTGCAGGCCGCAAGCAGTCACGGCAGGCCGCAAGCAGTCACGGCCGAAAACTAGATCAAGGGGAAGGCTCTTTATAAATCCATACAGGAGCAAGGTCTGCTCCCGGACATTCCTTGATGGTATCCGGCGCTCCCAGTGCGGTCCGGATAACGTCCGGCGAAAGACTCTGCATGTACACCGCATCGGGTCGTCCGTTCCATTCCCGGGAATCCGAAACGCGAGGCTCATCGTCGCTAGATCCCTTTCGGGTCGCTTTCCACCAGTTTTCGTTGGCGATGGTGCGAGATGGCTTTCCGGTGGCATAGTCCGCATGATAGGCAACGATGGGACGATGACTGAACAGATAAATGGACTTCGCATGCCAGTAATCGGCCATCACCAGATCCACATCCAGGGAATCCAGGCATTGAACATAATTCGGGTAATACGTTTTCCACACAACCGGGGACTCCGGCCCTGCCGTCTGCCTGTGCTCCCAGATTAGAATCGGAAGCAAAACAGAGGCAGCCGCAAGGGCCCCCCATTTACGCAGGAGAACCGGCAGTGGCCCGGTGAAGCGCGAAACCCGGGCCGTGGGACGATGGGCTACATTGCATAGAATAGAAAGCAAGCCAGCATTGGAGACGATAAAACTGCCGGCGAAGTATCGTATGGAATAGGGGTCGACGTAGTTTCCGAAGAGAACAGCAAATAGCGGAGGGATCCAGATAAAACCCAGAAGACTGGATGAACTAATGCGCCCGTAGAAGACCAGCGACGGTTCATCCTGTTTGCGAATTTCCTTTTCCGTGGCCAGCAGTACTCGCTGCAGAAGAAAGAGGCTGAAAATGAGAATTCCTACGCATTGTGCATAGAAAAGCCAGGGGATTCCAAAACCGTCGCCAAAGTCCGCGGCCAGCCGCTCCACAGAATCCAGGGGAGAGATCCGACCCGGCCGGCCAATGCGAAAGAAGGCTCGAAAGAGACCGTAGAGAACAAGCCCGATCAGCGAAGAAGGGATTATGACTTTCAGCCAGTATTTGATTCTCTCCGAAGGGACTCGTTTTCCGTAATCCGGATTCCTCTTGCGCAACTTTCGCGCAAAGAGAAGAGATAAGAGTATGGGCAAATGGGCGTACACCAGAAGGATGGGGTCGGCCAACAAAGAAAGGGAAAGAAGTACTATGTAGATGCCTCTCCAGGGGAGAAGCGTTTCCTTCCGAATCCGATGAAATAGCGCCAGGGTCATCAGAAAAGCGCTGCAATGCATTCCCGGCAGAAAAAGAAAGGCGTAGAAGTCCTGGAAGGCCATCAAAGAGACAAATTGCGCTGAGAAGAAAAGCCTGAACCATCCCTGTCTTTTTCCGGGAGGACTGAACAATCGCAATAGTAGAAAAAGGATCAGACCGGCCTGGACAATGCCGTAGATTCGCAGAGCGATCTGATGCAGCCCGGACACGGCGAAGAAAAGAAAATAGGCCAGCATATCTGGAAATACATAGGGAGCCGGGCTGAAGGACCACCCTCCGGGTGAAATCCCGCGAAAAAGATCTTCGATGAAGGCAGGAATGTAAAGAACATCGGACTGGAACAATTCCTGGTTCTGCACAAAAAGGGTACCGCACAGGGCCAGGATCAGCGAAAGCAGCGAATCCGAAATACGTCCGGGTCCCTTTTCCGGATACAATCTGTTCTGTTCGCTTATCTGCATGATATACTTGACGCCTGGCCCGGCCGAAGCCAGTAGTAATCTGGCTGTCGCCTCGAGGAATACTTCCTGGAGTCCGGGTTCGGAAAATGAATGCCGCCTTCAGGAGGTCAATAGTTTGCCATGCTGGAACTCAAAAGAATACAGGAAAATCCTGCCGAACTGGAAAAAATGCTCTCCGATCGTTTCTACGATCGGGTGTCGGTGGACGACATCAAGGTTCTCATTGAGAAATCTAAAGAGAAGAGGCAACGGGCCGACGAACTTCGAAACGAAAGAAATCGCTCCAGCAAGGAAATCGGAAAGCTTATAGGGGCCGGACAGAAAGACCAGGCGGAGAAACAGAAAGAAGAGGTGCGAAAGATCGGTGAAGAAATCGCGGATCTGGAAGCCGAACTATCCGCGCTGGAAAACTCCTTGAGTGATCTTGTTCTTGGTTTGCCAAACTGGCTGGATCCGGAAGTGCCGATAGGGCCGGATGAAAGCGCCAACAAAGAGTTGCGACAGGAAGGGAAAAAACCTTCCTTCGATTTTGAGCCAAAGCCGCACTATGAAATCGGCGAAACGCTGGGTATTCTGGATTTCGAAAGTGGCGTAAAACTGGCAGGATCGCGATTCTATACCTACCGGGGCATGGCAGCAAGCCTGGAAAGAGCCATCATAAACTTTATGCTGGAAAGCCAGAAGAAAAATGGCTACGAAGAGACCTGGGTTCCTTCAGTTGTCATTGATGATTGCATGGTCACCACGGGCCAGTATCCCAAATTTAAAGGCGAGTACTATCGCATGGATGCGGATGAGCTTTCGCTCATTCCCACCGCCGAAGTTCCGCTGGTGAATCTGTTTCGAGATAGTATTCTGACCGAACTTCCCGTAGCGGTAACGGCGGCCTCCAGTTGCTTTCGCCGGGAAGCCGGGGCGGCCGGCAAGGATACCCGTGGGTTGGTGCGAGTGCATCAGTTCCAGAAAGTGGAGCTTGTGCAAATCTGTGCGCCCGAGGATTCCGCGCGAATCCACGAAGAAATGCTTGCGCATGCCGAGGGCATTCTGAAAGCCCTGGGCCTGCACTATCGAGTTCTCCTTCTTTCTACCGGGGACATGGGCGCCACCGCCATGCGCACCTACGATCTGGAAGTCTGGATGCCGGGGTTGAATCGCTGGCTCGAGATTTCCTCGATCAGCAATTGCGGGGAGTTTCAGGCCCGGCGCGGTATGATTCGGTATAAGACCGACAAAGGGAACCGCTATGTCCATACCTTGAATGGCAGCGGGCTGGCCGCAGGTAGAACCATGATTGCTATCATAGAGAATTACCAGCAGGCAGACGGCTCCTTTCTGATTCCAGAGGCTCTCCAACCATACCTGGGTACCGATAGAGTCCAGGGGCGCTGAGCGCTTTTTTGGGCCCGGCCTCCGGTGGCAGAAAACAGCTCTGCTCAGGCCTGCGGATCGACGCGCATATTTACCACGAAAAGGATTGAAAGCTGAACCAGGGCGTCTTCTCTGATGTCTAAATGCCAGTGCCGGGATCATATGTTTCCTGCACCGGGTTTGAGAGTGGTTCCGCTCCGTGGTATTCTTTGATCCCATGGAACGGAACAAAAACACACCGCGCATTTCGCGGATTCTGCGACCGCGACAATCGTGGAAGCAGACACAGAAAGGAGATTCTATGAAGATATCACGAATCGTTACCCTGGTATTACTATTCAGTGCAGCGCCAGTATTTGCCGGCGAATTTGGACTGCGGTTTGGCTACTGGGATATCCAGGAAGGGGCCTTTAACCTGGACCTTCAGCAGAGAATAGCAGCCGACGATGCCATTGTTGGTAGCGGCACAAACACCTACACGGCAGGAACGGCCTACGGCGATTTTCGCTCGGACGCCAGCTTTACGTATCCGTTCATGTTGTACTACGGACCCGCAGGATGGCCCGCCGGAATCCGTTTTGAGACCGAATACTACGGACTTCAAAGAAGCAACTGGAGCGGCGAGGGATTTTCCTTTAATTCCCTGAGTCAGGCAAATATCGAAGGCATGCGGGAAAGGGCCGCATTTCGACTGGCCATCTTCTTTCTGGATACCCGGCAAAGAGCGCCCATCGATTTCATCGTTCGCGGCGGCCTGCTGTACAACCATCAGTTCAGCAGCGAAGAGATCTTTACTTTTAACAATTCCGGACTGGCCAGCGTAACCAATTACATTGGCAATCGCGACATCAAAATGTTTATGCCTACCGTTGGCGTGGAATTCAAAGTACCTCTGGGGGCCAGCGGTCTGTCCATTATGGCCGGCGCCGATTTCAGTCGCAAAGGTTCGGAAAGCCTGGACTACCTTCGCATGACCTATGCTCCGTCCGGCACCACACTCACCACCACCGCAGAAAACATGAAAGCCGACGTAAATGTAATTCGCAACATGTACGAGGCCGGTCTGGTTTACAATGTAACAAAAGACTTCATGCTTCGATTGACCTATCGTTCTGAAGTCGACCTGGTATCCTATAGCGGTTACCGCGGATTGAATGGTACGTTTGTTACAACTCCGTCCTCGCAGAACTTTCAGGTGAATCTGGCCGAAAGCATTATTGACGCTGCCTCTGCCTACAACGGCCGCAAGAAGGAGCGGGTAGAGGGAATCTACTTCGGTATCGAAAAGTTCTTCGAATTTCGATAATACACCGGTTTCGTGAATACATGGCGCCTTCCTGGCAAAGGCGCCATGCATCCCACTGCCTTTCCTCAGCCGGGTCTTGAAGAACCGGGCCTTCAGGAATGCGTCCCGGCTTTTGCTTGCCTGTCCAAGCAATTCTGTCTAACTGCTCTCATGCGTTATGGACAACTCCTGGCTTTGTTGCTGGTATTCTTTTGTGCTCCCGGTCCCGCCGTTGTAGATGCGGATACTGAACTCGATTTTCCGGAGATCTTCAAAGGAAGGTGTCTGAATAATGCTTCTGGATGTCCCTGCTACAAAAGCCCGGGCGAACCGGAAATCAGTCGAAAGTATTATCATGCCGAGGCGTTGCGCAGGGAAGGAAGCAGCAAGACGGTGGCCGGCAAGGAATTTGTGCCCGTGGTACGGAATTCTGTCATAACCACTCCTGGCCAATCCTGCTATATTGCTCGCGATTCCTTGATTCCAATGAAATACAGTCCGGTGTTAAAATCAAAGATCCAGCTTCTGGATCACACGCCCCTTCGCCTGGATCAACTGGTGGAGCTGTCCGGCGAGATCAATGCGGATACGCTCAAGGGATTCAAGCGAGTGGAGATTCGTCGCGTATGGCCTACATTTTATCATCTTGCCATGGAAGAGTTCCATCCAGGGCCCAGGGTGGATGTGCGAAATCCTGCCGGGAAAAAGATTGGCGAAGCCTCCGGAGATTTTCTGGAGCAGGTGCGCTGGGAAGGGAGCGGCGTCGCTCTGGATGGAAAGAAATACCACTATGCGGGCCGGCCCGGACAGTACAATACCTACGATCTTCGCTGGGGCCACGGCGCCGGGTACAACTACCAGGTCTTTCCGTACCGGACTATTGCAGTGAACTTTTCGGGCCTCTGCCGTCATCTCCGGGCACAAATACCCGGTTGCTCCAAAAAGTCTTTGATCGGACTCATGGTATTCATTCCAGAAGTGGCGGAAAAAAGAATCAAGATGCCAGGCGGCGCCGAGCATGATGGCTATTTCTGCATTACCGATACCGGATCGCCGTACTATATCCGCGAGGAGCGCATCGATATGTTCGTAGGAACCCACGGCGGAGGCAATCCCTATCTTCCCACCGCGCGTCAGGGTAACCATTTCATGGATGGGGGAATCAAGAATCTGGTTCCATCGGATTGGAAGATCTGGAAGACCGATACGAAACGGGTTTGGTGCGATCAGGCCGCCGCCGAGTCCGGGCAGTGTGTGCATGATTTTCGCAATACCGCGCCGGAAAAAGCGCTGACCCTTCAGGCTGTGTTTCGTCCGGATGGTCAGCCTTTGCGATGTAAGAAGAATCCCCGGTAGAATCCGTCTGGAGTTTCTATCGCCTTCTATCGCTTTCTACCGCCCTTTATGGCTTGCTACGGCCTTCTATGGCCATCTATTGCTTTCCATGGCTACGGCCATCTACCGCCTTCTATCGCTGCTAACCCCCGGCGTCCTGCAGCGCCCCTGGATTCAGCGCGAAGGGCGCCGTGGGAGTCGGACGTTTTCAGGTCGGACAGGATTTTTTCATCACTTCCTTGCCTTCACAATACTCTGCTTCGGGGTGCCCGGGAGAGCTTGCTGAATGGTTCGGCTGCAAGGCGAACAGGCAGCGGATGCCCGACAGCGACAGCGCAATCCGGGTGGCCCGCTTCCATTCTTCACGCTCAATCCAAAGTTTATCGTTCAACGAGAAAAGGGAGAAAAAATGAAATTTTCAAAAGCGATTCTTACCGTACTTGCTCTGCTAATCTTTAGCGTTTCCGGCGCTCTTATGGCACAGCCATCCAGGGCCGGCCAGGAAATACAGGGCCAGCCGGAAGGGGCCGTGGTGGGCGATTCGAAGCCAGCCTCCAGGCTACCCACCGATGAGGATCTGATTAGCTTCGCCCAGGCCTATAGAAAGGTGGTACAGATTCGAAAAGAGATTGGTCCCCGGCTTAAAGATCTACAAAACGATGCTAAGAAAAAGCAACTCAAGAAGGAAGCCGGACAGAAGATGCGAAAGGCCATTACCGGAACCGGACTCACCGTCAAGCGCTTCAACCAGATCATTCAAAAACTGGATACCGATCCCGATCTGCGCAAAAGACTGGAGTCTCTGCTGCAGAAAGGGAAGGATTCAGATAGTCCGGAAAAGTAAAGCTGAGCAAAACGCTGATCCAATTTAGAAATCAGGGGCCTCGCGGCGTGCGGGCCCCTCAATCCAGCTTTCTTTCCGGGTCGCGCTTTCCTTCCGCCCTTCCTGCGCCCCGATCGTCTCAGACCCTGGCGACACCAGGCTAGTTACTATAAAAGACTCCGGTGGCCGCCCGAAAATTCCTTTCTGTCCGCCTGTCCTGCCCACGAGAAAAGCCAATCCTAATTGATTCTGATCAAGGCAATGCTGCCAAGCTTGCTGTAACCTCCTGAATGCATGCTGCCCCGGAGGTTCTATCTCCCCAGCGTGTAGCGGAGGTAAGAAATGAAACATATCATTGGCGTAGCGGTTTTGATACTTGTTGCATCCCTGGTTTTTCCGGCCTGCAGAAAGGCAGCGGAAGAAGACAATCAGGCAGAGGAATCGACGCAGGACCCAATGCAGAACAAAGGCATTGGTCCCGTAACGGCATTGGAGCTGACGGACATCGATCCTGCTCTGGCGCAGAAAGGGGCACAGATTTTTGAAATCAAATGTTCTTCCTGCCACAAGATGGATGAGCGGCACGTGGGCCCTGCCCTGGGCGAAGTAACCACCAGGCGTTCCCCGGAATGGATCATGAACATGATCCTGAATCCAGAAGAGATGATCAACAAGGACCCCATCGCCGAGGAGCTCTATGCTACCTATATGACTCCTATGGCCAATCAGAACCTCAGTCAGGATGAGGCCAGGGCAGTCCTGGAGTACCTGCGAAAACAGGCAAAGAAATAGTGCGAGTTTGGAGGCTTCAGGCGAGCGAACCGCCTGCAAAACGGAGGCAAAAAGGATGAAAACTAGAACAATTACGGGAGGACTGTTAGCTTTGCTTGTCGGTCTCTCCACTCTGGTAACAGGCTGCGGCGATGCAGGCTCCGGGGGAATCCTGGCCAGCGATGCGGCAGAAAAGGTATATGTTCCTCCCGGGGAGCATGATGAGATCTACTGGTTCATGTCCGGCGGATTCAGCGGACAGATGACGGTGCACGGCATTCCTTCCGGCAGACTTCTCAAGACCATACCGGTGTTTTCGGTTTTTCCCGAAAACGGCTATGGCTTCGAAGAGGAAACGAAAGCAATGCTAATGACATCGCAAGGGCATCTTCCCTGGGACGATGCTCACCATCCCGAGCTCTCCAAGACCGACGGGGAGGACGATGGCCGCTGGATTTTCATTAATGGGAACAATACTCCTCGCATTGCTCGTATCGATC
This sequence comes from Leptospiraceae bacterium, assembly GCA_020440915.1. GTDB lineage: Bacteria > Spirochaetota > Leptospiria > Leptospirales > Leptonemataceae > UBA3465. The sequence continues at coordinate 17,482 of JAGRNE010000002.1, read as the reverse complement.
TTTCCACATTCGAAACCGTGGAAATCATCGAGATTCCGAACAGCGCGGGTAACCACGCTTCCCCATTTCTGACCGAGAACACCGAGTACATTATGGCGGCCACTCGCTTCAGTGTACCCATTCCTCAGCGACCCCTGCCGGTGGAAAGCTACGGCGACGGCAAGTTCAACGGAACTCTCTCTTTCATCAAGGTGAATGGAGATACCGAATCGAACAAGAAAATGAGCCTGGATTTTCAGATCCTGGTGCCGGGCTTTGACTATGACCTTTCGCATTGTGGAAAAGGGCCTTCCCATGACTGGTGTTTCTTCACTTCTTACAACACCGAACAGGCCTACAAGATGATCGAGGTGGAAGCTTCGAAGAATGATAAGGATTACATCCTTGCCGTTAACTGGGTGAAGGCGAAGAAATGTGTGGCCGAAGGGAAGGCAAAGCCATTTACCGGCGAATACAGGCATAACTACCACGAAGAGAACATGCCTGCTGTCTCGGTTCGGGAAAATGGAGTGAGGTTGCTCCATCCAAAGGATTGCCCGGACACTCTGTTCTATCTGCCTACTCCCAAGAGTCCCCATGGAGTGGATATCTCTCCGGACGGAAAGTACATTGTGGCCGGGGGAAAACTGGCCACCGTTATTCCGGTGCACTCCTTTGAAAAGTTTCTCAAGGCCACTTCGGATAAGAGTGCCGTGGAGACTACGATCTTCGACATCCCGGTTCTGAAATACGAAGCGACCATCGCCGGAGAAGTAGAGGTTGTAAAATCCAAGCATTGCATGGGTCCGTTGCATACCGAGTTCGATGGAAAAGGCTTTGCCTACACTTCCTGCTTTCTGAATAACCAGATTCTGAAATGGGAACTCGGAACCTGGGAGCCCGTTCAGGATATTCCGGCCTACTATAACATCGGCCATCTGAGCATTGTTGGTGGCGACTCGGCCAATCCGTATGGGAAGTACATGGTATCCTTGAACAAGATTACCAAAGACCGGTATCTTCCCGTGGGGATGGAAATGGCTCACTCCGCGCAACTCTATGACATCAGTGGCGACAAAGTGGAGATGCTTCTGGACTTCCCCACCATGGGCGAGCCCCATTATGCGCAGGCGATTCCGGCGGATCGGATCAAGGATAAGTCTGCCAGATTCTTTCGCCTGGAAGAAAACAACCACCCCAGGGTCACAAAGTCCGAAAACAAGGCAAGAGTGGAAAGAAATGGCAAGGAACTGCATGTGTACATGACAGCCATTCGCTCTCACTTCAAGCCTGACATTGTGGAAGCGCGGGTGGGGGACAAAGTCTACTTCCATGTAACCAACATAGAGCAGGACTTCGACATTCCCCATGGCTTCGCAGTCTATGGAGCGAATCTTCCCAACATACTGGTTATGCCAGGCCAGACGAAAACAGTAATCTTCGAAGCGAATAGACCGGGAGTGTATCCCTTCTATTGCACCGACTTCTGTTCGGCACTGCATCAGGAGATGCAACAGTATATTCGGGTGAGCCCTTGAGATTGTGGCCGGCGCATGATTCCATGCGCCGGCTGCTATGGAAATCCATAAAAGGAATTCAAAATGAAAACTCTAAAGAATCGAAACAGAATCCTTGTGGGAGTGGTGGCGGTACTCATGCTGCTGGTCTACGTTCTGCCTGTATGGCAGGTAAACCTGGAAGCGCCCATGTACCCCGAAGGTCTGAGCATGCATATCTGGCTCTACAATGTAACCGGCGGTGAAGAATTCGATCTTCGAAACATTAATCTTCTGAACCATTACGTGGGCATGAAAGAGATTCATAAGTCCATGTTTCCGGAATTTCTGATAATGCCCTACATTATGGGATTTATGATCCTTGGCGCAATTATTACCGTTCTGTTCCCGCGCAGGCTGCTGGTCTATCTGGGACTGGGAAACCTGGTGATTGTAGGGGCCGCTGGCCTGTTCGATTACTATAAATGGGCCCACGATTATGGTCATAATCTGAAAGAAGGAGCTCCGCTGGTCATCCCGGGCATGGCCTATCAGCCGCCCTTGCTGGGATGCAAAGAATTGCTCAATTTCGTGGCGTGTAGCTGGCCGCACTGGGGCGGATGGCTTCTAGTGCTCAGTGGATTGATCCTGATATTGATTCTATACGACGAAATCCGGGGACTTCCGTTCTTCGAAGGGACCAGCGCAGGAGGGACCGGCCATGGTTAGAACTGCCGGGGAAAGAAAAGCCGGGGTACTGTGGCTTTGTGCCGCTCTGGTTTCTGCCCTGCTGGTGGCTGGTTGCGGAAGCCAGGGCCCGGAGGAATTCGGGGAGAACCGTTACCATTGCGAACATTGCAGAATGGGTATTGTGGATATGCGATTCGCAGCACAGAGTCTAACCGTACGGGGCAAACGCCATCACTTTGACTCCGTGGAATGCCTGGAATCCTGGCGTAAGAAAAGTAGCGAGGAGATCCAGGAAAGCTACGTTTCGGATTTTGATCGGCCGGGTACCTGGCTAAAGTCATCCCGGGCCCATTACGTTGTTTCGCAGAAACGACCTTCGCCCATGGGAGCCAACATCAGCGCATACAGCAGCCGGTCGCAGGCACGGAAGGCTCTGGATACCTTGCAGGAGGGGCGCATACTTTCCTTTGCGGAGTTGTCGGTCTACCTGGACAAAGGGCTGCGCGCAAAACCATCGGAGGGCGGCCATGGATTCCACTAATTCGCGAAGGCGTTCGCCTCAGAGAAATAGGCCCGTTGCACTGCTGGTTGCCCTGACTCTTGCTACCGCAGGTTTCGGATTCGTTCGCCCCGTGGAAGGGGCCTCTCCGGAACTCCACGTTTGCCCTGGTTGTGCCTTTACCACGGTTCATGAGGCCCTGGAGCGAGCCCCTGCGGGCGCCACCGTTACAGTCCATAGCGGGTACTATCCGGAAGGCAGCTTACAAATCAGCAAACCAGTAACCCTTCGGGGGAATGGATATCCCATCCTGGATGGTCTGGGGAAAGGTCACATATTCTACGTCACGGCACCGGATGTGCATATTCAGGGGCTGACGCTTTATCGTACGGGAGTGAGCAGCGTTACCGAGTTTGCCGCCATTCGATTCCACGAAATCCACCGTTGTTCTGTAAGAGACAACGTCATTCTGGGCGCTACTTACGGAATCTATCTGGAGCGATCCCGGGATTGTGCCATTGAAAGAAATCGAATCATAGGGCAGTCCAGAAGCGAAGTGTCCGGAGGCAACGGAATTCATCTATGGTATTCGCAGGAGATGTCCATAGAAGGGAATCAGGTAGAAGGCCATCGTGACGGTTTGTACATGGAGTTCTCGGAGAATTTGCGGATACGAAAAAATACATTTGAAAAGAACATTCGATATGGCATGCACTTCATGTTTTCGCATCATAACCATTTTCATAACAACGTATTTAGAAAAAATACAACGGGTGTTGCTGTCATGTATTCCCATGACATTGACGTAAAGGGAAACATCTTTTTGCGCAGCTGGGGTGGCGCATTCTACGGGTTGCTGCTAAAGGAGATTTCAGACAGTTACATCCAGGGCAACCTCATCGAAGGAAATACCAACGGGATCTTGCTGGATAGCTCCAATCGAAATTTGATCCAGGGAAACTCCTTTCGGATGAACGGATGGGCCATCGATGTCTATGGAAACAACTACGGAAACCGGATAACCGGAAATTCCTTTGTCGGAAATCACTTTGATATAACTACAAATTCCCGCAGGTCGGAGAATACCTATGATGGGAACTACTGGGACCGACACCACGGATATGATGGCGACGGCGACGGCGCCGGCGATGTTCCCTATCGCCCTATGAGCGTATTTGCACTCTGGGTAAATCGCAACTCCGAACTTGCTATATTAATGAATTCGCCGGTGGTGGATTTTCTGGAGGCGGCGGAGCGAGTCTTTCCCGTAATTACGCCCGATAACATGGAAGATGGTCGCCCACTGATGAAGAATCCAGTGCGCCGGGAGGACATAGTCAATGCTAACCCTTGAGAATGTACAAAAGAAGTACGGGGATTTCCACGCCCTGCAGGGAATTGATCTGGAAATCCCGGACGGTAGCGTTTTTGCGCTTCCGGGTCCCAATGGATCCGGCAAGACTACCTTGCTTAAAATTCTGCTGGGCCTGGTGGCGCCGGAAAAAGGAGCCGAGATTCGGCTCAACGGTAAGGAGATCCATTCGGAGAGCTGCCGGCGATCCATAGTGTACATGCCGCAGGTCCCTGCCTTTCTACCGCATTTGAAGGTCCGGGAGCTTGTGGGCCTGGTGCAGGGAATACGGCAGCAACAGCCGATCCGCGCCGATGAAATCATCCAGGATCTGGGAATAGGCACATTCTGGAATCGAAGACTGGGGGATCTTTCCGGTGGGATGCGACAGAAAGTGAATATACTCCAGGCTTTGATGTTTGATTTCGAGCTGGCAGTGCTGGACGAACCCACAGCCAGCCTTGATCCCGGCATCGCGTACTATTTGAAGGCCCTCATCCACAAACTCGCCGGGTCGGGTCGAACGGTGCTGTTCACTTCGCACATTATGGCCGAGGTGGAGGAACTGGCAATGCATATGGCCCTTCTGGTGAACGGTCGCGTGCACGTTGTGGATTCTCCCCGGGAATTCATCCATAAGAGCGGAGCCGATTCCCTGGAACAGGCAGTTCTGGAATACTGGAAGGATAGCTATGCAAACTGAATGTTCTACAACCTTACGAGAATCCGTGTCCGGCGAATACCTGGAGTCGGAAAACGGCCGGAAGCACGATCACAGTACCGGAGCGGCGGGATCGCTCTGGCAGCGGTTCTTGCGCCATCCTCTAATGGTGATCGCGCTGTTCGAATTCAAAGAAAGCGTTCGCAATCGCTGGCTTATCCTGTACGGCGCCGCCTTTCTGATTTTTGGAAATCTGATTCTGTTTTTGTCCGGCGAAAACGACGTTCGTGCCGCAAGCTCCCTTCTGAGTCTCATGCTGCTTCTGGGGCCTCTTTTTTCGCTAATGTTCGGAAGCATTTCCTTCACCGATTCGCTGGGCTTTGTGGAATTGCTGGCCGCCCAGCCCATTCGCAGAAGCGACATTTATCTGGGCAAGCTTTTGGGACTTGGCACGGGTCTTTCGTTGAGCTTCATGCTGGGCATGGGGACAGGGGTATTGATGCGACAGGGATTTAGCGGCTCTGTGTTGCTTTTATTGGTGCCCGGGGCCCTCCTCACTTTTGCTTCTGTGGCGCTTTCCTTTCTGGCCGCCAACCTGAGTCGACGCAGGGAGGTGGTGTTTGGAATGGTACTGGCCGTCTGGTTCTATTTGTTCGTTTTGCACGATTTGCTGATTTTCGGTATGGTTACCCTGCTGGGCAGCTATCCGCTGAAGGTGCCCTTGATGATCATGGTGGCCTTGAATCCCATTGATTTGATTCGAGTTCTGGTTGCTCTGCGGCTGGATATGTCTGCCATGATGGGCTACTCCGCCAGTCTATTCCAGGATTTCTTTGGAGGCTGGACGGGCATTCTTGTGGGCGCGACTTTGATGGCTGCCTGGATTGGAGTTCCTGTGTATGCCGGGCTGCATTTGTTTCAGCGAAGGAATCTTTAGCTATGAGATCTGGAGTATGTACGGCGTACCCTTGCATTCTATGCTTCATTTCTGTTTTCGGGCCGAATCGTCCGCACCGGCGCAAAAGGGAAAGTGGTTCGGGGCGGGTGCCGGCCCTGGCCAGTCGGTGGCGTATGGTACTGTCCCTCCTTTTCTTCCTCGGTTCTTCGTTCTGTAGTGGGCCACACCTTGAACAGAGCTTGAGCGGCATGGTAGAGGACGGGGTTCTGAGTCAGGATGAGATCCATGTATTGTTGCATACCGAGGATCCTCTCATCGTTGCCGTCTGGGCCACCTGGTGCGAGCCCTGCCTTCCGGGACTGTTTCGTTTATCCCGGGAGCGGAGCGCCAGTTTTTCGGCAATACCGATCCTGGCACTTGCGGTGCAGGATTCCGGGGATCAAGAATTGTACACTCAGGCCCGGCAAATGCTTTCCCGGGAGTTCTATATGGCCCGGTTGCAACCTGCAGAAGAACAGGAACTATTCCGAAGGCTGGATGCCGGTCCCCTGGTAGTTCCGACCTATCTCCTTTTTCATAGAAGGGATGGCACCAACAGCGGATTCGAAATATTTCGGGGAGAGCAAGGGTTGGAGAATATGCTCAATAACCTGAAAAGAACCGAACCGTGATGGGTCCCAGGGTCCAGGTGTAACATCCATGGGTGGCGCTCGGCAGGGCCCGGCAAATCAATTGAAAGATTGAGTGCGGTACAGAGTATGCCAATGTGTCCAGGGAATTTTGGAATAGAGTGCCCGAGCCTTGCCGCGGAAAACTGGAGAAGCTGTCGCGGCAAATCAAGTTCCGGGCCGGCGATACCGTTTTTCTCCAGGGGGATTCCTTCAAGGGGCCTTACGTCATTGAAAGGGGAATATTCAAGATCTACCAGCTAAATGAAGCCGGCAAAGAAGCCATTTTGAATTTCTTTTTTCCAGGTAGCATTATTGCAGCGCTACCAATCCTAAAAAACATACCGGTCTATCCCGCTTCCTGTGAAGCAGTTCGCGATGGTTCCGTAATCTTTATTCCTGTGAACGAATGTATTTCCATGATGGCGGAGTATCCGGAACTCAAACAGTGTTTTCAGGAGGATTTCGTTTCTAATGCCGAGTTTTTCAAGGATAAGACAACGTTACTCATGCTGCATACAACGGAAGAGCGCGTCCTGTTTTTTCTGGAAGCTCTGGGTGCCGCGGAGCGCGAAGTCTATTTAAATATTCCCAAGAATCAGGTCGCTCTGTATCTGGGTGTTTCGCCGGAGGCTTTCAGTCGGGCCTTCAGCACGTTGAAGAAGCAGGGAAGGGTCTCGGAATCCGAAGGCTACGTTCGATTGCTTCCCGAAGTTTCTGAAGAATAAAGGAATCCTTGATCGAGATCAAGGCTCGTCTGCAGCCCCTTGTGGTATAAACAAATACAGCTCTACAGGATTACAGTCCATGCAGAGGCCTTACTGATCGATCCCTTCTCAGAAATGGTCCTGTGAGTCAGCTAATCCGCATCGGGAATCCGAGCCGGGTCCGTCCCGGCTTTTTTTTAATAGTCCTGCAGCATGGCCCAGTTCTGGAAGAGGCGTCTATTCTCCAGGTCGGCGTGAAAGCGCATACTGCTGCAGAATTCTTCAAGCATTTCTTCCAGCTTGCCGCCCTGCTTACCGGTTCTTTGAAATTCCTGCAGAACCAGAATATGCCTCAGATGACTACGGTGATCGTCGCGCATATGATCACAGGCCAGGCGCAGCGCAGCGGCCATGGCCCCGGCCCCATCCAGAGAAGACAAAATAACGGGAAAAACCAGACGTTCCTCCATTCTGAAATGGATGAGAAGCTCGTCATGCAGATTCTGCAGGAACTGTCTCAATGGTCCATTGGAACGTTTCAGGGCCCATTTCTCCAGTTCAGGTATGGCCGCTTGCAGAAAGTATTCATGATCGGCTGTAAGTAGATGCAGCAGAGTTGGGATATCACACTGTTCGCCTTCCTCCTGGAGTCTGAATCGCTCTTCGTGCATGGCACTGCTCCTCGGCCTTCATCGGTTTCGTATGCAGGCCTGCCGGAGAACGTAGCATGGAATATTCATAGATATCCTTGATCTGAATCAAGGCCCTGGTCTGTAGCAGGACCTATACTGATCGCATATCTTCGATGCACAGAGTCCCGCTCAACAAAGCGGCTGGATTGCTCGCATCGAAAATCCCTGCCGGGAGGTCGGATCGATGCTCGGCAAAAATTCAGGAGAAAAAATGCAAAGCAAAGGAGACATTCTGGACGTTACGGTGCTGGAGCCCAGGCAAAAGCACCCCACAATATTTGGGCGATTCAACGAACTGGACATAGGTCAGAGTTTTATCATTCATAATGATCATGACCCGCGACCGCTGTATTTTCAAATGGAGGCTGCCCTGCCGGGAGCCTTTCGCTGGGAATATGAGCAGCAGGGACCCGAAGTATTTCGAGTTCGCATTACCCGTACCGGCGATGGATTGCTGGATGCCGGCGGCGGATGTTGCAGTTGATATGAAACCCATTCATCGGCAGACGCGAATCGCCACAATTATCGCAGCCGATGGTCGCGTCATCGAGACGCTCATCGCTCTCAGCCCGCGATTCAAGAAGCTCAGAAATCCTGTTCTGCGAAGAGTTATGGCCGGGCAGGTAACCGTTGCCATGGCAGCGCGAATCGCAGGTCTTGGCGAGGAGCAGATCCTTCTGGCGCTACAGAAGCTCGGTCTGCCTGTGAAGCTACCCGATTCCCGGACGCATGGGGAAGGCCGTGATCCTGCATCGGAGCAACCCCGGGCAGGCGGCAGGAGTGGACCAGCAGGGACCGGTTGGCCGGGCGACGGGGGCCCGGGGGCCGGGGGGTACGGAGTGGAGGACGAGATTCTGTCCGAGAATCCTGGCGCAGCCGCCGCCAGAGATATCTACGCTGGCCTTCCGTCAGAGCGAATTACCTTCCTGGATGTAAGACCCATGATGGAAAGAGGTCAGGAGCCGCTTTCGGCCATTCTGGATGTTGTTGGGCGAATCGCACCCGGTGAGGGGCTCTGTATAGTGAACTCTTTTCCCCCGGAGCCGCTTTTGCCCCTGCTTGCCCATAAGGGACTCACTGGCTATATCGTATCCGTGGATGGACACTATGAGGCGCGATTTGTGAATTCTCTTCAATCATTTGCCTCCGCTGCGCCTTCGCGTTTTACAGATCGACCTTCCGCCCGGCCTTCCGGAAACCGAGCGGAAGATTCGCGGCAGGCCTTTGCCGAGCCTGTTTCATCCGCCGACAATCAAGGAATGGAACCAATGGCGATGGAGGTTTCTCTTTCGAAGTCTGTCGTTATTCGCATGGATGTGCGTGGAGGCAGGCCTCCGGGGCCCATGATCCGCATCATGGGATGTCTTGAACAAATGAAGCCAGAGCAGGTTCTGTATGTATTCCATGACAGAATGCCTCGTTTCCTTTTGCCACAGCTTGTGGAGGCAGGCTACAGCTACAGGATCTCCGAGCGAGGTCCGCAAGACGTGCGAATTCTCATAGGTCGGCAACGATGATACAATCACAGCCCCGGGAAATCCATTTCGGAGTGTTCGCGGCGAACTTTGGACTGAGCAGCGCAGGCTGGCTGGCCGCAGCGGTTGGCCTCTTACTGAATACGAACGTCCTTTCCGATCACTATTACAGCAGTGTTGCCATTCTTCTGGTGCATACTTTCACTCTGTTAACAATCAGTCCATGTATCCTGGCCGTTCTGTTTCAGCTATTGCCCGTTGTGGTGGGAGGCACCCTGGCCAGCCGTCCGGGTGGCTGGATCCTTTCCATTCTCTGGTGGTTGGGGGCCGGAGGCTTCCTGATCTGCCGTTGGCAGAAACCTGGCTGGCTGGTATGGTTTGCCGGGCTGCTGGTTCTGGCCATATCCGGTCTCATTGTTCTGGTGGCCTTCACAATACGACGGGGACACTGGAATGCCCGGGCGTTGCAGGTAATGGCAGCGCTGGGCTGGCTTTTGATTATGGCCCTTTCTGGAAGTCTGATGGCATGGGGAGGTCAGACCTGGTTTTTGCCTCTGCAGCTCTTGCACTGGCATGCATGGACCGGCATTCTTGCCTGGTTTTCTCTTATGATTGTAGCGCTGGGCAGCCAGTTGCTACCCATGTTTCTGCTCAGCCATAATCTTCGGGAATCCCTGGCCCATGTATCTGCCCTGCTCCTTGGCCTTTGTCCGGTGGCACTGTTTGCCGGTAGAGCGTTGCCAGGGTCGCTTTCGCAATTTCCTGTACTTATTGTGGGCGGACTGGCCCTGGGGCTTTTTCTGGCATTTCTTCTTCAGTGCTTTCGCCACAGAATGCGAAAGCGCCTTGAGTCTGGAATGACGATGTTTCTGCTTTCCTTTCTCTTTCCTGTTCTGGCCTGGGCGCTGGCTGCAGCGGAATCGGTGGGTCTGGAGGGAAAGCTTTTCAGCCCATCCCACAGATGGGATACAGCGCTTGTTCTGCTGATGTTGCCTGGTTTCGTGGGAGGGGCCACCATGGGTATGTCACTCAAGGTGCTGCCCTTTATGAGCTGGATGGCCCTTCAGACCCGAATGGATTCTGCTACATCGGTTCCCGAGCAGTCCTCGGGTCCCGCCCGGTCAGCGAAATCCCGGGTATCCTCCAGGTCAGCGGCATCGACCTTACTTCCCAGGGATATGGCGCCGGGCATCCTGTCGAAGATCCTGCTCTGGACGTATCCGCCGTCCATCCTGTTCCTTGCTGCCGGTCTTCTGGCCAGCCCGCTTCTTTATCCCGGCTTGCTGCTTTTTCTCGTAAGCGCCATTCTGAATGCATTCCACTTCCTCTGGACTATTTCCACTGCCATCAGGAGCCATGTATGAACCAGGAAAGGATAAGCATTGAGAATAGCCTGAGAACGGTTCTGGATCCGGAGGCCGGGATCAATGTCATGGACCTGGGTCTGATCTATAACCTGGAAGTGGACGGAGGGAGTGTTCGAATAACCATGACTCTTACATCGGCCGGCTGTCCTGTGGGACCCATGATCGTTGAAGATGTACAATCTACCCTTGAGGCGGCGCTTCCGGATCGGCAGATCTTGATCTCTCTGGTCTTTGACCCTCCCTGGACTCCGGAGCGCATTACGGAAGAAGGGAAGCGGCTCCTGGAGTTGTAGGGGCCAGGAGAAAAAACCATCGGAAGCTACCACGGAAGCAGCCAGATAGCGCCTACAGCGTAGCCAGCAAAAAGAAGAAGCAACCACATACCATACACCGGGTGGGCCTTCTTGACTTCCATAAACTGAAGAGCTACCAGTCCAAATTTTAAAGCACCGAGCCCCAGAATCAGACCCACCGAAGCGGCGGCCTCTTCGGTAAAAAAATACATCATGGCTACCAGCGAAAGCAGCAGTATCAAAGCCACGTTGTTTGCATGATCCTTCATTGCATACCTCCCAGAGGAAAGATGTAAAGTGAGGGAAAAACCAGAATCCAGATGAGATCGCACATATGCCAGAAAACACCTATGGTTTCCACATCCTCGGAATTTGTCGCATTGTACCGTCCTCTGGCGATTCCCCGCATCGCCACGATCAATAGCAAAGCCGCCACCACAACGTGCAGAAAGTGGAACCCGGTAATGAGCCAGTACATCGTGAAGAAATCGTTGTAGGCCAGGTCCAGACCCTGCGAGTACTTGTGGGCGTACTCGTAACCCTTCAGGGCAAGAAAGAGCAGTCCAGAAAGCAGCCCTCCTCCCAGAAAGGATCGGGCCTGGAGGTTTTGCCGCTGACGAAGAGCGTGCAAAGCCCGCGCCACAAACCATCCGCCGACGATGAGCAGGGCAGTATTGATGGTGGCGATTTCCAGATTCAATTGCGAAGCAGACTGCGCAAAGCTGTCCGGGGCCGCCTGCCTGTAGTAGAAGAAGGCGATGAGGGCCGGAATGAACGTCAGTAATTCCAGCGAAAGCACCATCCATATGAGTATACCACCGGGAGGATAAAGCAAAGGCTCTCTTTCTGACTCTTTCAAATAGTAATCCATGATAATCTCTCCAATGCTTTCTGCAGGGCTTACCGGCCTTTTTGCGTTCTAATGCAATACCTGTATTGTAAGTGATCTGTTGGAACTACGCAACCATGTTTCCCCGGTAACGTTGGGGGCACCTGTTCCTTGCTTCATGGTAGGGGTCTGACGGTTTTCTGCCCTTGCTTCAGATCAAGACCAGAGGTTTTTTCTGTGAGGTTCGCGTTGGAAAGAAGGCGGAAAACATCATTCTAAATTGATCCTGATCAAGGCCCCTACCTTTGGATCTGCTACTATCTGTTTCGGGAAAGGCCCTGGCGAAGAGACGGATCCTGGATCGGAAGTACAGGGCCGGTATGTGCGGTTTGGACAAATGTTACTCAGGATGAAACAGTCCTGCTCTCCTCTACAGAGGATGGCCGCCGGTATGGCAACCCTGGCCTTTGCCATGTCCTTTGCTACGCCGGTTCTGCATCGTTGCCCGCAGATTGGCTCACCTGGTTTGAGCCAGACCGACTCTTCGGCTCCATCCCACTGCCATCGCATGCCTGCCCGCGGAGTATTTGCGCCGGATTCCCCGGAAGGGCGACGCGGCGAAGAAAACGTTGCCGCCAAACAGTCCGAATCTTCCCACGGCGATGGCCATGACCATGGCAGTTGTGTCGTCTGTCAGGGCTATATGTGTCTGCAAACCCTGGGGTTTCAGGGCGCCGTCATTTTCTTCGTTTCCTGCATTGATGTCGGGATTCCTCTGCCTTCGCCTCCAGCCTCCCGGTCCGGGCAGAGTCCTGCGCCCAGGGCCAGGGGACCTCCCGTTATCCTCTTCGCAGATTAAAGGCTTCGTATCGAAGACTGTCTTCGAAATTTAACTTCGAAGCCGTGAAAAGGAGACAATCCATGAAAACGTTATCTTTCGTATCGTTGGTTATTACAGCAATGCTGGTTTCCCCGGGGCCGATTCTTGCGGATACCGGGCTGTGCTGTCTGCATTGCGGAGGCAACATGCCTCTGAATATACTGGGGGCCGGTATTCCCGAAACCCATGAGTTTCGCTTCAAGATTAAGGCCAGCCATATGAGCATGCGCGGCCTGCAGGCCGGGTTCCAGGACCGCTCCGTGGCCGAAGTGCTGTCTGTGCCCGGCGCCATGACTATGGGTATGGACCAGAACATAATGGCCATAAACAATCGAATCCGCGGAGAACTCACCGGTCAAAAATACATGGCTGCCCCGCAAAGAATGTATATGAATATGTACGATCTTTCGGCCGCTTACAGCTTCTCGGATCGATTTGTAGGCATGGTGATGGCTATGTACCAGGAGAAGTACATGAAGATGAAATTCAATCCCATGATGCAATCGATGCTGGGAATGAGCCACTATACCATGGAATCCAGGGGTATGAGCGATACAATGATTATGGGAAAGTATCGCATTCTGGAGGACGATTCGCTGGCGCCTACAAATTAGCTTTCCATCATTGCGGGTCTGACTTTGCCCACAGGCTCTATCGACGAAAAAAACTCCCGGCATCCGTTGGGAAATCCAACGTCGCCGCTAAATCAGACCAGCTATAACAATTCGGTTCCGGATAGAAAAAGCGAGCCCCTGCCTTACAGTATGCAAAACGGCTCCGGTACCTTCGACCCTCTGGCCGGCCTGGCCTACCAGGGATCGGCTTCGCCGTATTGGTGGGGAGCAACCTTTCTGTACCGCGGAAGAGCCTATAAAAACAAGCACGGCTATGCACCCGGAGACGAAGCCCGGCTGGATGTCTATGCGATGTACCAGATTAGCTATAACATCGTCTCCCATATCCAGATGAACGCAGAATGGATCCAACGACTCCGCGGCGAGCATGAGGAGGCTTATCGGGGCGATGCGGGACGAAGCATAGACGGAAACTTCCTGTCCGAGTACATGAGTCCGGCCTGGGATCCAGGGAATTATGGCGGGGAAGTGGTTTCCATCAGCGCAGGAATCCAATGGCAGCCCATCCCATTGCAGATTGTTGAGCTTACGGCCACGGTTCCCGTTTCCCAACGGTGGAATGGCTTGCAGATGAAGCGAGAATACACAGTTGTTCTGGCCTATTATATAGAGATTCCTACGTCGGGAAGCGTTAGACAGGAAAGGAAAGGGAAAAGCGCACCTGATACCCTGGGTTTCTAATGCCAGCCAGAAGAGAAAAATCAGAGATCGGGTTTGCCCGGGTGAGCACGGCATTGGTTTCATTTGGGGCAACAGCAACTCTGCTCTGGACCGTCGGCTGCTTGGGCTCCTGCACGGTTGTGCCAAAGACCGAGTCACCATCCCGGAATGCTCGGCCTGTAGCAGAAATCCGCAGCAGCCCGGTACCGGGAGTTCGTAGATTCCTGACCATTTGCAGCGGCTGTCACGCGTTGCCAGATCCCCGGCAGAAAAAGTCCGACGAATGGGCTCCGGTAATCCTGCGAATGGAGAGATATCGTCGATCCAGGGGTATGGAACCCCTGGATCGGCAGGAACTACGGGTCCTTCGTGCTTATCTGGAGAAAGCAGCCAATGATTAGCCCTGGCGGGAAAGGTAACCCCTGGTATGGAGTGCGAAAGTTTGAGCGCGGACGAGTACTGAAATCAGTATTCTTCGCCTTCGGCGTTTCAAAGACCATCGCTTTTAGCTTCCTTGCCATGATTCCTTCGGTGGGTGAGTCGCAACCGGTCCAGGAGTATCGACGATCGGCCGAGAATCTGGAATTTCCCCGGGAGGCGGTTCGCGCTCCGGCTTTTCGCTTGGAAGCGATGGATGGATCCCAGGTGTCTCTTTCGCAGTTTCGGGGGCAAGTGGTCATTCTACATTTCTGGGCCACATTCTGTGCGCCCTGCGGGCCAGAGATGAAATCATTGCACGAGCTCCAGACAGATCCGAACATGAAAGGGTTACAGGTGGTTACCATTTCCATCGATGCTCTGGATTCTTCGGTGCTGCGATTTCTAAGGGAAAGAAAGCTCCATGCATTTATCGCTCTCCGGGACCGCTCTTCATCCCTCCGCCAGGCCTACCAGGTGGATGCTCTGCCCATGTCTTACGTTATCGACGCTTCGGGTAAAATTCGTGCGCGCATGAGAGGGGCGCTAAACTGGCAAGATCCACCAGTTCGGGAGTTCCTGAAGAAGTTACTGGAACAAGGGTTTTTTCGACTGCCTTGATCGTTATCAAGGCAGCTGGCCTCCTTTCAGGATACTCTGATAGCATCGGAGGCAACTATGAATCCACGAATCGGAGTTCTCGCAGCCACACTTCTGCTTTTAGCAGTGGCATGCGAAAAGCCAACCATTGAAGCGGAATTGACTTTCGCGCCCAACGTCCCCGCTCCCCTGGACAGGGGGCCGGCCCACGTAATCATCAAACTGGAGACCAGCGAAGTAGAGATGCAGCTGGCGGACGGAGTGACCTACACCTTCTGGACTTTTGGAGGGCATGTGCCGGGCCCTTTCATCAGAATTCGGCAGGACGATGAGGTTGAGTTCCGGTTGAGCAATCACCCCGACAGCAAGATGCCGCACAACATTGATCTTCATGCGGTGACAGGACCGGGTGGCGGGGCGGTTTCGTCCTTCACGGCACCGGGACACACTTCGACATTCAGGTTCCAGGCCTTAAAACCGGGTCTGTACATCTACCATTGCGCTACAGCTCCTGTAGGAATGCACATTGCAAATGGAATGTACGGTCTTGTGCTGGTGGAACCTTCCGGAGGATTGCCAGAAGTTGATCGAGAGTACTATGTGCTTCAGTCCGAATTCTATACGAAACAGGGATTCGGAAAGCCAGGACATCAGCCTTTCGATATGGCCAAAGCGATTCGCGAAGACGCCGAATATGTAGTATTCAATGGAGCAGTGGGAGCGCTCTCCGACGAAAAGGCATTGAAGGCGAAGGTGGGCGAGACCGTCCGTCTTTATGTGGGGAACGGAGGACCCAACCTGGTCAGTTCCTTTCACGTAATTGGAGAGATTTTCGATCGGCTCTATTCCGAGGGAGGGATCCACCCCAATCAGGAAAACGTGCAGACAACTCTGATTCCGGCCGGGGGCGCTACCATGGTGGAATTCCAGGTGGATGCGCCGGGTACCTACATCCTGGTGGATCATTCCATATTTCGAGCCTTCAACAAAGGAGCTCTGGGAATGCTGAAGGTCGAGGGCGAAGAGAACAGGGTTGTGTACTCGGGCAAGGTATCGGATGAGATCTACAGGCCGGAGGGTGGCGCCATTCAAACGCTGGACGACGATGTGCGCAAGCCAGAGCTCGAGACGTTAGCGCAGCGGATTGAGGCCGGGAAAAATGTTTATGAGCATAACTGTGCTGCATGTCATCAGATGAGCGGGCAGGGCATTCCAGGATCCTTTCCTCCTCTGGCCGGTTCCGACTACCTGAGGAACAAGCAGGCAAGTATTCGCACCGTTCTACACGGGCTCAAAGGTCCGGTTACGGTAAATGGAAAACAGTTCAATGGGGTTATGCCGGCCCTGGGTCTGAGCGATTCCGAAATAGCCAATGTTCTCACCTACATAAACAGTAAATGGAACAACCCGGGATATGAGATAAGCCCTGCCGAGGTGCGATCGCAGCGATAGGACCGGGGAACGACTGCGATAGGACCGGGAAACGACTGCGAGGGGACAAAGAAGAGCGAATGGAAGATCCGTTGGATGGAGTGCAGGACCGCCGGCAAAGGATCAGGCTCGGCGGCCGGCTCTTTCGGCGGCGCAGAAAAAGGGATACCAATGAAGGAATTACTGTGCACAGTGTTTCGCAAGAGGGCCGAGGGCGGCGAACCTGTCGAGAAGGGGCGAACCGAAACCGGAGGCGCAATCAGGCACGATGAAAGACATACCCGTCGCCTGCCGTTTTATGCGGTCACGGCTGGTTTGCTTCTTTTCCTGGGATCTGCCCTTTTTTCCGCTTCCGAAGGGATCTTGATCAATGTTCCTGCCGGAAGGTACAAACCCTTTCTGGACGGCGAAGAACAGCAAACTGTGCACGCTTTTCAATTGCAGAAGTACCCGGTGACGAATCGGGAATTCCTCCAATTTGTAAGGCAAAATCCTGAATGGTCCATGGATCGTAAGCCGGACCTATTCAGCGACGAAAACTATCTGAGACATTGGAGAGTCAATGGGCAAAATGCCAGAAATACCCGGCCGGTAACCAACGTCAGCTATTTCGCAGCCAGAGTCTATTGTGAGTCCAGAGGGCTTCGCCTTCCTTCCACTCTGGAATGGGAATATGCTGCCGGGTTTCGCTCTGCCCTGGCTCCCAATGAGTCCGAGGAAGCTTTCTCCCGCAGGATACTGGACTGGTACGGTCGGACTGGAAACGATCTTCGCCCGGTAGGACAGGGATTCCAGAATGTTCTGGGAATACACGATTTGCACGGCCTGATCTGGGAATGGACCATTGATTTCAATTCAGCAACGGTAGGAGGAGATTCAAGGGATACAAAGGAAAGCGGTCTCTTCTGTGGCGCAGCAGCCACAGCTGCAAATGATCCATCTCTCTACGCTACTTTCATGCGCTATGCCTTTCGTTCCGGGCTGCAGGCCCGCTACTCATCAAAAAACCTGGGTTTTCGCTGCGCGCGAAGCCTTTGAAATCCCGGAGTACAGGAGATTACAATGAAGAACCATAAATCACAAGCAAAAGCCACCACAGCGGTAGCTTGTCCGTTCAGAAAGGCTGTCGGATTACTGATCATCGCCGTTCTATTCTGTAGCCCGGGGCTTGCCTGTAAGAAGGAAAAGGCAGAACCAATTGGTCCATCCATCTTCCAGATTGATTCAACCTGGGTTTCGCAGGATGAGCGAAAG
>JAGRNE010000029.1 GCA_020440915.1 Leptospiraceae bacterium | reverse complement strand
TTCTTACTGCACCATACCAGGGCAACCCTGGAAGAAAGGATGGAACAGGTTCTCAGCGAAAAGGACATCAAGATGATCCTTTATATGACGGCCAGGATTCCCAGAACCGAAGATATGAATCCCGAACCGGGCAGGCTTTTCGACACTCTTGGTTGAGGAATTCCCGATCACGGGAATTCCGAGGGGCGGGCTTATTTTGCTTCCAGTTCTGCTTTGCGAGCAATTAGAGCACGAGCATACTGGCTGGTATTACCTTTCATGTGCTCTTCGGTTTTTTTCAGCGCATCAGTAACTTCCTGAAGGCTCATTCGATTCACTTTCTTATTCTTCTTTGCCGCTTCTTCTTGTTCAGCCATAGAATTCCTCCGAAAAGTCAGATTTCCCACACTTCTGCAGAAAACAAGCAGAATTGGAGTCTGGCGTGGCTGTTTCCGCAGGGCCTTTCGGCGCCGACCCATAGAAAAGCCAGGATTGCTTCGTTTCAGTCAAAGGCCCGGGATATGCACGGCGAGGGCCGTGTAAACGCATCGGTGGCTCTGGCTACACTCAGCCCCGGGGATGGCAATTTCTGTAGATATCCCGGAGTCGATTCTTGCTTACGGACGTGTAGATCTGAGTAGTGGACAGACTGCTATGTCCCAGCATTTCCTGAACCGCACGAATGTCGGCGCCTTCATTGAGAAGATCCGTGGCAAAGGAATGACGAAGCTTATGAGGATGCAGTCTGGAGATTCCCAGCTCTCTGGCATATTTCTGCATCCTGTCTCGGACGCCGCGATCGGTGAGCGGACCGCCCCTGGCATTGCAGAAGAGGGCGCCGTTGGCCGGCCGTAACACCGGGCGAAGCTTCATGTAGCGGCTCAACGATTCCCTGGCTTCCTGACCAATAAAGACAATGCGTTGCTTGCCGCCCTTTCCCGTAATCTTGATTCGATCGGGCAAATGCTCCACTTCTTCCAGCTTCAGAGACAGTAGTTCCGAGATTCGCATACCTGTGGAATAAAGCGTTTCAATAATCGCCTGGTCTCTGGCCTGGATAGCCCGGTCCGCCTCCCGGCCCACCCGTCGGTGCAATGGCGGAGTTCGCTGCGAAGGAGCCTCCAGTACCTCCTCCAGTTCGCCCGGCCGCAGTACTCCAGGTAAAGCGCGATAAAATCGCGGGGATGTAAGATCACGGGCCGGATTGCCTTTGATCTTTCCCTGTTTCATGAGGTTGCGAAAGAACAATCGAAGTGCGGACAGCTTTCGCGCCTGACTCCTGGCAGACAGTTTCCGCCTGGAAGACTTACCTGTAACATGGGACTCGGATGAGCGCAAAGGATTCCTGGAGAAGTCCACTCCGGTCCGCGCCGTGAAGTAGGATCGGAGAATGCGAGTGTCGCATTGCTCAGGACGCAGATCTTCGGACTGCAAAAAAAGCAGGAATTCCTCCAGATCCGAAAGATAGGCTTTCACGCTGTTGGGGGAGAGGTCTCTTTCTATCTCCAGGTTTCGGCGAAAGCTTTCAAGGTAGGGCTGATAGTTCTCGGAAACCGTCACCCTGTTATTTTCGGCAGACCGGCTGCAGTTCAGGACCCGGTTTTGCCAAAGCTTTGCAGTCTTTGTTGAAGATTGTGAACCTCCTCCAGGAGTTCTTCTCTCAGTGTGTCCGGCGAAATTATTCGAATGGTCTCGCCAAAAGAGCGGATCACTTCACGAAACCAGGCGGTATCCCGAATAGAGCAATGGGCCTCTTTCCAGCCTTCTCCACCGGAAACCTCTGAAATGTCCTGGAGGTTCAGGATTCTTTCCAGATTTTTCTGCACCGAGGAGCGAAAGGCAATGGTGGCCTCTTCTGCGCTTTCCAGAGGGTTTTTGATGTATGAGGCCTCAATCAATTGCTCCAGATCCTCCGGAGGCGAAGTTGTCCGACTCTTTTCCAATATACTGACTTCGCCCGCCCGATCCAGGCGGAAGTGCCGGGATCCCTGGCGATCCACATCAAAGCCTACCAGATAGATCAGACCTGCTTCGCTGACCACTGCCCAGGGATCCACGGTGCGCGGTTCCAGGGCGCCGTCCTGACGGCTGGGATAATTGAAGCGCACCTGGCTATTTGCAGAAAGAGCCCTTTCTATGGTCTGGCGGCTGCTCTGTGCAGTTGGTGGCTTTTCAAAGCGAATAAAGGATTTGCCAATCTTTTTCAGAACGGCATCCAGTTGCTCCTGATCCAGACCTTCGCTGGTTCGAAAGGATAAATTCTCTTCGATGGCCGCAATCAATCTAGACCATTCATCGGGAGACAGGGCCAGGGGACGTTCCAGTCCCTGGGGAAAGTCCACGGAAACTCCATCGCCCTCGATGGTAATGTCCACGTAATCGCCAGGGGAAAAAGGAGGCACTCCCAGCATAATCAAGGAATCCAGATCTTCGGTGAATCGCTTTCGGTTGGAGTAGCCGCTGAGGCTCATCAGTTTTTCTATCTTGATTCCCGGGTTGGCATGAATCAAGGGTATGAGCGAAAGTAGTCTTTTTAGCTTTTCCGCAGTAGGCATTTCAATAGAGCTCCTGGATTTCCTCAAGAAATTCGGACATTCCTTTGCTGGCCGTCGGATCCAGCCTGTACAGTGCCTCCGGTCTCTGAAGGATCCATCGAAACAGAGCTCTTTCATTGGTAGTCTGAAAGATGAAAGAAGAGCCATTGCGAGTCCATCGATCCGAGGGAAAGCCGGACAGAAAGTTGACGAACATGCTCAGATAGTCGTTGGCGATCTCGATTTCTATGGTTCTGGATTCATGGACATGGATACCCATGGGATGCAGGGTTACGCTTCTAAGATCGAATCCACGATCCGCAGAGAAACTGGCTGTCCCCAGGTCCAGGGATCGAAACCGTTCAAGGTAATAAAAACGGATGTCCTTCGTTTGCCGCGCCCGGGCTACCAGACACCAGCGGCCGCGATAGAAGATCAGGCCTCGACTTTCCAGAGTGCGCTTCTCTATCCCTCCTCGGGCCGGTTCGTACTTACCTTCCAGGACCAGGCTACGACGGAGCGCTTCCTGAACCAGCGCCAGACGTTCTGCCTGTAAGGATATGAGGTCATCTTCCCGCTTTCCGGTTTTTCTGGATGCTGCACCGGCCTGCGTGCTCTGGTCGGCGTAGGAAGCGCCCGGCTGAGGCTCGGGCGAATCCAGGGCTGAATCAATTGTCGAACTCTTTGAAGCGCTAGACAAAGAGTCGGATCTTCTGTCTCGGGTATGAGCGTCGGCTGTTGCGGCGTTAGCGGGAAGGTCTCCTGGTAGATTGTCGTAGAAGAGCTTAATATATATAGAGGTAATAGCGTCGCGGCTGTCTGGATCCGGATCCTTCTGCAAAGCCTGAAGCAGAAGTGCAGCCAGGGCTTCCCGTTCGCCGGAAGTTAGTTGAA
The DNA here is from genome assembly GCA_020440915.1 of Leptospiraceae bacterium. Lineage (GTDB taxonomy): Bacteria > Spirochaetota > Leptospiria > Leptospirales > Leptonemataceae > UBA3465. Next base: position 18,453 of record JAGRNE010000029.1, on the reverse strand, counting down.
CTTGGCCCAGTTGCTCCAGGCCTTCCTCCGGAACATAGATATGAGCTCGTGCCAGGTCTCCGGAAGGGAGGGCCGTGCCTGGAGCATAGTACCGAAGCGGGATTCCCAGTTTTTTGAGATCTTCTTTATCCCTTTCAAATTTGCGGCGCGCGGACTCAAATTCGCCCACGTAGGCCAGCGGCATCAGAGTTCGGATTTCTTCGAAACTCAAGCCTCTGGATCTCTTGAGAAATGTAAGATACAGACAGCCCAGACGTTCGGCTTTGGGCATCTTCTCTGGTTCGGGTCCGTTCATCTGCAAATCTGAATTGATTCCTGAGTCTGTTCAGGACCCATGGGACTATGGGAAACTATAGCCGAGCCCTGAACATAGTTTTCCGCATGTTCATGGCCAGCCGTTCCGCTGGCAAGCATTCCAGGATCACTCTTAATGGTCGACCGGTGGTCCGAGTGCTACCGGATCGCGGCAGAGTCCGGGGCACGCTTATGGCCATTCACGGGATGACTGCCCGGGGTAATGTCGATCCGCGCATCCAGGTGCTGGCCAGCGCCTTTGCCGCCAACGGCTACGAAGTAATCCTTCCGCTTTACCGGGACATCCAGCAGCTTACCATTAACCCGGATGTGATCGGCGATATGGAAGAGGATTTGCTTTCGCTGGCCGCTCTGGAGGGCCGCGGGCCGGTGGGAATGTTTTCCGCTTCCTTCTCCGCTTCGCTGGGCATGGTGGCCGCATCTGGACGGGCCAAAAATGCGGTGAAGTCCATGCTTCTGGTGGGCCCCTTTGGCCATGTAATGTCAGTAGTGGAGCATCTATTCGATGCCGAAGACCGGGATCCGTACGGCTTCTATGTGGTATTGCGAAACTTCCTTCCAGGTAAAGGAAAGAAGGTTGAATCCCTTCGTCATTGCTTCACTGAAGCCGCCCTGGACAACGGTCTGGCCCGAAAACCCGGTCAGCTTGCCCCCGCTCTGGCTCAAATCAGTCCTTCGGTTCGCGAAGAGTTTTATCGAATATTACACAACACAGAGTATCGGCGACACATCAAGGATCGCATAATGAACGATTCCAGAGTGAAGAAGATTGCTGGCCGAATCGATGTGATTCAACACTGTCCTGACATAGTTTCTTCCGTTACTCTTATCCATGGCGATCGGGACAACGTTATTCCTCCAGGCGAGTCCAGGCTTTTGTTTGACTATTTAAGAGATAATGTTCCGGCCCGGGTATGCCTTACCCCTTTGATCAGCCATGGGACGGTGCAATACGGACTGAAGATTCCTTTGCAGGTGCATCAGGTGGTCTCCGCCGTTTCTTTTTTCCTGAAACAGACCGATGCCAGGCCGTAGGAAAGTCAAATATGAAGAGGGCGGTGGCCTTCTTTTCTGTAGCGGCTGTAGTCCTGTAGTATCCTGTGATGATCAAATACCAGAGTATCGGTAGCATCAGCCGTTCCGAAATTGCCGGAAGCAATGGATTCTTCGGAAACTACAAGCACCGACTTTGCGTCGTCGCCGGCCAATGGCTTTCCCCGGGCCGATGCCAGAAATACAATGGAGATGGTATGCTTTCTTGGATCTCTGGCTGGATCGGAGTATACATAGAAAAGTTCTTCCAGCCGAACATCCAGGGAGGTTTCTTCCTTCGCTTCGCGAATAGCTGCCTGTTCAACAGACTCGCCTTCATCGACGAAGCCGCCGGGCAATGCGAAACCATGAGGTTCATTCTTCCTCTCAATGAGCACAATGCCTTCCGGAACTCGGATTATTAGATCCACTGTGGGCACTGGATTTCGGTACCGGGTTTCGGAAAGTGCGGAAGAGCTCATCTTATTTCTTGTGGATCGGCGGTCCGGGTAGAGGGCAGGGACAGGCAGCAACTACAGCCACGCCCCATCTTTGGAAGGACCGGTTATTTCTTTTCGGGATCGGTGACCTTGAGGCGCACCTTGGTTTTCCAGGGGCGGTAGGGCGCCAGAGCTTCCATGCGCTTCTCGGGCACATAGAAGATCCGTTCTCCGTACTTTACAATGATTCCCTTGTAATGCGCGAATCGAGTCTGATGATCGATCAGACCAACCTCTTCTACATCGTTCCAGTTCTCGCAGGTCTTGAGAACCGGAACGTGCCGGAGATGGAGCTCCCGAATGGTACCATTCTTTACTGAATCACGGAGAACCTTTTCCCATTCCATACCGGGTTACACTGGTCTTTCGTCTCTTATTTTGTAAAGTAATTTAGAACCGGGTTTCGGGCTGCCGTTGCTTCATCGATCCGGGTCACAAATGCTCTATGCGGAGCGCTGGACAGATCCTGGTCTCCGGCCTGCATGCGCTCGGCAATGTCCTTCATAACCCTGGAAAAATGATCCAGCGTCTCCGGGCTCTCGGATTCCGTGGGCTCGATCATTATAGCGCCGTGTACGCTTAGAGGGAAGTACACAGTTGGCGGATGATACCCATAATCGATGAGGGCCTTGGCCAGATCCATGGTGCTGAATCCTGTTTTCTTTTGCTTTGAATCGCTGAACACCACCTCATGCATGGAATCGTTGTCCGAAGCCAGCTGGAAGTGTTCCATTAGATTCTTTCGGACAATGTTTGCATTCAGTACAGCATGTTCGGCAATGGCGCCCATCTGATTTCCATGGCTGCGAATAAAGATGCAGGCCCGTAGCAGCACTCCAAAATGCCCTATGCCCGCCTTCATGCGGCCGATGGTTTTTGGGGCAGAGACCAATTCGAAGTCCTCGCCGTTGCGAACAACATGGGGCCCGGGCAAGAAGTCCTGCAGTCTGTGTGATACCACTACCGCTGCGCCGCCAGGACCGCCTCCACCATGAGGAGTGGAGAAGGTTTTGTGCAGGTTCAGGTGGCTCACATCCACACCCATCTTGCCCAGGGAAGCCTGACCAATGATGGCGTTGTAATTGGCCCCATCCATGTAGAGCAGGGAATCGTTTTCATGGAGCAGATCGGCAATGGCACGAATGTTGGTTTCGAAGACTCCCACGGTATTGGGATTCGTAATCATGAGACCGGCCACATCGGGGCTCAGGTTGGCTTTCAAATCGTCCAGGTCCAGTAGTCCCTGACGGGTAGACTTCAATTCTTTAACATCGTATCCGGCCAGGGTGCAACTGGCAGGATTCGTTCCATGAGCGCTATCCGGAACAAGGATGACCTTTCTCTCCTGGCCTTTATCTCGATGGTACGCCTGCATCAGAAAGAGTCCGGTAAGCTCTCCATGCGCTCCCGCAGCCGGCTGCAAGGTAACCGCCGGCATATCGGTGAGCTGGCAGATCATATCCTGCAACTGATGCACTACCTGAAGCACATCCTGGTTGTACCGAGGGGGCATGGAAGGGTGCGCATCTTTGAAGTGCGGAAGGGCCGCCACTTCTTCGTTAATCCTGGGATTGTACTTCATGCTACAGCTTCCCAGTGGATAGAGATTCAAATCGATGCCATAATTCCAGGTAGAAAGACGCGTAAAATGGCGTACCACTTCCGGTTCGCTCACTTCTGGAAGGTGAAGACTGTCTTCTTCGCGCAGTAGATCGCCTTTGATTTCATGATCCAGGCCTGCATCGTCTTCCGGAAAGCTAAAGCCAACGCGACCCGGAATGGAGCGTTCAAAGATCAAGGGCTCCTCGTAGATTTGTCCGTTCCTGGTTACGGAAAGAGGAACCTGCTCTTCGGTGGATTGAGTGTTGGATGTTCTTTCTTCTGTGAGCATACCTTTTCTCCTGAATTATCGGGAAGCCGCCTTGACGGATAATACCCACTGCTTGACCACTTCCGGACTCATGGTCTCATTAAAGGACACAAGCAGAAGGTTGGGGCCAGCAATTGTGCCGCAAGCAATGCCAGAAGCCTTGATACAGCGATCAAAGACCGTTTCTGCCGCTATCGGCGTTTCGATCATGAATTCATTGAAGATCGGGGAATCCGGATACTTGAGCTTTAGATCAGCTTGCTCTCGCATGAGCTGACGCCCCAGCGCGGCGAATCGCGCGCATCGTTCCGCGGCCCGGCGTAGTCCCTTTTTGCCCAGCACTTCCAGATAGATGGCGCAGCGAAGGGCCATCAGCCCCTGATTGGTGCATATGTTGGAGGTGGCCTTTTGCCGTCGTATATGCTGCTCTCTTGCGGCCAGGGTGACTACGAATGCCCTTCTTCCGTCCATATCCTTCGCTTCGCCGATCAATCGGCCCGGAAGGTTTCGCATGTTCTTCTGCGAAGTCCCAATAAAGCCCAACCAGGGTCCTCCGTAGGAAAGCGGAACGCCAAAAGACTGGGCTTCGCCGCATACTATATCGGCTCCCTGGCTTCCGGGGGACTTCACCAGCGCAAGAGACATGGCCTCGGTCACTGTGACGATTAGCATTACGTTGTGCTCTTCAAGCTGAGCCTTGATCTCTTTGATCTGTTCGACTACTCCGTAGTAGTTGGGAGACTGAACCACCAGCGCGGCCGTATCTTCATTTATGGTCCGCTTCAAGGATTCCAGATCCAGCCGTCCGTCTTCGCCAGTCTCTACCATGGCGTAGTCGAAAACTCCGCTGTTGGCGTAGGTATGCATGGTTTCGAGATACTCCGGATGAATGGAGCCGGCAAAGACCACCCGATCCTTGCGACGCACTCGAACAGCCATCATGGCCGCTTCGATCATGGCCGTGGAGCCATCATAAAGGGAAGCATTGGAAACCTCCACGCCCATCAGATCTGCCATCATGGACTGGAATTCGAACATGGCCTGAAGAGTCCCCTGGCTTACTTCTGGCTGGTAGGGCGTGTAGGCGGTCAGGAATTCTCCCCGGGAAATGAGCGGATCAATAATAGAAGGAACGTAATGATAATGACCGTTTCCTCCCATGAAGTTGTGATCTACAGGTTGATTTTTATGAGGACTGTATTCTCGACGAATTTCGATTTCCGAGGCCGGCGCAGGTAACTTTGCATCGGTGCGGGCCCGGATCGCCTCTGGAATGGACCGAAACAGGTCGGATGTGCTGGAAAAACCCAGATCCTGCAGGCGAACCTGCATTTGATCCGGTGAAATGGGGAAATACTTCACTCTTGCTCTCCTGAAAAGGGGCTGTCATATCAAGATATCAATAAGTCTCGATATGAAAAGCACTTTTGGCACTGTGCCTACCCTGACCAGTAATTTTTACCCCGGATATACGCGGAAATCAGGAAATGTGACATAAGCGAAAAAAGCTGCAAAGAAGGAGGTGGGTATAGCAACCATTAGCCCGGCACTGAGTCAGATCATTCGCGTGGTATGCAAGAGCCACTCCAGGGATCTCTGCCCACCGGACCCTTGCGCGGGCAAAGGGGCGGAGCTCGGATACCGAACCGGGCCGAAAAGAGCCCGGAGGAATTTATAGTGAAGAAAGGGGAGGTTGGGCTTTACCGGCCCCGGGGAGAAGGAATGGCTTACTCTTCCAGCGAACTTACGAGTTCCTTGTAGGCGGCCGGATCCATCAGTGCGTCCAGCTCGGCCTGGTCCACCCCGGTCATTTTGATCAGCCAGGAGCCATACGGGTCCGAGTTGACCTTTTCCGGGTTTCCCAGGACTTCTTCATTTACTTCGGCTACTGTGCCTTTGATGGGAGCATAGAGGTCCTCTGCAGCTTTTACCGATTCGATGGTGCCAAAGCTGTCGCCCTGGTTTACTGCATTTCCCTGCTCTCTAACTTCCACGTACACGATGTCCCCCAGCGAATTCTGGGCATAATCGGTAACGCCGACCAGAACCGTGTCCCCTTCCTTGAGGGCCCATTCATGGTCCCGGGTGTATTTTAGGTTTTCGGGGATATTAGACATATTACGCTCCCAATGAATTTTATCCAGACTCCTGGATCCAGCTGTGCTGTAAATCGACTTAACGGTCCTTCCTTTTCTTGCCAGCAGTGCCCTGAACGAAAGGTCCTTCCACGATCTCTACGGGTATCCTCTTCTGGCGAATCTCTATAGAAAGCTCTCCTGAAGGACGCTCTTCCAGCAATGCCGTTCCTATGCCGCCTTTTAGAATGGGGGAATGCCCCCCGCTTACTACTTTGCCGATATCGCGATCGCCGGAAAACATGCGATAGTCCTCTCTGGGAATACCGGGCCCTTTTAAGGCAAAGCCAACGATGTTTCGGGAGGTTCCTTCCTCTTTCTGACGAAGCAGTTCTGCCATGGCAAAGCAGGAAACCTCTTTCTCCTTTACGATCCAACCGATCCCACTTTCCACCGGACTGAGATCCTCCGCCAGTTCATGTCCATAGAGAGGGTATCGTGCCTCCAGGCGAAGACTGTCGCGGGCTCCCAGGCCAACAGGCAGAGGATGGCGACCATTTATGGAACGATTCAGCAGGGATTGCCAGAGCATTGTGCCGGTGTTCGCATCGCTCAGAATCTCAAAGCCATCTTCGCCGGTATAGCCCGTTCGGCTTACTGTGATGGGCCTTCCATCCTGTTCCATATCCAGAAAGGCAAAGTACCCAATATTGGTTAGATCTGTGTTCAGCTCTTGGGAGAGAATGCTTTCCGCTTCCGGGCCCTGAATGGCTATCAGATGCCAGTTATCGCTTTCATTGTTTACTACGGCATTCAGCCCTTGTTTTGAGCAGTATTCGTTTACCGCAGCGTAAACCTTGTCTGTATTCGAAGCATTGACGATAATGAAATACTCTTCCGCACCTCTGCGAAAGATCGTTACATCGTCTCGAACGCCGCCTTTCTCATTCAGTATTGCATTATAGCGAATCTTGCCTTCTTTCAGGGATTCTACGTTGTTGCAGCACATTGTTTCCAGCAATTTGCCCGCTTCTGCGCCCGTTACGCGAATTTCGCCCATGTGCGAAACATCAAAAAGGCCACAGAATTCGCGCACCGCTTTGTGCTCCTCTATTATAGACGAATACTGCACCGGCATCTCCCAGCCGGCAAAGGGAACCATCCGGCCATTATGTTCCTTATGCCAGGAATGCAGCGGAGTTTTCTTCAGGGGCATAAAGCAGGGTTTCTTCCGGGCCCAGGGATGCAATAAAAAAAGCTACAGGCCCTTTCGGCGAGTGTATATACAAGCGTAATAAAAAATATGGAGTGCGCGGTGTGGTGTTTCGCTTTTTTGCTTTGACTGCGATTGCCGGGCCGGATATTTAGCCTGCTCCGGTGAGTGTCCGATCGGCGAATCGGAAGAGCCGGGCATAAGATTGTGGGAGTTTATCCACACCCGTGGATAAACCCGGAACACAGATGGACTCTCTTTCTGTCTGTGCGATAAATGAGTCTATATGAATGGCGAAGTGAAATATAAAGAAAAATCAGCGTATTCGACTCTAAGAGGTCTGGCGACCAACGAAGAGCGCTTCTCACAAAAATATAATCGATCATTGCGAAGAATGCTGGAGTCCAGAGCGGGCAGGGTCAATTCTGACAAAGAGGCTAGGGCCCCCGAATCCGGGGCGGAGCCTGAAGGTGCGTTGAATTCAGCCTTGCACTGCTCGCTCCTGACGGACGGAAGAGCTAAACAAAACGAAGTATTTCAGGGAACGGTGGAAGAAACTACTATGCATCAGAAAGGGAAGGCGGTTGTTTATATGGAAGATCAGGATGAGCCCGAGGAGTCGGAGCCTGTCTGTGCCGGCTGCGGCAAGCACGGAGTAAGGACCTATCAATACCAGATGTGCAAGCCCTGCCTGACAAGGAAGCTCCGAGGGATTCAGGATTTTATCGATGAACAGAGGAAGGAGATTTTCGGGGACCGGTAGGCCCTTAATGGAGCGATTATCGCTTGTTGTTATTATACTGCTGATCGGGGCTTGCGGCGCGCTGGAAGATCTGAGGCCCCGGACTATGTTCGGAGAAGGGCTAAGCAATAAGGAAGACCTTGAAGTTTACCTGAATGTAGGATTGCTTACCGCGGAATCCGAGAAGCTCTACCCGCGCGAAACCGTGGAGCGATGGTTACAAAGCGCCGGAGAGGCGCTACAGACCAGATATCCAGGAATCCGTTTTCACTTCATACTGGATCAACCCCAGGATCTGGACTTCATCACCGGTCGTGCCATTGGCAGAAATCGCCTGCCGCTGGTAAGTCCCTTTCCTCTGCGAAAAGTCGAAAGCCGTCAGCGCTACGTACAGATGGCCTTCTGGCGGCCGGCCATAGAATACGCAGGCCAGAGTATCCAGGCTTCGTTGCCGCCCATAGCTTCGTTGTTGGAAGCGTTACAAACCAGGACCCGTCCGCCAGAGCTCTCTGCGCTCTATGAACAATGGGAGAAATTTGGTTCCGATGCCACGCAGGCCAGTATACCGGCTCATGCTTTTCTTACATTCTGGCAGTCCTACTCCTCTTCGCAAATCCATTACGACATCATTCTTACTGACGTTTCAGTCCTTCCGGACGATCCATATCGATTGCGAACCACAGGCGGATCTCCCCGCCCATTTTATCTCATTCCTGCCCCGGGTCGACCGGCCCTGGACAGAATGGCTGTTCTGGTGACAATCAGACCGAGCGAGGGCGATGAGGCAAAAGACCTTCCTTCCAATGCCCGGCGAATCGAGCCTGCTCTTGAAGCCATGTTGCTGGGCCCACAATATCCGGAATCCGGCAAAATGGAAGCACGGAGACTAATTCTGGCGGCGCTCTCAGCGTTTCATAACCAGGGCAAAAAAGTTGGATGTGGGCTCTGGAACCAATCGTCTCATCTATACATAGAGAGCAGAGAAAAGGATCCTTTGCTTCTGGCCATTTTTGAAGAGAATCGCCGGAACATGGATCGGCTTTGTTCTTCGCACAAGAGAAGCGGGCTGAGGCAATGAAAGCTCATTTCCGCTCGTCGCCGATGCGCTGTTCCATTGTTGGCGCAGGCTGTGCGAAAACATAGATGAGGTGATAAATGAATCGAATGGCAGTGCCCCTTTGGGGACTGGCTTTACTGGCGTTTTTGGCGATAGCAGGATGCAGCAATGGAATTGTGTCTTCTTCCTGCTCGCAGGAAGGGAAGGATTACGTAAGCAAAGATCCATCCCGCTGTGAGACTATGAGATTCAAATGCGATTCTCATTCCCGTCCCTTTGTGGATGACTGCGGTTGCGGTTGCGAACAGACAAAAAAGAGAGTCATCCGAAACTATAATCAATGCGGCGAAAGGTCTCGCAACGCCGAAGCCTGTATACAGATCTACAAACCCGTATGTGGCTGGAAACAGGATCCATCCCGCTGCTTCAGTCCCAACTGCAAGAGCTCCTTTGCCAATTCCTGCTTCGCCTGTTCGGATAGAACTGTGGTTGGTTATACGGATGGCGCCTGTCCCAACTGAGCCCGGCTGAACGCTCGGGCCCCGCAAGATACAGGATCCCCGCAGACTGAAAACGAAAAAGGCCCGGTGCGAAACCGGGCCTTCTTTGCGAAAGGGGTAAGGGAACAGGGCTTACATCATGCCCATGCCTCCCATACCTCCCATTCCGCCCATGCCACCCATATCAGGCATACCGCCTGCGGGCTCATCTTCGGGCAAATCGGTGATACTTACCTCTGTGGTAAGCAGCATTCCGCCAATGCTAGCTGCATGTTGCAGCGCGCTTCGCACTACCTTCGCAGGATCCAGCACTCCGGCTTTGATCAGATCCTCCCATTCAAGAGTGGCTGCGTTGAATCCGATCTCCTCTTTTTCGTTCAGAGCTTTCTGCACGATGACGCTTCCTTCCAGGCCGGCATTACTGGAAATACGACGAAGAGGCTCTTCCAGAGCGCGATATACAATGGCGGCCCCTGTCGCTTCATCGCCTTCCAGCTTCAATCCATCTATGGCGGATCGGCTGCGCAGAAGAGTCATTCCTCCGCCCATCACAATCCCTTCTTCCACCGCGGACCTTGTGGCTGATAGCGCATCCTCAACACGAGCTTTCCTTTCCTTCATTTCTGTTTCGGTGGCCGCTCCAACGTAGATTACGGCTACTCCGCCCGCCAGACGTGCCAGGCGTTCCTGGAGTTTTTCCTGATCGTAATCGGATGTGGTTTCTTCGATCTGTCGTTTGAGTTGAGAAATTCTGCCCTGCAACTCTTCGTTTTTGCCAGCCCCTTCGATAATCGTGGTGTTTTCTTTGTCCACGCTTACCTTATCTGCCTGACCCAGGTGGCTGATATCGGCGTTCTCCAGTTTCATACCCAGATCTTCCGAAATCACCTGGCCGCCGGTCAGAACGGCAATGTCTTCCAGCATCGCTTTTCGTCGATCGCCAAAGCCCGGGGCCTTGACAGCGCAGACCTTGATGGTCTTTCGCATGTTGTTGACTACCAGGGTTGCCAGCGCTTCGCCTTCTACTTCTTCGGATATGATCATCAAAGGACGATTGGCCTGAGCGACTTTCTCCAGGACCGGAAGCAGCTCACGCATGTTGGAAATCTTCTTTTCGTGGATCAGAATGTACGGCTTTTCGAATGTGCAGGTCATTGTTTCTGCATCGGTGACGAAATAAGGAGACTGGTAGCCTCGATCGAACTGCATACCCTCCACAACGTCCATGTGCGTATCAATTCCTTTGGCTTCTTCAACGGTGATAACTCCGTCGTTGCCGACTTTGGACATGGCATCGGCAATCAATTCGCCAATGGTTTTATCGTTGTTTGCTGAAATGCTGGCTACGGCTGCGATTTCGCCTTTGTCGGAACCGATCTTTTTGGCTCGCTTTTTTACTTCGGCCACCACCGCTTCGACTGCTTTGTCGATTCCCTTTTTTAAGGCCATGGGATTGGCGCCCGCCGTTACATTCTTCATCCCTTCGTTTACAATGGCCTGAGCCAGAACGGTGGCTGAAGTAGTGCCATCGCCGGCCACATCGTTGGTTTTGGTGGCCACTTCGCGGGCCATCTGCGCTCCCATATTCTCAAAGGGATCTTCCAGTTCGATTTCCCGGGCTACAGATACGCCGTCTTTGGTTACTGTGGGCGCTCCGAACTTCTTGTCCAGTACCACGTTCCGGCCGCGAGGCCCGAGGGTTGCGCGAACGGCATCCGCCAGTTTGTTCACTCCTCTCTGGAGTTTCTGTCTTGCATCTTCTTGAAAACTAAGCTGTTTTGCCATGATAACCTCCTGCTAATTGCTTGTTTTTTTTCCGCTGGATCAGTCCAGAATGGCCAGAATGTCCGATTCTCGGATGATCAGCAGTTCCTTGCCATCGGCTTTGATTTCCGTGCCTGCATACTTTCCGTAGAGTACGCGGTCTCCCTTCTTGACGGAAGGGTTCACTCGTTGCCCGTTTTCCACTTTTCCCGGGCCCACCGCTTCCACGGTACCTTCCAGGGGTTTTTCCTGGGCTGAATCGGGTATGTACAGAGAACCTACTTTGTCCTCTGCTTCATCCCTGGGTAAAATTACGACTCTGTCGCTCAAAGGCTGCACTGCCATGGTTTCCTCCAAAATTTGATAGCAAGTATTATGGATACACTCATCGGGAATGCATCCCACCGGATACGCAGATAGGTGATCCGGATTCGGATTAGCAATCTGCCATGCTGACTGCTAAAACAGGCTTAAAGGGAAGGGTTATGAGGTCAACCGAATAATAAAAGGACCCGGGGGAGGAAACCTCCCCCGGATTGAGGCAGCGCGATATTATAGTTTTTGCGTTCTAACTACAGTTCTACTATAGATAGGAATAGGCTGTTTAAAGGGCGCTCTTATCGGCTATGATGCGCACTTCCACTCGGCGATTGGCACGGTTGGCTCCGGGACTTGGAGTTCCACCATTGACCGGCCGATCCCAGGCAAAGCCCCGAACTTCGGCGATCCTGGAGGATGAAATATCCAGACTGCTCTGCACGCTCTGGGCCCGACGCAGGCTCAAGGCATCGTTTACAGCCCGGCTTCCTGTATAATCGGTATGGCCCCAGATCTTGATCTGAGTCTCTGGATAGCCTTCCAGGGCGGCGGAAAGCTTGGCTACGTTTTCTTTGGCCACTCCTTGCAATCCGGCGCTTCCTGTATCGAAGCTGATGTCACCGTCCATCTTAACGAGCAGCTCGTCGGTCTCTCCGTCCGGACCTTTCACTGATTCCAGGGAAATGCCTTTGTCGCCCATGGTATCTTCCATGTCTTCTTTCATGATGTCCAGATAGGCACCCACGCCAAGTCCGGCCAGACAGCCGGTGGCCAGACCAATGATTTTACCCTGGTTGTGCTTCTTTCGCTCTTTGAAGATGCTGTACACAGCATTTTCCAGTTTCTTTCGGTCTTTGTTTTCTTTCTTTCTCTGAACCTCGTCGTAGATGGCTCCAATGGCCAGACCGGCGGTGCAACCAATTCCGGTGCCGATGATGGTATTCCATCCCAGCTTGTCCAGGGTTGCGCAGCGCGCCCCGAAACTCAGGGTCATCACTGTCAGAGTTGTAATTGCAATAGCTCGTTTCATCGTTTCTCCTTTCTCGACTATCGAGAGCGGCTGGGCCGTTGGGCCAACCAGATATTTGGGGCCGAGAAGGCGGATTGGTTGTATTTTTTTCCACAACGGGTGCGGACCGCGACGAGATTCTAGTCCTTTTTTGCCTATTGTTGGGGAAAGTTATCCACAGTCAGGGATCCCTGGCCGGCATGGGACCTTCGCTGGGGCGAAAATCCCTCTGGATTGCTCCGAGGCAGAAGAAATCCTGGCGTGCGTGGCTCTTCTGCCTGGAGCAGTCAGGTGAACCCATCTGCCGGTGAAGCAAGAGTGCCCGGATGCGATGGCAGCCCTCCCGGGAAAATGGCGAATTGCAGGGAAAATGAAAGCAATGCAAATCCAGCGTAAGCGATTCAGCGTGGCGCCGATGATGGACTGGACCGACAGGCACTACCGCTACATGGCCCGTCTTCTTTCTGCCAGGGCAACTTTGTATACTGAGATGATCCATGCCAGGGCCATCATACATGGGGATCGTTCCCGGCACCTGGACTTTCATGCCTCCGAGCATCCACTGGTCCTCCAGCTGGGCGGTAGCGATGCGGCGCATCTGGCCGAGGCCGCGCGCATTGGTGAGGATTGGGGCTACGACGAAATCAATCTCAATTGCGGATGTCCCAGCGATCGCGTGGCCTCCGGCTCTTTTGGAGCCTGTTTGATGGCCGATCCAATGCATGTTGGCCATCTGGTGCGAGCCATGAAGGATGCTGTGTCCGTGCCGGTTACAGTCAAATGCAGGATTGGCATCGAAGGCAGAGGCCTGGCATCCAGAACCGGCTACGAAGATCTGCTACTCTTTGCGCGCAAAATGCAGGATTCAGGATGCGACGGGCTGATTGTCCACGCCAGGATCGCCGTTCTGGGCGGTCTGAATCCAGCTCAGAATAGGGAAGTGCCTCCGCTACGGTACGAAGATGTGTACCGGCTAAAGGAGGACATGCCAGGTCTTCGCATCGAGATTAATGGCGGCATCCGAAGTCCGCAGGAGATTCAGACACATTTGAATGGCGCTCTGGACGGAGTGATGGTGGGCCGGGCCGCCTACGAAAGACCTGCGCTGCTATGCAGTGTGGATTCCCTGGTTCATGAAATTGCAGAAGGACGATCCGCTCTTCGCGGAGGGGCTGCCGTCATGTTTTCTTCGCCGCATTCCGGTCCGGACAATTCCAATCCAGAACTTCAGGAAATTGATACCGGGGCCCCGGGTTTCGCAGTGCCGACAATTTCGCCGGATCGATTAGAATGGGTACTTGATTCCATGAAGGAGTACATTCTGGCAAGGTATGCCGAAGGAGTACCACCACAAAGGATTGTCCGTCATATGCTGGGCCTTGTCCACGGTTTGCCCGGAGCTCGGCTTTTTCGCCAGGGATTAAGCGGAAACTGGCAACGAAATCTGAACAGCGCCGCTTCGCTGGATCGCTACCTTGGCAGCACTTTCGCCGTATTCTGCAACCAGCTAAGGGAACATCAATCCAGCGGTTCTTTGATCCTGCAACCGTAACCGCTTCCTACATAGATACTGGTTGTGCTGATGCCCAGACCGGTTACCGTTACAGACTTCTCATCCTCATTCAATTTGAAATCGCTAATGGGAACGTACTGCTTCGCATAGTTGTGACAAAACGCCTCCGAGCGGCCAACGGCGAAGTAGCAGCTGCAGAACTCTTTGGAATAGAAACTGGATATGATGTTTGGAAATGCCGCCAGGTGGCTCCAGTTGGAAGCGGCCCATGCTCCACCCGCAAGGATCAGAACGGCCAGCAGTATGAGCAGTATACGCAGTACCTTTTTCATTGTTCTTTCTCCACCGCCGCAATGGCTTCTTTTAGAAATGTATCTTTATCGAATGAATAATCCCGGTCATCGCCGGTTCGCACGATGATAAGGTCCATGGAGGGTATGATGAAGATCATCTGTCCCCAGTGTCCCTGGGCGGCAAAAGTATCCGCCGGGGCGGACGGCCAGGGCGCCTCTATGCCCCGTTCCGGTATGCCTGTGTTAGCGTACCAGTGCGAAGTCATGTTGGATTCATCCCAGCCTTCGTATTCTGGAGTGGAACCGTAAGCAGGGGCCACCTGCCGGCTAAAATCCACCCAGCCTTCCGGTAGGATGCGACGTCCTTCCCAGATACCATCGTTCAAATAAAGAAAGGCAAATTTTGCCATATCCCGGGGGCTGGCATAGACATACGAGGAGCCGACGAAGGTTCCTGAAATATCTCTTTCCCAGATAACGTTGCTCATCCCCAGAGGATCAAACAATTCCTTCCAGGGGAAGCGGGCATGGACCTGGGGCCCCAGTTCCGATCCTTCCGCCTGAATAATCGCTTCTTTGAGCGCGCCGGCAACTATGTTAGAATCGCAGCTTGAATAGTAGACGTAGGTCCCGGGTTTTGCTCGAAGGGGAAGGGAAGCGCAAAACTCCGCCATGTCATGGCGTCCGCTGGTATAGAGCATGGCGATCACCGTCGATTTTAGAGGGCCGCTTTCGTAACCTTCATTGGCTGCAAGTCCGGAGCTCATTTGCAGCAGACTTCGAATGGTCACGGTGTCTGGCTTTTTGCCTTCGGGTATGTATTTCTCTACAGGATCGTCCAGAGATATGAGATCCTTTGAGATTGCGATTCCGATCAACGCCTGCACAAAGCTCTTACTCACCGACCAGGTAAGGTGAGGCATATCTGCCGAATAGCCCGCTGCGTATCGTTCATACACCAGGTAACCATCTTTGATGATGACCACGCCATCGGTTCGGATTCCTTTTCTCTCTTCTTCGTTTCCGGTTCTAGTAAATGCATACTTTTCCAGATCTTTCCAGCGATCCGCGCCCGGTAGTTGTTTCTCTTTCCAGCCTGCGGTGGGCCAG
This sequence comes from Leptospiraceae bacterium, assembly GCA_020440915.1. GTDB lineage: Bacteria > Spirochaetota > Leptospiria > Leptospirales > Leptonemataceae > UBA3465. The sequence continues at coordinate 3,142 of JAGRNE010000029.1, read as the reverse complement.
TAGGCACGTACCGGAGGATTCAAGGACTTCACGCTATTATCTATGGAAACCGGTTTCGGGTTTTCCGGGGCGCAGTATAATGCAAAGATAAGAAACAAAGGCCAGAAGCGAAACATACATGCTTATCGAGTTGGAGCCTCTCTGAAGCAACTTTTTTTCCCGAATCATGCGAACGATTTCGTTTCCGTGCACACCTGCTCGGTATGGATACAGTAAAGGGATTAATGCCTCGCCTTCTTCCTGGAGGAGGATTCAAGCCGGGCGGGGATACACTGGCCGCCTTGCGTAGAGCGCTATGGGATTATCCTGAACTCCTCGCGCTATCATGTTTATGGATGAAACAGAGCATTGCGGCAGAATCTCCAGATCCGCCTGGTCCAATGGAGGTTCCACTCATGAAACAGAATAGCTCCCGGCCTGTGGCCCTGGTACTATATGCCGGACGATTTATTCCTGCATCCAGGCTGCGCCATCTGGGCCTCTACGTTCGGCGGTTATTCCCGTCCTTCGGATTAAATCCGGTGATCCCCGCGGTCTCCTCCGCATCGCCCGATTCTTTGCTGGCACGATTTTATGGATTTGCGCCGGCCGAGGGACATCCCCATCGCAGCATTGCTACTTTACATGCTGGCTGGCCGGAGCCACAGATGAGGGCAGGTTAGCGTCCCGGATAACCGATGACGTCCATAAAGGCGCTTACTGAGAATACGGCATTGCCGGGACCCGGATCGCCGTAGCCCGGAGGCACCGGTAGATTATACTTCTCGAAGATTCGCTTCCATTGGGTAAGCAATTCCAGGAAGTAGCGTAGTGGAGGACCGGGCTGGCTGCCCAGGGTGGTATAGGGTTCCGGACACCAGGTGGTGAATCGAGGAACCACCCCATGGCTCATGAAGTAGTCCAGACCCTCGGCGGTGGAAGCTACCGCTTCTTCTACCGTATCGTAACCATGAGGTTTGGCCAGTTCAACACCGCCCACGAAATTCGGAATAACATGCGAAGGACCAAAGACCTCCACGGATTCGATGATGCGACGGATCCAGTTCTCGCGGCCAATAAATCGCTCTTTGCCCGGACAAATCAGAGGAAAAAGTTTCTTATCCCAGATTTCATAGTTAGGATGATAGACCTGGATGCCCACGTCTTTGAAGCGCCATAGATCTTCTTTCTCCCAGGCCTGGGTAACCATCTTGCCCATCCATCGACCGGGAAATCTGCTTTCGATAGCTTCGGCGTATTCAAAATAGAAGTCCGTTTCGTTCTGCTTCTTGAGGTTGGTGAGGACCGAGCCGCCGGTTATAGTGTAGACCTTTGCAGTCTGATCCTCGGCATCAATCCAGCTCATCACTTCCAGAATCTCTTCTTTGGATTTGATGCCGGTGTAGGGCCGACCCGCCAGTTTCTGCTGTCTCCAGTTATGGTTGATATCGCAAAAGGCGCATTCTTCATCCTTTCCGAAATACTGGCAGTTTCGAAATACAGTGAGGTAGATCAAATAACCCCATTCGATGACAGGTGCGATCTCCCCTGGCGATTTTCCGGATTCTGTCTGATGCCTGTACCAGGCCGGTATGGGAGGAAACTCCACACGGCCCAGGGCAGAATCATGTAGATAGAGAACGGGGCCCTCTTCTGTGAACCTTACCTGGTAGGGGGAACGATGGTCCAGACGTACGCTGATGACGGTAGGTTTGAGTCCGAAATGACCACCGGATACGCGAATCTCTTCCGGCGCTTTGAAGCGGACCGTTTCGCTCTGCTCCTGTAAAGGGATGTGATCAAAAGTGAAGATGAAATAGTCCTTGGCCTTGTAATCTCCCTTTTCCAGCGACTTTTCGTCGAAATGTAATCCCAGTCGGAGCACATCCTGCTTGAGGATAGCCTCCATGGGTATCTCTGTATACTGCCTCTCAAAGGCTTCCAGAGTATCCAGAGTGGTCATGGGGTCCTGGGTGTAGCTGGTTAAATCCTGGTTCGCTTGCATGGCAAGTATCCTGTATGAAAAGGCGGCCAAAGGGCCGCCCACAATGCCTCACCAGATTTGGCGCAGGAGCGGGATCGGCAAGAGGAAAAAGCCACGGTTCAACGGGCTTGACGGCGAGGCGATTCCCTGCATCAATGGGCGTTGATTTCATGAAAAAGATTCTGAGATTCCCCGTCCCCTTTTTAAAAGCCTATCCCCCGATCTGGCTTGGCATTTTTTTCGTCCTGGTTGTCGCTGACCTCGGCTCCAAGAAGGTGATCACCGATCATCTAAACTTTGGTCTCGCCGCTACTCAGAGAATCCAGGCTGGCGTATTCACCAACCAGGGTATGCCGGCGGAGATGGATCAGACAAATTACATCCCGATTCTAGGAGAAGATGGGGAATACATCAGGCTACGACTGGTGTTCAACGACCGCTTCCTTTTCGGTAGCGGACCTTCAGCCCCGGTTCTGGGTATCTTTCTAACGGCCGGCGCCATACTGTTCCTGTTTTTCTACCGTTGGAAGACCTTCGGCGCAGGCCATCCCCTGGCCTGGCTTTTCGTTTTTTCCGGAGCGGTGGGTAATCTCATCGACAAGCTTTTTGTGAAGAGCCTGGAAACCAGGGAATGGGTTTTCAGTTTCGGGCCGCAGAAAGGCCATGTGAGCGGAGTTGTGGACTTTGTTCAATGCATCTGGTTTGGTCTGGATCAATTCCAGGATTTCTGGCCGCTGAAATGGCTGGCCTGGGAAACCTGGCCTATCTTCAATCTGGCCGATAGTCTCATTGTCGTAGGGATTGTACTGCTTATCGTGACCATTGGATTCGCTCCTCAGGAAACGGAAGAGGGGGCTCTGGAGAAAAAGGATGTCTGAACGGGCTTCTGAAAAGAGCCTCATAGAAAAGACCCTGAAAGGGGACCAGCGGGCCTTTATGGAGCTGGTCAGCCCCTATCGCACCCGGCTAATTCGAAAAGCGGTTTCTATGCTCGGAAACCCCCAGGATGCAGAAGACATACTCCAGGAAGCGCTGGTTACCGGGTATCGCGCCCTGAAATCCTTTCGGGGCGAAAGCGGCATCTATACCTGGATGTACCGAATCGTTGTTAACAAGTGCAGGGATTTAAATAAAAAAAAAAAAAATGCTCCATCGGACTCCCTGGACTCTGTCGCTTTC
>JAGRNE010000299.1 GCA_020440915.1 Leptospiraceae bacterium | reverse complement strand
CGGTGTTGGTGACAATAAATTATGAGTCGGGTCCACTGTCAATTCACATTTTCTACAGGCTGCGGTTCAGCCAGAACCGGCGTCCGGTTTCGACGAAGAATAAGAGAAAGGCCGTTTTTTACAGAGAATTGCAGTCCACCCTGTCAAAACCAACGGGAGGATTCGCGCCTCCTGCATTAGAAAATGGTTTGAACTTTTCCAGCCTGCGGGCATCCATTGCCCTTATGTCCATGTCCATCCCAGAGGAGATTCAGCATTACGAAAAGAAAATCTACGATCAGAAGCAGCTGATTGAGATTTCGCGAGCGCTGAACTCTACCCTGGATTATAAGTACCTCATCAACGCCATCCTGGATATTTGTCTTGCCCAGGTGCAGACGCTTCAGGCGGCCCTCTTTCTTACCCCGGAAATGGATGCGGAAATTCTGGTCATGGTCGAAGGATACAAAGGCTTCGATCTGAATATGCCTCCGGAAACCTACGAGATTTCCGTTGAATCTCCCATAGTACAGTACTTCGAGAATCATAACAAATCCCTGACTCTGGTAGAATTCGAAAAGAATCTTCCCGGGGATGCTACCCTTGAAATGCTTCGTCGTCTTGGCGCCGAGCTCATTGTTCCTCTCCGAGCCAAGAACCGGGTCATAGGTCTGATCGTTCTTGGCGAGAAGGCTGTGGGCGGCGAATATCCGGAATCCGAGCGCAGCTTTCTTGTGGATCTTGCCAGCCTGGGCGGCATTGCCGTGGAAAATGCCCGGCTCTATGAAAGAGCTACTGTGGATTTAATGACCGGTCTGAAAAACCATGCCTATTTTCAAAGCCGCATGAAAGAGGAGAGGGACAAAGCCGTAAAACGCAAGACTCCACTTGCCCTTCTTCTTACCGACGTAGACAAATTCAAAAACTTCAACGATACCTACGGCCATCAGGCCGGAGATGAAGTGCTAAAGGCAGTGGCCCGAGTTCTCATCGATTCTGCCAGAAACACTGATTTCGCCGCCAGATACGGCGGGGAAGAGTTCTGCCTTGTTATGCCCGGCGCCGATCCGGACACGGCCATGGAAAAGGCCGAAGAGATTCGAGCCAAGATCGAAGAGATGGTTGTACATTCTGATGAAGCCGAACTAAAGGTGACCATGTCTGTAGGTATCTCCTCCTTTGATCCAGAAGTGGACGTACGGACCAACAAAGGCCTGATAAACCGGGCAGACAAGGCGCTATATGTCTGCAAACGGGCCGGAAGAAATCGGGTGATGCATTACAGTCCGGACATGACCTGATCCGATAATCCCAGAAGAGGGAAATCCATTGAAATTGGTTCGGCAGGGTGCCGGATTCAAGGTAGGACACCGGTTGTCCGCTCCCTGACATAAAAAGATTGCACGAATGGCAGTTGCCGAAGAGGCCACAGGGAGGTGAGCCATGGCTGTTGCCACTGTCTTGAAAGAAAAAAAATCGGAGCAGAATCTACGGAAGGTTTTGCTGCGAAATAGAAGAGATGCCCGTCCGGTGGACGAGAAGACCGGAATTCGCTTCAACTGCAATTGCAAAAATGGGAATTGCGGCGATCCACGTTGTATCCGCGGCCTGGTTTGATCCTCACGGTCGGGCCCCGGAGGGCCTGACGAGGCTCGAGCGCAAAATCTACCGAAGGTCGGACTTGAACCGACAAGGGATTGCTCCCGGTGGATTTTGAATCCACTGTGTCTACCAATTCCACCACTTCGGCAACAGATTCCAGAGCCATTGCAGCGGTCCGCGTGTAAACAACAATTATGTTTCTGATCTTTCGCAGTGCGGATGAACTTTCGCCGGGTGCGCGGATCCTTCTGGATGAAGGGGAAGTGGCCCATGCACGGGCTCGTCGATTGCCTCCCGGCTCGCCGGTCTTTGTGGGGGATGGCGAGAGCCAGAGGTGGTCCGCCCGGCTTATCTGGGAAGGCAAGAAGTCCGCGCAAATCATTCTCGACCAGTCTCCTTCGGAATATCAGGAGCCGGACAGGATTGTACTGTCTGCCATGCCAAAACCAAATCGTCGAGACTGGATGATGGAAAAGGCAACCGAGCTGGGAATGACTCAATTCATACCCTGTGAGTTTCAGCGATCTGTGCGAGGAAACATCTCTGGCGATCGTTTCCGTCGCATAGTCCGAGAAGCCTCGGCTCAGTGCGAAGCCTGGAAGCTACCCATCCTTTCCGACCCCTTGAGTTCCCGGGAATTATTGGAATGGCTGGCCGCTCGCATCCAACAGGATTACCATGTATTGATCCTGGACATTGTGGAAGAGGAGAAGGGCGAACCTGGCAACCGTGGCGCATCCAGGGTGTCTCCTTCTGCAGGGCCTTCGGAATCCCGGCTTTCCCCGGCAGCTTTGCCATTCTCGGCGTCGCCGTCTTCCCCGGCTTCCCCGTCTTCTACATCCTATACATCGTCTGTATCCAGCCAGGGTGCCAGGAATGCGGTTCTGGTGGTGGGTCCGGAAGGTGGGTTCAGTCCCTCGGAGCGAGCGGACCTGGAGCAGATCTGCAAAGACCATCCTTCAAAGAGCGCTTTTTTGCAACTTGGCAGCCGAGTACTTCGCACCGAGACAGCGGTTCTGGCCGGGCTTTCTTATCTTTCCATGTCCCGGGTCTCGAACTGAAGGATATAGATGCCCACCGCAATGCCCGTCAAAGCCATGAGGGGAAGGGCCGGGGCGAATCGAACAAAGAAGACATTGCTCGTAACTATGGTTACGGTGAGCAGTCCAATAGCCAGGAATTTGGTTTTCAGGGTCAGGGTTCGATGTTCCACCCACTGCCGAACGTAGGGTCCCAGCAGGCGATGGTTCATGAGCCAGTTATAGAATCGCGCCGAAGATCGGGCGTATAGATAGGCGGCCAGAAGCAAGAATGGCGTCGTGGGCAGAACCGGCAAAAACAGCCCCAGGAGGCCCAGGACAACGCAGAGTGTGCCGCCTGCCCAGGATAGAGCTCGCAGCACCGGCGAATCATGGAGCCTCATCTCATGGCTGTAGTCCACGCTGATTTTCAAGAATGGATGGAGCGCTTGTCTACGTCCAGTGCCGCTTCCTTCATTACCTCGGATAGAGTGGGATGCGCATGGAACGTGCGAGCAATATCCTCTGCCGATCCGCCGAACTCCATGGCTACCACAGCTTCGGCCAGCAGTTCGGATCCGTTGGGCCCCACAATGGCCACGCCCAGGATGGTATCGGTACGCTTATCGGCCAGGATCTTGATCTGTCCGTCGCCCTGGCCCATGGCTTTGGCCCGGCCATTGGGGCGGAAGAGAAATTTCCCGGTGCGATACTCAATGCCTTCTTTCTTGAGCTGCTCTTCGCCTTTTCCTACCCAGGCGATTTCCGGCCAGGTGTAGACTACCCAGGGAACAGTGTCGTAATTCACATGCCCGCTTTTGCCGGCCAGGTTTTCGGCTACCATCACACCTTCTTCTTCCGCTTTGTGAGCAAGCATGGGCCCTTCGATAACGTCGCCAATAGCATAGATGTTAGGCACGGAAGTCTGCAGAGTATGGGGGTTTACTTCCACTCGCCCCCGGTCGTTTATCTTTACGCCCACATTCTCGGCGCCCAGACCCTCGGTGAACGGTTTGCGGCCCACGGAGACCAGCAGAAGTTCGGAATTCAGTTTTTTCTCTTCTCCATTCTTATCCTGCACGGTAATATCCACGCCTTTCTTGCCTGCCACGGCGGAAGTTACCTTGTGTTCGAACAGAAATTCCAGGCCCTGCTTCTGCAGAGTTCTT
>JAGRNE010000298.1 GCA_020440915.1 Leptospiraceae bacterium | reverse complement strand
GTTCAGAAAGCTCTGGAGCAAAAAGAAGGCATTGGCTTTAACGCAGCTTCCCTGGAATGGCAGGACCTGGCCAAAGAAGGCATCCTGGATCCGGCCAAAGTTGTCCGAAGCGCTCTGCAAAACGCTGCGTCCATTGGCGGAATGATCCTCACCACTGAAGTGAGCATTACCGATCTGCCCAAGAAAGAGAAAGAAGCAGGAATGCCTGACATGGGAGGAATGGGCGGAATGATGTAATTTCCCCATTCGCCGCCGCTTGTCGACCGGTCCCGCAACGGATGGCTCGGAGACAGCGGCGGAATTTCCTGAGAGGCGCGGCGAAAGTCGCGCCTTTTTCTTTTTGGGGGAAGCTGCCCGAAAAGCGATCGGAGTCGGGTTATCGAAAAGCGCAAGAGTTTCAGCCGCTGGCAACAGTGAGTCTTGCGGTCCTATTCGTTGGTGGTCGGACTTTCGTGATCCCTTTTGTATATATCATCAGAGTAGATATCGATGGTGCACAACCCGAGAACGAAGTCGAGAAACTCACCTGGATTCACTTCGAAGGTCAGGCCGCCGATGAAACCCAGGTAAAATCCAAGCCTGGTATAGTTATGCGGTCTGCGAAGATTTGCGGGAAGTCCATCCTGGCTTGCTTCCTGGTAGGTCAGGTTCGTATCCTTGCCGCGCAGATCGCTACGACCGTCCACGGTTCCGGACTGCTCATCAAGGCTAAAGCCCGGCACAAAGAGGCTGGTGTAGACGTCACCAAACTCTCCGTGTCTCCATCCGTATTCACTGGCCAGGCTTCCATGGCCACCACCGCCCGGTACAAAAGCAGCTCCCAGTGCAGCCGGGCCGATCTGGACTGTGGCGCCTGCCTGCAATCCCATCGTGAAACTGAGCGTGACAATGTCCCTCAGGTCCATGACCCGATTACGATAGTAATTCAGAGCTCCATTGGATCCTGCACCGGGCCTACGGTCGTTGATGCCGTCCATGGAGACGCAGGCAATGGGGATGCACAATCCCAACAAAACAAGAGCGAAAACTCGTAAACGGCATGAAAGCATAGTGGCGCACCACACAGCTCCCATTCAGACAGACCAGCCTGATTTTGCTTTCGTCGGTGATTATTAGCGCCGATTTTGCCACTTACACCGGCACATCCGACTGTCTACGGATGCCGCCGGATATACTGCTGGTGAATATCGGTGGTGTCTGGCCGGGTGTCATCGGCAACTGATGTTGACAGCAATTAGATTTTTGGAGGTTTGTATGAAAACAAACGCACCTAAAAGTATTACCTGGATCATTGCAGTGGTTCTGGGAGGGCTGGGAATCCTGGCCAGTTTTGTAGCGATTCCTACCGTATCTGCTTATGCTGGATATCTGGTTATGGCAGGTTTCGTCATTCTTGCTGTAGCTACAGCTGTGAAAGGTCTGTAAGATTAGAATCGTTTCCCAATGACCGCTGCAAGCATTTGCACAGGTGCCAGGCCGCCCGTGCAAGTGCCCGAGGGCGCTCCACTTTCTCATTGTCACTTTCACCTGAGTGCCTATCTTTTACACATGTCTTCCTTTTTCACCGAGCTGCCGGCCATGCAATCTTATGAGCAGATCGGGGATGCATCGTTCTACCAGACGGTGCCTTCGGACTGGAGTCTGGTCATGACCGACGTGGTAAACAGCACCGGGGCCATCCAGGAAGGAAGATACAAAGAGGTCAACATTGCCGGGGCCCTTGCGGTGATCGCTGTGGCCAACTACCTTGGAGGTCTGGACTATCCCTTCGTCTTTGGCGGCGATGGCATGGCCTTGCTGCTTCCTCCTCAGCCTGACGAGGAAACTCTGAAATCCATCCTGGCCGACACGGCCAACAAGGTGCAGGAGCTCTACGGCCTGACTCTGCGCGTGGCCCTTTTCCCTGTGAATGTACTTCCGCCCATCCAGGTGGCTCGACTGCAAATATCTGAATATTACGATCAGGCCATCATTTCCGGCGGGATACGCTTTGCGGAGTCCAATCTGAAGACGGAGTTCGCGGCGCCCTATATGATTTCCGACGATACGCCGGAAACATCGGCGAATTTTCAGGGGTTTACCTGCCGCTGGCAGGACATTCCAGGAAAGAAACCCATAACGTTTTCCCTGGTGGTGGAGTTTCAGAAGACCGGATTTCCGGATCATGAGCTACGGGAGCTCCAGGATGCCATGAAGCGATATCTGGGGGACTCCAATCCTCTCCACCTTGAAGGCATCCAGCTGGCAAGCTCCGACGCTTTGCGAAAGGAAGGGCGCGTACAATCGGCGGGCAAAGGAAAGATCGGCTACCTGGCTACGATGATGCGAATCCACTTGGAACGATTCGTCTGCGCAGTGGCGATGAAAACCGGTATCCCCTTGAAATCCGGCTGGTACGATCTCAGTCGCCTGCGAGAATATCAGATCCTGTCCAGCGACTACTACAAATTCGACGGAGCGCTCAAAATGACGTTAAACGCAGATCCCAGGGGGCTGGCAGAACTCATTGGCTATCTGGACTCTCTGGAACGGGACGGAAAGATACTCTACGGAATTCATGAAAGCGATCGAGCTTTGCTCACCTGTCTGCTCCATACCGGGTCCCATCGAGAGGTCCACTTTGTAGATTCTGCAGACGGAGGCTACGCTCTGGCCGGAAAAATGATCAAGGACAAGAGAGAGATGCGGCAGGCCAGCTAGCTTGACCCTACCAAGGGAAAGTTACTGGCACCCGACACCTTCAAATTTCCGCAGAACCACATCCTGACTGGGATTGGCATCCGCCGAAGCCAGCCTTGAAGTAAAGGTGCCACTCTCATTGATGTACACACGATTCTGCTGACCGCCTGCATCGTTGACCGCGAAAGCGTCCAGATCTCCATCGCCATCCAGGTCGCCCAGCGCCACGTCTGCCCCGGTGTCGGTGTCGGTAGTTGCGTTGAGCTCGGTAAATATAAGGCCGCCATCGTTGCGATAAAAAATGGCCGGAGAGCCGCTGGAGACGACGAAGGCGTCCAGGTCGCCGTCCCCATCCAGATCGCCCAGGTCCAGACCCAGGTTGGCGGCCACAGAAGGGCCGGCATTTTGGGAGACGAAAGTGCCATCGCCCTGATTTACGTAGACCTTATTGTTCGGACCGGCATCGTTCACTACAAAAGCGTCCAGGTCCCCATCTCCGTCCAGATCGCCCAGAACCACATCCCGGCTATTGTTGAGATCCGCCGTTGCATCGGATCCAGTGAAATTGCCGTTGCCGTCGTTCAGATAAAGACGGTTCGCCCCGCCACCGCCGTTGGCGATGAATGCATCTATATCGCCATCCCCGTCCAGATCGCCGGAATCAACGCCAAGGCTGCTGAAGGCATCCGTGCCGGCATTGATGCCAAGGGGAAAGTTTCCGAAGCCATCGTTCAGATAAAGTCGGGGAGTAGCCCCTCCAGAGTTCACAACCAGGGCATCCAGAAATCCGTCACCGTTGAAGTCCGCTACAGTCACGGCGTTCGTGTTGTCCGTATCGGCATCTGCACTGGCGCCGCTAAAAGTACCTGTTAAATCGGCGCGATTTATGTAGTAGCGATTGAGCCCTGCCGTGGAATTGGCCACAAAAATGTCCGGCAGACCGTCGCCATTAAAGTCTCCGCTATCGACTCCATTGCCGCTGAGACCATCTCCAGGAAAGAGCTCTCTGGCAAAGAAGTTTCCGGAGCCGTCGTTGACGTACAGAAAATCGGCAACCTCGGACGTGTTTACTACGGCAGCGTCCATGCAGG
>JAGRNE010000297.1 GCA_020440915.1 Leptospiraceae bacterium | reverse complement strand
TGTTGTACTCAACCCGGTTCGTATTCTCATTCCAGGAAAGAACTTCATCGCCGATCTCGATTTCTTCAATGCGACGGTAGCCTTCGCGGGTTTTTACAAGTGTCCCCGCTACGAAGCAGATGCGGATCTTGTAGGCGCTGTGCACCGGTACCGGTTACGAAATCAGAACTGGCGCAGGATCTCGGCGCGTTTGTCCCGGTATTCCTCGTCCGTAATCAGACCTTCCTTTTTGGCCTTTTCGAGCTGACGTAGTTTTTCGGTGAGTGTGGCCTCGGATTCCGGTGGTCCGCCACCCTGTGGCTCATCGTCGGAAACGGAGAAATAGCTGTCGCTGGCATCAAAGCCCGGAGCATCGGCCCGATCCAGAATACTCTGCATGGGTTCGTTTCCGATCACGGCCCATGTATGATGATCGTATTCCCCGACTCGTTTGTATTCGAAAGCGCTGCTGCTCACTAGCTCCAGGTCAGGATAGGACTTGCGAAAGCTTATGGGCAGAACCTCGGTCCATGTATCTTCCACCAGAAAATCGTCGTAGGGAATGGGCTCTCGAATCTCGCCAAAGACCAGGTTCATTCCGTTGGAATCGTACCACAGAATCATGGTAGTTCGTTCCATTCGACTGAGCACCGATTGATCGGGATCGTAACGGGAAACCAGAAGTATTCTATGACTGCCGTCGGTAACCTTCAAAGTGCGGGCCAGAGCAGGAGCGAATCTCTGCACTTCCTGGGGATAGAAGACCGGGCGCACATCGGTGCCCCACAGACTCTCTTTGCGAAACTTCAGGCCACCCAGAAGCTGGATGACGTCGCCGGCGCTCATTTCCGGATAAGCCTGCTGCTGTCCCATGTATTCCCGGAGCTCTTCGTCCGGATAATCCTCGGAAGGAATGGTATATATGGCAAAGTAATTGTCCAGGATCTTGCTCTCCCTGGAATAGAAGCCCCCCATGCAGCCCTGAAGAAGAAGCGCTGCGATCACAGGTAGCCAGATTTGCCGGATGCCGGATTTCATTCTTGAGTTCTCTCCCAATTCCTCAACGTAGCGGCCATGGGCCGCGAAGCGTTTACAGGTTCCCTGATACTATGATCGAAGTCTGAAGGGGCCCTTCTTGAGGCCTAACTGGAAAACAATTCCGGGAATTTTGCCTTCATCTCCTCATCGTCATAATGGGAGAGCACCGGCAGAAGGCCGGCCAGCTTGAAAACCGAGTGCAGGGATTTGCCCAGTCCAAAGATGGAAATGCTGGCCCCACGATCCTTTAGATCTTTCTCGCACTTGAGCAGGATACCTATTCCGGAGCTGTCCACAAAGCGGACTTCCCGAAAGTCCAGAAACACTTCCGTGACTCCCGGCTCATGCACGGCCAGAAAGTCTTCGTAGAACTCCCGTGCATTCTCCATTTTCAGGTCCTCGGTAATGCGAACCACCTGATTGGGAGAACGCGAAAGAACCAGTTCGATCATTATTTGAGTTCCTCCGCGCGTACACCTTTGATGTAGTGGGGGAACCCTTCTTTATCTGTGTATTCCACCACGGCTTCGTCTCCGCCCTGGGAAACCTCCAGGATACGCACCAGGGAGCCCTTTAGAACAAAAACGCCCTCATGCAAGAATGTAGGGCGGTCCAGGGTTTTCTCGTCTCCGGGTGTCAAAGCCATGGGACAAATCTGGGATCAGGGAACCTGTGCTGTAAAGCAATTATGCTTTCTGAGGTTCCTTTTCGGTGTACAGATCCCGGCCTTCCCGCTTCATGATTTTGAAAAGCTGGGTCTGTCGGGGATCCAGGCGGGTTCCAATATCGTAGATGGCATCCTCGAATTGGGCCCCTTCTATGTCGGCGCCGGTAAGTTTGGCCCAACGGAGGTCCGCTTCCCGAAGATCCGCATTCTTCAAATTGCAGTTGTTCAAAAAGGCCCCACGCAGCCGGGCCCCCCGCAGGTTGGCTCCTTCGAAGCTGGCATTTTGCAAAAAGGCATTCTGCAGATTGGCGCCGGCAAGATCCACGCCGGAGAAATCCTCACCCTCAAGAATCACCTGGGTTAGTTTTTCCCCTCGAAGATGGCCCTGCTCCTTGAGTTTCTCCAGGGCATAGGACCTGGTAATCCGATCCTCGGGCTTGATTCCGGTTCCATTTCGGTAATCGGCCACCGCTTTCTGCAATGCTTCCACGGCGGAATCCGGATAGTTCTTGCGACGCTCCGGAAATTCAAAGAGACCTTCTACATCCTCGGAGGTGATGGCGGCCGCCTCTTCCAGGGTCTTGCCCCGAACCCATTCGGTGGCCATGGCCAGCGCCGCCAGCCCAAAACCGCATCCTGTAGTTGTGTAAGAAGCGTCCAGGATTCTCTTTTCTTCGGACTCTTCGTCGATTTTCAGATACAGTCGATACCCATCGCCGCAGCCCACATTACGATAGGAAGATACCACCGTGGCATCCTCCATCTCTCTGTAGTTCAGGCGCTGGTCGTTGATAGCTTTGAAGCGCTCAAAATCCATGCTACAAGGATAATCCTTCTCAGGGCTCTCGACGAGGGCTTCCTATTCCAGGATAGGAAAAACTGTACAGTCCATGAACTGTGCCCTGGGCCTGGGCGCTCAGAGAGCGCATTTCGAAGCGGATTTTGCCTGCATGGGTGGCCTGGTGCAGCTCTTCTATGCTGCGGATCCCCATGTCCTGAAAGCTCTGACGCAATCCCTGCACCAGATACGGCATGAACTGGAACATGGAGCCTTTGTCCACCACCGATCCGGTAACGCCCTGGGCCACCTTGATCTCCTGATCCTCGGAGAAATAGCGTTTGGCTCCTCCGGCTTCCATGGCTTCCAGACTGGCCATGCCTCGGTAACGCTTGAGTCGCACACCGTTTTCGTAGTAATACTCTCCAGGAGCTTCGTGAGTGCCCGCAAACATCGAGCCCATCATGGTTGTGGACGCTCCAATGGCCAGAGCAATGGAAATGTCCCCGATGTTGGAAATGCCTCCATCGGCAATGATGGGCACTCCTTCCCGAGCCGCATATCGCGCTGTCTGATACACCGCCGTAGCTTGAGCTCTACCCACGGCCATGGTATCCTGGGTAATGCAGATGGATCCCGGTCCCATGCCTACACGAAGTGCATCGGCGCCGGCACGGATCAGATTCTTGCATTGCTCCATGGTTACCACATTGCCTGCAATAACATCCAACGTCGGAAAGTGTTTCTTCATGAACTGGATAAGCTCAATCTGATAATGGGAATTTCCCTGGGCAGAATCGATTACAATTACATCCGCCCCCGCTTCCACCAGGGCTTCCAGCCGATCCCGGCTTTCCAGTTTTGTGGAAACCGCAGCGCCCACCATCAGCCTTTTGTTTGCATCTTTAGAGGCGTCCGGATATTCGCGGTGCTTCTTGATGTCCGAACGGCAAATAAGCGCCACAAGCTGACCTTTATCGTTGATGATGGGCAGCTTGCCTTTCTTGGATTCCTTGAGCACCTGGTTGGCTTCCGCCAGGGAAAATCCTTCCGGCGCGGTGATTACATCCTTTGTCATCACCGCTGAAAGTGGCACGGTAGAATCCTTTTCCAGATCCACATCGCGATTGGTAACAATGCCTACCAGTTTTCCGGTGCGGCTACCATCTTCGGTGATGGGGATTCCGGAGAATCCATACTTCTCTTTAATACGATAGATGTCGGCGATCGTATGTTGCGGACTGAGGCTGATGGGATCGGTGATGAAGCCGTTCTTGAATCGCTTCACCTTCTCCACCAGTTCCACCTGGCGCTCCACTGTATTGTT
>JAGRNE010000296.1 GCA_020440915.1 Leptospiraceae bacterium | reverse complement strand
GGCACTATGAGCCAGGCCTCCATCGGCCAGGGATGCGGTAAGCCCGCAGCAAGGGGATGCTGGAATCGCAACTATGCCGGCACCGAAACAGACCAATCGCTGTCGGCAGATCGCATGATGTTACCGGATTTAGAACAGAGGATATGCACAGTATTCCTCTGTTGGCACACAGCAACAGAATGCGAATTTGCGATTCAGGATATGGTAGGGGGCGGTCGAGCCAGGATCTCGCGGATGCGAGTTTGACTCAGATGACTGGGACTTTGCAGGAATGGCTGATGATCAGCGTTTACGAATATCGCAAGTATGGCCGGAGCCGGACTGCTATGATGCAGAACCCCCAGAAGCAAATAGCCCTGACAGACCGGGCAGGAACTGTGTTCATGACCGGATCCTTCGCTGCTGTCTTCGGATTGTGCATGGCTCGATCCGTGGCAGGGAGGAGTTTTGGTGGCACTCCTCTCCGAGGCGGGTGCCTTATGTTCCTGGCCTTCGGATGTCGACGGTTGGCCATGGTCTTGATGGGTCGAAGTATTAGAATGTCCCGAGTGTTGAGCTGCGCCAAGATCAGGCTGTAGCTGCGGGCAATGGTGCCATTCCGGAATCGGATACTGGCTTCCGAATCCGATGAGAGCAAGCAAAGCCATGCTTCGCATGATGTCCCATTTTCTGGCCCTGGAAATCATTTCGGTCCTTTCGACTCTACCATCCGTTACAGTACTCTACTCCCGGTCAAGCTTCTTTGCCCAGCAATCGATCGGGATTACGTTCCAATCCTACTAGATCCCATTGCAAGGAAATACATGTGCCGTATCCTCGCGGTCCCTTTTCCAGCTTTAGACGGGCCAGCATAGACTGGGCCAGAGTCTGAATGGCCTGTAGCCCTTTTCCGTTTGCTGGATTGCTGCTACCGGCCTTTCGAATCAGCCCCTCACCGTTATCTGTGACGGTGAGCAAGATCAGGTTATCCTTTTCCTGTAGTTTAATCTGCAGCCAGCGCGCTTCGCTATGCTTGATTGCATTATCAATTGCTTCAGTGATCAACCAGAACAGATTGCGGAATCGATCGCCGATGCGAGCTTTTACATTTCGCGCCGCCTTGTTATCCCATTCCACTTCGAACTCCATGCCATTTTCTTCGGCCCGGGTCTGAAAATTCCGGATATACTCTTCCAGCTTTCCCGAAAGATCCTCTTGCGAATTTACCAGCGGGGGGAGGGTGCTGCGCGAAACGCTCTTGATATCCACAAACAGCTCATCGGGAAGGCCTTCTGGTTTCTGATCCAGCAGGCGGTAAATGCCGCGGGAGCTTTCCAGGTATCTATGGTGCAGATAGTCCTGGATTTCATCGGAAATCTTTATATTGCGCTCTGCAAGCAACAGATGGGACCGGTTCTTTTCATATTGAAAGGAGGTGGCCACAAAAGGAACAAGGCTTTCCAACAATTTTTGATCGGCATCGCTTATGACCGTCTTCTCCGGAAAAGCTGCAACCAGAAGGCCCCTGGTCCGATCCCCCTCAACCAGAGGCAGAATCACATATACTTCTTCCTTCTTAAGGTTTTTCTTGAGTTTCTGAATGAGGCCGGCGTCCGTCTGTTCTTCATCCGTTGCTGCCTCCAGATACTCTCTATTTTCGTCGATTTCCATTTCCGGAAGATCGTAAGGACCTTCATTCTTTTTGCCGGTAAGGATGGAGGGACGATGGGTCGCCAGGGCTTCGCCAAAAAAAGTTGAGGAAAGAGGAATGGAAGCCTTCACTGGAAAGTCCGGAACATTACGACCGTAGAATCGTTCCAGAAGATCTTCTTCAAGAAGAGTAAATACGCTCAGTCGCTGTAGTTTGTAACCGGAGAACACCTTTCGATCCAGAAAGGACAGTTTTTCTTCAAAGGTCTGGCTTTCGCTCAGAGAACGAGCTGCGCTGGCCAGCAGGAATCCTGCTTCCCTGGAGTTCTTCTCGCGGGTAAGCGCGCGGTCCAGCTCCTCTTTCAGCTGCACTTCGCGTGCGCGCGCATTCTCCAGGTCCTTGAGGCGGCTATTCAGAGTGTCCCGGATTTCCGTCTCTTTGCGTTCAAGAGAAGCGATGGTCCGTCCCCGTCCTTCGATTTGACTCTTGAGCTCGGCCACCTGGCTTTCCAGATTACGAATATCCCTGGTGAGTCGTGTTTCCTGTTCCTTTCGGGCGCCAATTTCCTTGCGCAGCCTCTCTTCGCTTTGATGGCCTTCGCGTATGGACTGATTCTTTTCTGCGATCAGGCCTTCGAGCTTGGAGCCTTCCTTTTTTAGATCATCCACAAGCTGATTCAGGGACTTAATCTCTTCCAGCTTTTCCTGAATGGTCTGTTTGCGGGCGGAAACTTCCACTTCCAGATCGTGCTTCTCCTGGTTGAGCCTATTTCTCTCCTGCGTTGTAATCCGCAGATCCTGCCGGGTTTGCTCCAGATTGCTTTGCGTGCCCGCCAGTTCCTGTTCCAGGTTCCTGATCGTTCTTTCCAGTTCGGACTTGATTCTGTCTCTTTCGCTTTCCAGTTGCAGTACATTGTCCTGGTGTTGCTTTTCGGCGGCGGAAATACTTTGCTTCAATGAATCGATTTCGCCGGAAAGAGAGTTTCGCTGAATCTCCAGGTTATGAATTCGATCCTCGCGCTCTTTCAGATTGGACTGCAAGTCCTGAATGGTGGTATCCCGGTCCTGGATTTCTCCCCGGGCTGCAGTCATGGATTCTTCGTATTCGCTGCGATTGTCGGCGATGCTTCTTTCCAGATGGGCGATGGTTTCGTTTCTCTGCTGCAGCTCTTTTTCCAGGTTATCCTTGTTTCTGGAATGTTCCTCTTTCTCTCTGGCCAGACTACCGCTGACTTGCTCGTAGAGGTTTTTTAATTTGTAGGCTTCTTCGCGTAGCGCGGTTTCGTTCTGTTGCGAAGTGCGATACAGCTGCTCGTATTTCTCATTTGCCAGATTTTCTTGCTCTTCTATTTGGAGTTGCAGTTCTGCAATCTGGTTTTCGTAATCCTTCTTCAGGTTGGCTATCTGTTGCTCGGTGTTGTCAACAGTGGTTCGAATTCTGTTTTCCGCATCTTCGCGGGTCTTTCGGATCTCTTCTTCGGTTTCTGCCTGTAGTTTTTGCAGGTCGGAGCTGGCCTTTTCGCGATTCTCGCGCAATTCCTGATCTTTCTGATTTCGTAGCGAATCCAGAGCTTCGGATTTCTCCTGGCTCATGGTTTCAATGGTATTCTCCAGTTCAGTATTTAATCGCTGGATCTCTGCATCCTTCTGGGCGGTCAAAGCGGCGATGTCTTTTTCTCGCTGTTCGCTGATTCGGGCCACCGACTCATCCCGCTCCTGCTGTAAGGCCGCAATCTTGCTATCCTTCTCTTCGCCGAGCCGACTCAGATCCTGGTGGGCCTTTTCCCTTTCCTCTTTCAGCAGGGACTCATAGGTTTCGATTTCTGTTCGGAGCTCTGACTCTACCTTCTTGCGCGAACTCTGCTCTGCCTCCAGACTGCGGTTGGTTTCTTCCAACAATGAATTCACGGTTTCCAGGGAGGATTCCAGTTCCTCTTTTTGATTGCTAAGTCGAGACAGATCCGCTTCCATGCGATGGATCTGGTCCAGCGATTCGCTTTCGCTATCTTCCAGTTTCTTCAGTAGGTCAGCTTTCTGGTCCTCAATGTTCTTTTCTTTGTCGGTCAGGGTGCTCTGCAATTCTTCTATTCGGCGATTCAGGGATTGGTTCTTGTTCTCCAGTTCTCGGGCTGTCTGTTGTCTTTCCTGGAGCTCTTGATTCAGCTTCTGAATATTGAGCTTTCTTT
>JAGRNE010000295.1 GCA_020440915.1 Leptospiraceae bacterium | reverse complement strand
AGCGACACTACGCTTTCATCTTCCAACACAGCCAGAAATCAGAACTTCGTTCCGGGGCACAGCGCAGAGCTCACCTTCCGGCCCGGTAATCCGGTGGCGCTAACCGTTCTGGGCAAAGCGCCTTACGATCTCTTCATCAAGGTTCTAAACACCGGGCATGAAGTGCATTTTGCCGGAAAATACTACGGGGAAGATGGGGCCGATCGTTACATAGACGATGCGGGTTTCCCATGGGCCCTGATGGTGCCGGATTACTGGCAATGGCCCTACGAACGAGCAAACATCCATGACGGCTATCCAGAATTCGACGACTGGTACCTTTCAGCAGGACAAACAGCGCAGAACTGGTATGATTCTGCTGTGAGCGACTATGTCTTTCCTGCGAACTAGACTTCAGAAGAAGCGGGCTGTGCTGGCTCTAAAAGAGCCAGCCTCTTTTTTCTTTACCAGATGAGAGCGCTAGGCCAAAAGCAGTCCGTGGATACGGATTTTATTTCCCCCTCGGATTTGCTGGCATTTATTTCTCCGCTGGCCGCTCTGGATCGCCAGGGTCGTGTTCGCTATTTGAGTCCTACCTTTCTGGCGGAATTTCATCTTTCTTCGGAGCAGTCCATCGGTCAAAGCCTGGAAGATGTGCTGCCCTGGCCTGCAGAATCTGTGGAAGCTTTGAATGCAGATGTTCGCCGTTTTCTGAGCGTGCAGACCACTCGTCTGGATAACCGGGAAATCGAGGCAGGGAATCGAATCTATGGCTACTCCATCTTTGCTTTGCGCAACGGAGTGGCGCTGATGATCAAGGATATTTCGGAGATCCGCCGACTGGAAGCGGAGGTGGATTTGCTACATTCCCGCTTGCTTCGAGTCCAGGAAGAGGAGAGGCAGAGAATTGCGGCAGAACTACATGATGGGGTGGGGCAGACAATCCTGGCCGCAAAGATAAATCTCGTTTCCTACAAGAAGCATCCGGACCGCGGCGGCTTCGAGCAGGGCGTAGAATTGATTGATCAGGCCAGTCAGGAGTTACGAGAAATCTATTCGAATCTATTTCCCAATTCCCTGCTGGAGATTGGCCTTCCGGCTGCAGTGAACAGGCTGATTCGCAGCTTTCTTGAGCCCCGGGGCTGCACCGTGGAGCAGCGCATCGATCTGGATCGGGACATCCCGGACAGCCTTTCTGTTCCTCTCTTTCGAATGTGTCAGGAGGTGTTTACTAACATCGTGAGGCATTCTTCGGCCACCGAAGTGGAAGTGCTGCTGGAGGATACCGGAGACGCTCTGGTGCTACAGGTAAAGGATAACGGAAAAGGTTTCTCGGCAGCGGATTTGAAAAAGAGAAGTCTGGAAAAGGGCGGCTTTGGATTAATGAACTTGAAACGAAGGGCCGAAGACCTGAATGGTATCTTTGGTTTCCTTTCCTCTCCAGGGGATGGTACGGAGGTTTCCGTGGTCCTTCCCTGGCCGGATACCGAAGAAAAAACTGTACATGGAATAATACATGGCTGAAGGAAAACTTAGAGTATATCTGGCGGACGACCATCGCATTCTTCGAGAAGGCTTGAAGCTTATTCTGGCCGAGAGCGATGGCTTTACCGTGGCAGGGGAGGCCGGAGACGGCCGTACTGCCTGGGAAGAACTGGATCAGAATCCTCCAGATGTAGCGGTTCTGGATATTTCTATACCTGGCCTTTCCGGCATCGAAATCGCTCGAAGGCTGAAGAGGTATCATTCCCAGGTCAAGGTCGTCTTTCTCAGTCGCCACGACGACGAAGAGTACATCGATCAAATGCTGGATATGGGCGTGGAAGGCTATGTCCTGAAAGACGATGCCGGGGAAGATCTATTGCGCTCTCTGGAGGCGGTGGTGGCTGGTCAGCACTTCCTTTCGCCTCGCATCAATAGCCGATTGATTCATCGCGTCAAGACCCTCAGCAGCGGGGCCCGGGTTATCAGCGATTCCGCAGGAGAAAGCAAAAGCCCGGAAAATGACAGCGACAAGCATTCCCTGTACCAGGTGCTTTCTCCGAGGGAAAGAGAGATTCTGAAGCTCATCGCCGAAGGCACATCCAGAGATGAGATTGCCCGTAAGTTGCATATTGCTCCGACCACGGTGAAAGTCCACAGGCAGAACATTATGCGCAAACTGGAAATGCACTCCGGAACCGAGCTAGTGAAGTTTGCTATACGATCCGGGCTGGTAGAGCCGTAGAAGACAACTACAGATCCAGACGACCCTGGAGCCCGGATCAAAGACCAATCAACCGGAATTCAGTGGACCGGCCGTCTGGACGATGAAGCGCGGTGAGCCGGGAGGCAAGTCTGGACCACAAAGCTGGGTCAGCTCGGCCACGCCTCGAGGTGATAGGGCGCCGAGATCCCGTACGTGCTGAAAACAGTCAGAAGCGCTGCCTTACTGGCGCACGCAGAGAAATCGACGAGCGTTGTTACAGTTTGTCTGATTGCCAAAACTACCTATAGCGGATACGTTCGTAGCCGATCCGGTGCCCTGCATACCGCTGTCACCGGAAGCATTGCTGCTCCAATCACTACAGGAAACGTCGGTAGTCCAGGCCGGGGAGTCTGTCAGACCGGTCCAGTAAGTACCCGCTTCCGTGGTGAAGGCCGTGGCAAGGCTGCTGGAAGAAAAGTCCACAACTCCGCTGCCATTCGTGGTCATGATCGTTGTGCCGGATGGATTTAAATACTCCTGGTTTGCGGTCAGAACCCAGTCCAGATGTTCCGAAGCTCCAGAAGTACTGCAATTGGCGCTGGTGCAGGCCCGTCGCTGGGCGCTGGCAAGAAGGGCCTGGTACTCGGAAGCGAAACCAGGCAGGCTAGAGTAATTCGCATTCTTCTCCTGAGCGCAGATCGCATCGGCGCCTTCTATACCGGTGGAGGATGTTCCCTTTAGGTTTCCATCGTAGGCGTTAGAGGTAAGAAAGATGAACTTACGATTGTCCAGTGTGTTACCGATGAGTACAGCGCTCAGAGCATCCAACTCCGGAAAAGGTTCCGAGCATCGAAAAGAAATCGCCGAAAAAAGCGCCATCGCCACGACCATAAGAACCCTGCGATTGGCCCCGGCATCGGTGTAGGCAAAGTCCCGGATATGAGTATTTGCCTGGTCCCGGCAAGAATCTCGGCCACATTCACTGTTGCGAATTCTATGCCCTGCCCTGGAATGGGGGGAATTCTTATTTTGCTTGGCGAGCTTCAAAATCGCATCCTCCAGGCCAGGGTGGCCTTCAGTCCGCTCATATTGCCTGGTTTCGGCATTCCGGCCTCGGCACCGGCCGCATGGGATTCAGAATCCAGGACTGCCGACGAATGTCGCTGATCTGTTTGCGCCAAATCCATTCCAAGAGAAAGACTTAGTCCTGGTTGATCCAAATCCGCTTCCGAGCTACGGGACAGGGACGGAAAGAAATAGAGTTCAGCAAAATGCCAGCCATACAGCAATGCGGCTGAAATGGCCAGGTAAGTCTGGTTTCGCTGGGCTACATCGTATTCCTTCCTTTCTTCTGCGCGCCGGATCCAGAAAAGCCCCAGACCGGCGGAGTTGCCGCTGAACAGCAGGCCCAGGTTTGTGGGATCATTTAGTGGATCCCTGGAAAGCGCATTTCCTCGTTGCATCTCTCGAAATCCTGCCACGGCATGAATGGCCAGCAAACCATTGTACATATAGACCTGATAGCCGGAGCCTCG
The DNA here is from genome assembly GCA_020440915.1 of Leptospiraceae bacterium. Taxonomy (GTDB): domain Bacteria; phylum Spirochaetota; class Leptospiria; order Leptospirales; family Leptonemataceae; genus UBA3465. Next base: position 125 of record JAGRNE010000295.1, on the reverse strand, counting down.
ATTATACTGAATCAGGCCGGGAACCAGCGCTTCCGGATACTCAATATCGGTGGGCGGTTCGTAGGCGAAGGGGCTTTCCTCTTCAACGGTACTGTCTTCGGCCTGGTTGGCCGCCTCCGTCTCTC
>JAGRNE010000294.1 GCA_020440915.1 Leptospiraceae bacterium | reverse complement strand
TCGAGGTGGCGGAGAACCATACGTATCTGGTGACGGATCAGGGTGTGGTGGTGCATAATGCGAATCCGGAAGAGTATTCTCTCCTTGAGGCAAAAGTGATTCAGGAAATGAAGAGAAGCTATTCAGTGGATCCAGCTACAGTGGCAAAGGAAGAATTGTTGCCTTTGCTTTTTGAAGGTGTGAAAGTCCTGGGTGTCCTGCCAAAAGCCTGCAGAGGAAATGAAGAACAATGTGTCGCTATTGTCGATAATTTGGTGAACTTGAGGGAAATGGATTTAGATCCTGAATTGATCGATGATCACCCTACTTCGGTTCTTGGAATGGAATTGGCTCGGAGTGAGATAAAGGCAATGAAGGCCCAATTGGGTGCGGAGATCCGCGTTTTGCAAGAGACCATGGAAATAAGAAAGGAGTTTCTCAAGGGCTATACTGAAGCGGACTATGATGCCATGGATCGGTGGTTAATCGAAGCTGGAGATTGCTTTAATGCTGATGCTTGCGATCATCTTACCCTCCGGTTCAAGGAAATTTTGGACCAGCGAAAGCTTTTAGAAGCTGACGTAGCGCGCCATAGGGAAGTCTTGAAGCAGTATACCAACGGTATTCAAACGCTATCGCGGGCAGAATCAAAGTTTAAAGAAGGTCATTTTAGAACCGGAATGGAGGCACTTGGAGAGGCCGAGTATTGGACAGTTCGGAGGCATCAATTTGAGCGAGAAGTGGAGGCTTTGAAGGCTTTGAACCTCCGCGATTGGAGTACGAGGGCGGCCGATACGGTCGGAATTCCCGGAACTTCCTCAAATTCCCCACTTTCAGCACCGCTCCCCGGTAATCTCCTGTTTCCCTCGGAACAGAGGGCATTGAACGCTTTGCCGCAAGAACAGCAAGAGATTTGGAGTGCGCTACTTCGGTTTCCATGGTTGCCCGCGAAAGTAAGAGCCGACTTTTCGTTGGAAAGTTACAAATATATAAGAAACCAAAGGGAAAAACCATCTGGTTGCCATGAGGGTGCTAGATTACCAACGGGGAGTAAATATGCAAAGATCATTGAATGCTACTAGTGGACGATCCGTGACTTTGGCAATACTGAGTGTTTTCCTATTCGGTCTGAGTTCTTGCAGCGACGGGCCTGGGCCAAAAGATATCGAAAACGACTTTGCGGGCCAGTTCCCAAAAGGTGAATTCCAGCGAGAAGGGGAGCGTGGCATAAGGACAACAGGTCTGCCAGACGGATTTCACGAAAGAGGAAAAACGACAGACGGGCGCTATTGGTTTGTGAGAACCTGGACCGAAGAAGGAGACGTTGAATTAGTCGAGTGCAGTGACACAAATGAAAGCATTGAGTACACTTTTTTTTGCGGAGAAGGCCTCTTACACATTCGCGAATACACGGATATGAGAAGTGGACGGCGGATCTTACATGAAATCGTCCATTACGGAGCAGATCCACGAAAATCTCTAGTATTCTGTGAAATCGGTAGCTGCAGAGATTGGCCGCTTCCCTTTTCGCGAATTGAGTTCTGCAAGGATCTACGGCCCATTGAAACCAAAGTCTCGGAAGCTGTTTGCGAGCAGCTAAACAGAAACTGAGTCATTGCCGGATGCAAGGAAATTCGTCTGTTCCTCGGTAGCATCCTGAATTTCGCCGCCCGTCTGGTGCGGGCTATCCTCTTCCGCAGGATACGCCTGTAGGTTCGAATTGACGCACCTGCAACGCCGGTCATCGACCCATCTGGCCCCTGGGATCCGGCCGCCGGGGAAAGAATCAAGGTTCAATGAACCGTGAAAACCCGGGCTCCGATCACAGACAGGCATCCAAGAAGTTCAATGGACTTCTTCAGGGGGAAAGCTCTCTTGCAGAGGAAATCCAGAAGAAGTCCAGAGTTGAGATAACGGAAGGTACGGCCAAACGCCTGTTATCCGACCTAAAGAAAAAGCAGAAGTCTCCGACTGCTTCTGGTAAAGGCAAGATCGAACCAGGCCAATCCCGCGCGGCGGATTCATCCGTACAGCTTACGCAGAAGCATCGTGAGAGAGTGGAGAAGTTAAAAGGACAACTGGCCGCTACAAGAAACGTGATCTCTCTACTGGAAGAGAAATTGAAGAAGGCAAAGAAAGAGGAGAAGTCGGTGCTGAATCAGCTGGAAAGGCTGGGTCTCGCGGCTCTCGGCCGTCCATGGCCTCCGCCGCATTAGTCCATCCGTGGACGTCGTCTGGCCTGTTTGACTGAGGGAATGCCTATTTCATTTGTGGCGAGAATTCTATGAGTGTAACCGGCTTTCTAATTCGCATTATCTTTCTGCTGCTGCCGGGAATCATTGCGAGTTCTCTGTTCAGGCTTTTGCGCGGTCGTAACCCCCGGAAGGACTGGGAAGATTACCTGGAGATCATCGTTTTTGCTGTCTTCAGCTATGGGCTGTATGGAATCTTCATCTGGCTTCTATCTCTGCTCTTTTCGGGTATTCCGGATTTCGTCTTCTTTGATGTATTACTGGACGAGGAGCAGAAGCTCAATCCGGCCGAGGTGTTTGGAGCAGCAGCCACCGGGGTGATTATCTCGTTTATTGCGACCTACATTCATACCCATAAGTGGATTAATCGCCTGGGACAGAAGCTCAAGGTAACACGGCATTTTGGTGATGAGGATGTCTGGTCTTTCTTCCATAACGTAGAGAGCCCCAGTTTTAGCTGGGTTCTGGTTCGCGACCACAAACTCGATTTGATATACTATGGCACGGTCTCCGTTTATTCGGATTCCGAAAAGCAAAGAGAAGTCATAATGAAAGATGTTCAGGTCTATTCCAATGATTCTGGCAAGCACCTCTATAACGTGCCTTTTCTGTATTTTTCCCGTCAGCCAGATGATTTAAGTCTGGAAATTCCTGTTGCCAGCCCGCCATCCGTTCAGCATTCTACAAAGCAAGGTTCCTCCAATGTCCGAAGCAAGAAAACAAATAGCAAACCACGTTAATGTCCGTGCTCCCCTTGAAGAGGGCAAGATCCGTAAGGGCGGCCTGAAGGATCCACCTACCATTGCGCGTCCAAACATCAAGGTAGTGCCCCAGGGCAGCTCGAAGGGAAAGTCCGGAAAATAGACGGCCGTCCTGTGGCAAATAAACTGGAAAAAGACTTTGATGCGGTTGCCAGCATGCGAGAGATCCGCGATCGAATCAGCAAAGAAACCGAAGGCATGAACTTCGAAGAATTCCAGAAGTACATCGAAGCGAAAATCCCCGAAAAGTATCAGAAGATGTACCAGGATAGTAAGCAGCCGAAGTAATCTGTTAACCCGCGCGCTCCACCCACCGCCCACCGCGCGCGGGACCGCACCACGCTCTGGCGGTCCTCCCCTTCGCCAGTCCCCCGTGCCCCCTGGGCTTACCCCTCCTGGCGATTAATTGGAAGTTTTTAGAGCGGGAGACTTCAACAGGGGAGGACCTTTTGCAGGCTCGCGTTTTCCAGTCCCTGCATTTCCAGCCATCATTCCTGAATCTTAGAAAACGCTCGCGGCAAAGATCGCGCCCGGCGCGGTCTGCCCTCCTTAGCCGCTTCGGCTGCTAAGGGAAAAAATCTCTGTTCAAAATATAAGCCCGGATGTGCAATTGCCCGTCTGGAGGTGCCTATAGAAAAACGTTGTACCGGAAAAATTTGCTGCCAGGGAAAATGATTAGAACGATAAGATTGCTTACGGTTTCGGTAATTGCTTCGTAGCGGGCTCAACTGAAAGGCGAGAGTAGGATAGAGGCGAAGCATCGCTTCGCCTCCGGTTTTCCTTGTAAGAGTGCACCAGTCCACGCCGGGTGCGTTTGAGAAGGATGGTCAATTCTACAAAAACGTCGAAG
>JAGRNE010000293.1 GCA_020440915.1 Leptospiraceae bacterium | reverse complement strand
TGGATGTGATTCGCAAGCTTCAGGATCGGACCGCGGGATTCAAGAGCTTCATTCCCTGGACCTTCCAGAAGCAAACCAAGAAGTTCTACGTCCGAGCCGTGCCCGCTCAGGAATATCTGAAGGTCCTGGGCATTTGCCGCATCTTTCTGGATAATATTGATCATATCGAAACCAGTCTGATGGTTCTGGGCCAGGGAGTGGGCCAACTGGCGCTACATTCCGGGGCGGACGATATATCCTCCATAGTTATCGAAGAGAACGTGCTGCGCAGCTACGGCATCAAGTCAGAGGATAAAGCCAGAAAATTCCTGCAGGATTCTGGATTCGTTCCTGTTCGCAGGGATTTGCTCTACAACTATCTGGACCTTGATCCCGAATATCGTCAGACTGCTTAACTTCCCTTTTGTCCCTTCCGTTGGCCTCAAAGCAAAATATGTTTGCTTTTATGGGGCAGGGCACTACGCTTCTGTCCTGGGCAGTCGTCCTGATCTAATTCCCTGGAGTGCACCATGAAGGGAGGGATTCCCTTCCATAGAACACTTAGATTCAAGCTGCTTCTGGCCGTGGTGGGCAGCCTGGGAATCCTTTCCCTTTTTCTGATCCAATACGGTTACAGCGTGGCCCGGGATGCCCTTGTTGAGGGTACCGTCAAGGACCTGAAGCAGAGCACACAGCTGGCAGCCAATGAACTTGAATCCAGCCTGGATCTATTCAACAAGAAAAAGTTAAGTCGACAGGAGGCGCTAAGGCTCGTTGTGCGAAAGCTTGCCGGGGAGCTTCGCGAAGTCCGCATCACATTGCATCCAGCCAACCTTCATCGCTTAAACGATTTTTTTCCGGTCATTTTTCGACCGGGGGAGATGGACTGGGTGGAGCCCGGTCTCAGCGATCTGGAAGAGGTAGATCGATTCCCTGGCCTGGATGAGGAAATGGACCATGGAAGCCCGGCCATTCCTTTAATGTATCGTGGCCTTCAGGTCGGATGGATCTTTAATCTTCATGGACAGGCCGGTCTGATTTTTTCGGAACCAGATATTTGCGATCGGCTATTCACTCATTATCTGGAATCCGAGCGTCCGGAGCAAACGCGCATGGAAGAGGAGCTGGACCTGCGAATTATGCGCGATCCTCAAACGGTAACGGTGCAGGCAGCGGGCGAAGGCTATGTGTATGTTCTGACCCAATACGAACCTGGCTGGCTGATTCCCGGTACAAGCTATCCGGAGGACTATAGCCGGGAGGCCATCGAGCGAAGAATGGACCGCGGTCTGGTAGAACTGGAAAGCCCGGCGGCCAAGCAGGTATATCTGCAAAAGTACGGGCGCACAGCGGAAGACCAGTACTATCACATCCTGGAATTCATGCTTCGGGACAACGAGCCTCCTCTGCCTATCTACGCTATCGCGCATCCCTATATCGGTTTTCGTAATGCGGATTCCATAGAGTCCTATGGGGATCGCACAATTCGAAAAAAGAAGATCGGCCGGGATCTGGCCATCGCACGCAACGGAGTGTACGAATACTGGTGGAGAAATCCAGGCGAAAAAGCCGCGCGCAAGAAGATAGCACATTACCGGGCCTTCAACTGGCAGAGCCAGGATGGCAGCTGGGCCGTAAAATGGGTGGTGAGCGCCGCTGCCTACGAGGATCAGGCCTTTGCCGCGCTGACGGACATTCAACTGCGGATCTACCTGGTATCTGGCGCTCTGGTTATTCTAACCGTTTTTGCGTTACTTTATCTCTTTCGGGCCTCTGTACTTGCGGGCTTCGAGGATCTGGTCACCGGTAGTCGCAATGTTCTGAAAAAGAATTTCTATGTTCGTATTCCAGTGCGCGGTACCGATGAGGCGTCCACCGCCGCCCGGGCCATGAACCTGTTACTGGAAGAAATTGGCGAAAGCCGGGAACATGTGGAAAGCATTGCCCGGGAACTGAAAGTGCGCAGCAAATCGGAAAGCGATTTGCAGCAGCTTACCAGGGATTTGTATGTTAGATCGGCCATGGACATTCGCAGTCGCATGGAAGGGATGATTCGCGTGGCCGAAGCATTGCAGGGGGCCCATTTCACGGATGGCGTATTGCGCCGGGAGGTGGATTCTCTTCTTGAATCCGGACTGCGTCTGCGAAGCTTCGTGAATGATTTCTACGAGTACTCATTGATTCGTTCCGGTTCCGTGCCTCCTGCTCCATCGGCGGTGCCTGTAGAACCAGCCGTTGACTTTTCCTTTCGCAGAGCCCGGGAAATTGCAGAGAGGCCGGAAGAGCAGGTGAACCTGATCATGGCTCATCGTAACCTGCACCTGGATGTGGATCCGGTTTATCTGGAGGCGATTTTTGTAAATCTCTTCCATTATTGTCTGGATCGCCAGAAGAACGGACGTCTGGATCTGGAGATTCAGGACCAGGGTCGATGGATCGGATTTCAACTCACTCTAAGAGACGTAGTGATGGATTCCAGGGAAGCCGTGGCCGCATTCGATTTCTTTATTTCCATCGTCGACAACCCCGGCGCCGGCACAGGACTTGCCCTGTGTAGATTGTGGATTGAAGCGCTGGGAGGAAAGATAACGCTGGCCAGCGAAAGCGATCTGGGCACACGATTTCTGTTCACCCTTCCTTCGCATCCAGGGCCGCAAAAGGAAAGTAGCGCCCGTGATCATCTCATCGATCTGAAAGGATTCCTGGACTGGACAGCGCCGAGGATAGATGAAGGGGATCGCCTGGTTTCTTTTCTGCCTCCCTGGAAGATGCAGCAGGAGGATCTTGCAAGTTACATCCGCTTCTACGGCGAGCAGGAGCAGGCCTTGGGGCGACTCTATTCCGCAAAGGATACAGAAGGTTTCCTGGTTTGTCTGGTGGATGGTACGGAATCCATGCAGAAAGCCTACGATTTCCAGGATTCTGCTCTTGTTTATCAGCAGGCGCTGGGGCATAAAGGGCGAACGGCGGCCGCGCATTTCGTATCGGTGGTGCGCTCCTGTAGTCCTGCCATGCTTTCGGAGATACATCGATGGCAGCAATGGCTATCCGTGCCCTTTCTTGTCGAAGATGGCGTGAATGCACCGGCGGATGCACTTAGACGCAAGGTGCTGATTCTGACAGACGAGAATAAGCAGTACCGACACTACTACGAGCTTTACAGGCCCGGCGATTACTTGAATCCGCTGCGAAAAAAGACTCTCACCGATTTCGAAAAGGGTGTGGAAGAATTCTTTGCCAATCGTCGGGACCAGGCTTTCTGGCTTTTCGAAGAAGTGCTACGCGAGGATCCATCGGACCGGGTGGCTTCTTCCTTTGCGTATCGGAACTTCTGGAAATAGGGCATCTGCATGTCTGAGCCGAGTCCAGGAGTTCTTTCTGTGCTCTATATTTCCTTTTCTATCCGAGACCGCTGGGGCTTCTGCAGCCAGATTATTCGGTTGTCTTAAAACGGTACTGCCCAAACGGTCATCTCCGCTTTGGCAGCTACCACTTTACCAGCTACCAGACGCTCCGCCGCCGCCAAAACTTCCTCCGCCGCCGCTGAAGCTTGTGCCACTGGAATAGCTGCTGGAGGAGTAACTGCTCCCGCTGGAGTAGCTGCTCCCGCTGTAAGATCCGGAACTGGACATATCTGGCTCCCATTTTTCAGACAGCTTCTTTCCCCAGGTGGTGTACTGAAACAAGGAACGGATGAGGACCATAGCTCCTACAACCAACCCCATGATGAGCCAGAAAGGCAGGGATCCCATCTCATAGTCCAGGCCTCCGGCCATTACCGCTCCTGCGACCAGACCCGGAATCCAGCCAATGGCAACGAAGAAGATCCAGCCTGTGGCGCCCTCGGAAAAGAACATGGCTCGCACAA
>JAGRNE010000292.1 GCA_020440915.1 Leptospiraceae bacterium | reverse complement strand
CGAAAAGGGACTGAATGAACTGGATCGAAAGATCCTGCGTCTGATGATCGATCGGTACGGCGGTGGTCCCGTAGGCCTGAAAACTCTGGCCGCCCTCGTGGACGAAGAGGATCGAACCCTGGAAGAAGATCATGAGCCCTTTATGCTGAGGCTGGGCCTGATCGAAAAATCCCCCCAGGGGCGAAGAGCTACCCGCGCTGCCTACGAGCACTTCGGTCTTGAATACTCTTCCACCGATCTTTTTCCTTGAGGACCAATGCAGAATAAAATGGAGCCACAATACCAGAGCGAAAATGCGCCCGTGCAGGCATCAATGATGCATCCTGCGGCCGGCGCTGCTTCAGCTTCGCTGCTCATGCGGCCGCTGGTAGGGTTTCGAAGCCTGAGCGCCGGAAGCTGGGAGGATCGCATGCTTCTGGCTGGAGCCGCAGTATTCTTCCTTTTTGCCTCGCTGGTTTCCTTTTTCATTACCGAAGAAAGAGATTCCATGGTTCTGGATTTTATGGAACGGGAATTACTCAGGCCCGCTCTCAATCTTTCCAGCAGCATGGTGTATCCGGTACTTCTGGAGCAGGACTATGCGGCGCCGGTGAAGCAAAATGAAAAGGCCGCCCTTTCGGACGTAAACGCCGGAGGTTCCGGAGGACTGACGGAGCGATACGGATTCCATACATTGTCCCAGGACGATGTACTGCAGGTCTCTTACGGAAGCGCTACACCCGGAGGGGAAAGCAGGGCGGCGCCCGGAGGCGGCGGACCGGCCGGCCGCTCCAATGGGGAAACCGGGCAAAATGCCACCGGTCCTCAGAACTTCACCGGATACGAAAGCGGCGAAGGGCCCGGCGCCTCCCCGGATGCAATCCAGGATCGACCCAACAATTCGGCTAACCAGAACCAGCAAAGAAACCAGAACAATGCCGCAGATTCCGGCAATGCAGCTCGTTCCAGCACTGCGCAGCAAGGTCAATCAGACCAGGTCATCGAATCCCTGCCCATGCGCATTCCGGCCAATTATCGTTTCCAGAATGATTTCTCGCTGCGCTACGATCAATCTGCCAGTCTGTCCATTCCCAGAAGAGAATTGGAAGGCTATAAGTATTTCCGGGATCTGCTAAGACAGGTTCGTTCCAATTTTGCTCCGCCCGGTTTGAATCTGGCGTACCGGGATTCTGCAGGGGTGGTGATCTCTCAGCCTATCAAGCCGCAGGTGGTCCGGGTGCTCTTTCTCATCGATGAGGAAGGCACCGTTCGCGACACGCGCGTCGTTTCCAGCATGGGGCAGCAGCCTGTGGATCAGGCCTGTGTGCGATCCCTGGAAGGACATAACTTTGGCAAGCCGCCTCCCGAGATTTTCAAACATGGGAATATCTTTGGGATTAGTTTCGTTTTTCCGGCTGTAATGAATCGTTAAGCGGCCGAAGATGGAATGCTTCCCGGAGTCGGCACTGCACCACCGGACGAATCCAGCCAGAGCGAAGAGTGGTATCTTCCATCCGTGGCGGCACTCAGAGCAGGCATCCAGCGGTGGACCCTGGATCACTGTTGCGGACTGGCCGCTTCTTCTTTGTCCTGGTCGGGCTTAATTCCCAGCTTCTCTTCTTTAATCCGCTGTTCCCGTTCTTTGCGTTTCTGCTCAAGGTTTTCGTACTTGAACATTAGTCGCTCCCACTCTTCTACGCCCAGGTCCTCTTTGGTGATTCCGAATTCCTTCATGATCAGTTCTCGCTGATCGTAGATCTTCAGATTGGGATCGTTGGCGCATACGCCGTCGGTGGGCGCTTCAATTCTTTCCCCATTTTCCTCGATAGGCGCCATGGCCAGACCGTTACAGTCCGCTCCCACAATACCGTCCGGACGATCCCGATCAAACTTTGGCGGACTCTTGCCAGTTTCCTGATAATAGGCAGCCATGATTCTTCCCACGGTAGGGGCCGCCAGGGAGCCACCGGCCCATCGACCGCCCATGGAAAATTTTCCCTGATCATAGCCAAACCAGATTGCCTGGGCAAAGTCTGGATTAAAGCCCACCAGCCAGGCATCGGACCATTGCTGCGTGGTTCCGGTCTTGGCGGCAAATTCTCCCTGAAAGCGACCGCCATCATGCTGATAGGTTCGCAGGCCGGCCTGAGCCGTTCCTCCATTGGCCACCTCTTCCATCATGTCGCGCATTATGTAGGCCAGGGCCGGCTCCATTAGCTGGATCTGACCGCTCTGAGTTTTGATGGCGATTACCTTTCGGATAGCAGCTTCCTTGTTATACAGAACGTTTCCGTCGGTATCCGTAACGTAGCGAATGGCAAAAGGAATTACATCCTTACCTTTGTTGGCGACGATAGCCAGGGCCTGCGCCATTTCCATGGGAGTTACTTCGCTGGCTCCCAGCGCCATGGCCGGGTCCGGATTGAAGCGCGATCGATCGCGGATCTTCATTATGCGCGAGGCGAGGTCGATGACCGGCTCAGCGCCAACACGAAAGAAGGTCTGAACCGCACAGGTATTGAGCGAAAGCGCCAGCGCTGTCTTGGCCGGCACAACGCCGCTGAATCCTTCAGAATAGTTGCTGGGATCCCAGACTCTTCCTGTGCGAGAAATCAAAGCAAAAGGGAGGTCGTTAAGACCGGTGCTCGTATTGATGGATCGCTGCTCGATGGCCGCTCCGTACACATAGATCTTGAAAGAACTTCCCGGCTGTCGTTTGGCCATTAAAGCCCGGTTGAACTGGTTTCGGGGCGAAAAGTCGGCCCCGCCAATCATTGCTGTAATGTATCCTGTGGAAGGCTGAATGCTTATGTAGGCTGCCTGAACCTGTGTATTGGTCCTGTAGTTGACGCTTCGCGTGCGAAACTCTTCCAGCGCAACGGTAGGATTCCAGTTTGGAGTTGTATATCCCAGCAACTGAAGTGCATCCAGATCGGCGCTGTCTTCCAGATCCTTCTTAAAAAGGGTTTTTGGATCTTTGGCCGAGTAACCGTAAACGTCCTGGCGCAGAATGGGGCTGCCCACGTTCACCAATTTCAAAGATTTTTGTATCTCTCGCTCCGCCACTTCTTGCTGGGCCAGATCCAGAGTTGTGTAGACTCGCAATCCTTCTCCATAAAGCTTCTCTTCTCCAATGGAAGGATTGGCTTCCAGGATCTGTCGCACATATTCGGTGAAGTAGGGCGCTTTGTAGAGTTTCTGCCCCCAGGTAGTCTGTCCCGGATACTCCACTACTACCTGTTCCCAGTAATCTCTCCAGAAGGTCTTATGAATTGTATCGATGCTTTCTTCAGGAATAATGCCATCGTTGGCCATGAGCGTAAGGATAACCTTGTGCTGATCCATGGCTTTTCTGGGATTGCGGAAAGGCGAATAGTCCACAGGAGCTTTGGGCATTCGAGCCAGTACCGCCCCCTGGGGCAAAGTAAGGTCCGGCACCTTTTCTTTGAAGAAGATCTGACTGGCGCAGGCCAGACCCTGGCATCCATGACCCAGGTAGATGATGTTAAAATACACCTCCAGGATCTCTTCCTTGCTCAGCTCTTCCTCCAGTTGCAGGGCCAGGACGGTTTCGCGGATCTTCTGCCCGAAAGTGCGGTCCCGGCTACCTTCCGCATCGAGAATCAATTGTTTGGCCAGCTGCTGGGTGAGGGTAGAACCGCCCTGCACCACGCGACCGGCCAGGATGTTTTTTATGGCGGCACGGAAGATACCAGGAATATCGATTCCGAAATGATTGAAGAAGTTATCGTCCTCGGTACTTAAGAATGCATGCACAACGTGCGGCGGAATGGTATGAAATGGAATCAGTTCCTGTTTCTGTCTGTAGAGCTCTGCAAAGACGCGACCCTCGCGGTCGTAGAGTCTGGTGGGTGGCGTGGGTTCGTATCCCA
>JAGRNE010000291.1 GCA_020440915.1 Leptospiraceae bacterium | reverse complement strand
CGGACAGAACAATGCCCTGCCCTTTAACGTAGACCAGGGTATTTGCAGTTCCCAGGTCGATGCCCATGTCGTTGGAAAAAAGTCCGTATAGGTTATCAAGAAGCATATAAGTTATCCAGGTTGCCCGGCTCGCGAAAGATCAATTTACCGGTCTCCCTTGACCGGTAACGGTGTCAACTAAAGCCTTTTTCTACCTATTTTTCGGCAAGAATGCGTTTAATCTCTCGCGTAAAAAAGGATCTTCCCCGGAAATACGTAGCGCTTCTTCCAGATAGGGCAGGGCGAAATAGGGACCGTTCTGTTTTGCATTGATTTCCCCTTCCATTCGGGCGGCTTCGGCCCGGTAAAAATCAGGAACGGATGGATCGTACTTTACCTGCCGGACGGCATATAGAGCTTGCATGTAATTTTTGGACTGGAACCGAGCATAGCCCATCAGCAATTGCTTCTGGTACGGCTCAACTAAGACTACGGTCGGCGCCGATGCCGGGGCGGTGGTTTCGTTGCCTGCATTCTCCGCAGCCGGTTCCAGAGTTATTTTAAGGCCATCTTCTCTTCCTAGCAATGAATATAGCCCCGCAGCAACCCAGGTCCATTCGTCCCTTAGCTGCGCCGGCAACTGTTCCGGTTTCACTGCATCCAGATGATCCAGAATGGCCGGATCGGTGCGGCCGAAATACATTAGATCTCCCAGAGCAATTCCAAAATGGGCCAGAGAAGCGTAGTCGCCATCTGGATTGTAGGCCAGGGCCCTTCGCATATGCCTGGAAAGGCTAAAGCCAATGCTTTCCAGGGAGCGTTCCTCCAGCAGGCTGGGGCGTAACGGAGGCAGGTAACCGCGACCGGCAAACTCCACCAGGTTTCGGCCATTGAGCTGAATTCGAAGCAATAGTTCGTAGAGTTCGTACCGTCCGCGCCAGGCGGCCATGGTGCCCAGATCGTCTTCGGTGCGTGAGATGATTTCGATGATTTTTCGGTTCTCGTCTATTTGCTGGAAGAGTGCGTCTTGCAGTTTGAAGTAGGGGTTCTCCGCCGGATTGTCCGTGGAAGAGGGAGGCTCCATTTCTCTATATCGCTGGTAGGAAGAAAGGTAGGCCTGGGTCCGATCTTCCAGGCGCAACAGGCTGTCGGAGGCGAATCGGACCTCGAAGTAGCGCCACAGGTCCTGGCCAAAAAAGAAAGCGGCGGCGCCAAGTACGGTGATCGGAATCAACCAGATCCATAGTCGTCCTCGGCTCTTCTTTCGCCGGGACATGGGTTCGGGCATCTTTAACATTACAGGCTATTGTCTCTGAGAAAGTCTTTGAATCGATCTACCTCCCGGGTCAGAATCAGCGGGGAAGGCCCGCCCTGCTCGGGAATGAAGGCGAATCCACTGTCCAGAAACAGAATGCGGGTCAGGTCGTCCACCCGGTATTGTAGCCTGGCCGTATCGCTATGGATTCGAAAAGCGCCCTGGGAGTATTGCAGTTCACAGGGACCCATACGTTTGAGTTTGCCAAAAAGGTCGGGGGAAACCTTCTGCCAGTTTTCTGCAGCGGCGATGGCCTGCCCCGATTCGTCCAGAAAGAGTACTCCTTCGAACCGACCGTTGCCCCGGGAGCGCACCGGCTCATTTAAAGGGCGCGAGAGTCGGCCAGCGGCGGAAGTCGCTACTCTATCTGCACTCCTGGTTCGGACCCCCGCATATAATGGCAGACCTGGATCCTCCACCTCTTCCGGAAAGTCTTCGGCCCCCGGAAATCCCAGCTCTTCCAGGTCTCGCTGACGATGGTGCCGGTAGGTATCCGGCAGATCCGGTCCCTTTTCCGGAGCCTCGGGCTCGCCGGCGGAATGGAAGCTGCGCACAACAAATAGATAGAGCAGACATCCCAGTCCGATGAAGATGAAGGTAATGGCGAGGTAGTACATCCTTCATCTATTATCAGCGAACACGGCCATATGCTGAAGTGTTTTTCGACTGGTCAACAGGCTCCGGCTCGTCAAAATCGCCCTGTGAAAGATATCCTGGAAACTGCGAAGCGCCTGGGCGCCGGAATCATTGTACTATCCCTTGTGGTGATGATGGGACTGACGTTTTCCAGTCAGCCCATGGATGAAATCCTGGCTATTCTGGGCGGCCAGACGAGGTACGGCTCCTTTGATGGTGAAGATATCTCCGCTGAAAGCTATGGCTATGCGTACGGGGCCTGCGAAGAACGATTTTCCCAGTTCGGCAAACTGCCCGCCATCTTTCTCAACAGTTGCCTGGAAAACACCCTTCAGGAACTGTACGTTCTGCCCAGCATAGCCCATCGACTGGGCCTGGACTTTACCCCCGAACAGATTGAACGGGAACTGGTGGCGATTGCGCGAGAAGAGTATCAGAAGCAAGAAGTGCTTCTGGAAGCCGATCGTCGTCAGGTAGAAGACTTCTACCAGGAGCTGGTGCAACGCGGTTCCGTGAAGTTGCGAAGCCGTGAAACAAGCGCAAGACGACTGAGCGCCGCCATACTGTCTGCCGATCCTTCTCCTGAATTCATCGATTCTGCGGCGCGGGCACGGGCAAGCACCGTCAACTTGCGGCTGGTTCGCTTTACTCAGACCGGCCTGCTGGCAAACTTCGACGATCAAGTGAACATCTCCGAAGACGAACTAAATTCCGAATACGAAACCTGGAAAAAGGAAAAACCAGATCTGGAGCCTCTGGACAAGATCAAAGGTCAGGTCACCGACAGGGTTCGAACAAAGAAAAAGCAGTCCATGCTTGCCGGAGCCAAAGAAAGTCTGGGCAAACTGAAACCCGAGGATGGATTGCAGGCTGTGACTCGAATTACTGGAATTCCTGCGGTGGTCTCCAACGGCATCCCCCTGGAAGGCCTTTCCAGAGTGCAGGCCGGCGCACAGGGCGTGAATCTGGCTTCCGGGGACTTCTTTCGGGATCTCACCGCCTATGAACCTGGAAAGAATCGATACTACGGCCCTTACCAGGACGGCGAGGCAACAGTATATGTGGAGATCGTTTCGGTAAACCCTCGGACTCTCAACGCACAGGAAGAAGAAACCCTGCGAAATGAAGCCAGTTCCAGGCTGAAGCAAGAAATCTATCGCTATCTGATTCGCACAGAAGCGCTGCGCGGTAATTTCGAATACCGTGAGCTTCCCGAAGAGAATCAGCAAGAGCTGGACGTGCAGCAGTAGAACCAGGCAGAATGCAAACGTGAAAGCCGAACTCGTAAATCCATTCCTGGAGGCTGCTGCGCTGGTTTTTCGACAAATGCTGCAGCTCGAGTTGATTCGCGGAAAAACCACCATAAAAAAATCGCCGGCCCCGGGTCATGAAGTGGCCATCGTTATTGGCATCACCGGGGAAGTCACCGGCACTGTGGTGTATTCCATGAACATGGATACGGTGCGAAGAATAGTCCAGAAGCTAATGCCTGGCATATCCGCTCAGGAAGTAGAGAAAGAATACAAAGATGTGGTGGGTGAGCTGGGTAACATGATTACCGGTAATGCGCTGAATGTATTTCTGAAAAACGATAAAGACCTGGACGTTACCGTGCCCCGGGTTGTGGATATGCGAAAACAGAGTCTTTCCCTGAACGAAACCCTGACTCTGGGATTAAACCTTTATTCTCCCTTTGGCCTTGTAGAAGTAAACATTGGTATGGATGCACAGGACTGAGCAATCCTGGTACTCTTGCCGCCAGGCATCTGACCTTCATTGAATTCCTTTTGCGACATAACAGATACTATTTTCGCATTGCGAAGTAGAGCGCGAAAAGACCCGGGTTTCCTCCTGGCAGGCTTCTTCATAAAAAAGTTCTAAGAGGATTTCAGGGAGTTCCCGAATAGTATAATGTCATTCGTGTAACTCCGTAGGGGACTCGCAA
>JAGRNE010000290.1 GCA_020440915.1 Leptospiraceae bacterium | reverse complement strand
AAATAGGCGCCGTGGCCTCCCTCAAGGATGTTTTGATTCTTCCTCGCCTGCCGAAAACGCGTTCCGGAAAGATCCTGCGAAAGACCATCCGGCAACTGGCCAGTGAAGAGATAGTTCATGCGCCCTCCACAATAGACGATCCGACCATACTCGATGAAATTCGGGACGCTCTGCGGGGGGCCCGGCTGGGCCAATACGCTGGCATCGGTTAAGATCTCAAGGTCTGCGGGCTACAGCCGCATTGCCCCGGCCCGGTACCGTAGCGTCGCCTTAGCATTCTTCTTGCCACCAACAGAGCAGGAGATAGCCTGCTATCGCGAACCGTGCCGGGCGCTTCCGCGGCGCAGACCACCAGGACCATCCGTATCGCCGGGACGACGAAAAGAGCGGAACAGGTATTGGTCTGCCCATCAGGCGATCCCTGGCGCAGGCCATGGGCGGGGCTGTATTCACAGAAAGCAGGCCGGGCATGGGCTCGCTATTTCGTATAGAATACCCGTGCGCATCCCCGAGCCCGCAAAGGTCCACTGTACTGATCGCTGTTAGAGCTTCGGCCTTTGAAGAAGACCGAAAGAGAGCCCTGGTGGCTCGCCCCTTGAAGGTTCCTCGCTCTGTGCATCGATAATAACTTGTCAGCGTCCATTGACACTCTGGAATCGACGAATCATGCGGCGCAGGGGTGCAATCTGGAATAGTTTTAAATCTTCATCGTTTCTCACTCCTCTTTTCGCCGTCCTTTATTTTTCTCCCCCGGCATCCTACGCGGCGCCCACCGGAGACTGGTTAGATTACTTCGATAACGATAAAGCGGTCATGCTGCTGATCGAGCCAGAGGACGGTAGCATCATTCGCGCAAACAGGGCAGCAGTTGATTTTTACGGTTATAGCAGGTCGCAGCTGGAAAGTATAACCATCCAGCAGATTAATACCTTCACATCGGATCAAGTAAAGGAAGAGCGTCTGCGTGCGGCCCGAGAGCATCGCAACTTCTTTATTTTTCGCCACCGATTGGCCGACGATTCCATTCGCAGGGTAGAGGTGTTTTCCAATCCTATCGCTTATCGGGGCCGAACGGTTCTCTGGTCTACTATTCACGATGTGAGCAATGCACGCCTGGTGCAGGAAACCCTGGAGCATTACGGACGTGAACTGGAAAACCAGGTGGATCAACGCACAACTCAATTGCGTAACCTGCAGTGGTTCTTGCTGATTCTGGTGATTCTGCAATTTCTTGTTATCGCTGCCTTGCTTCGCAGCCGGGCAATTAGAAGGAAAGTCGAACAAGCGCTGAAGGATTTGAACTCCGACCTGGAGATCCGGATTGGGCAGGCAATTCGGGAAATCCGGGAAAAAGAGACGATCATCCACGAGCATGCGAGAAGAAAAGCGCGGGACGAACTTTTGATAGATTTGGCTCACCACTGGCGCCAACCCCTCAACACGGCGGCTCTTGAGGTGCAGAACATTCTGGACCTTCTGGAGGGAATTCGCAACCCGAAGAAAGTACAGGAGCTTGTAGACATCGTAGTGCAAGAACTCACAGAGCTTTCGCAGACTATATCCCGGCTGACGCATTTCTATGAAAAAGAGGCGGGCATAGGGATCGACATCCGCGAAGGACTGGAGAAAACCAGGATGCTTTCCTTGCCGACCTTAAGAGCCCGGGGAGTAGAGATTCTTGGCGAGATAGACCGGGATTGTACCATTCTGGCCGAGGCCATCGAATGGGTAGATCTCTTTTCCGTTTTCTTCATTAATAGTCGGGAAGCGAGGGACAGGAACGGCGGCGGCGCTGTCACGCTTAAAGTGCAGGCTCATCGCGCAGCCTTCGGATCGGAAATTTTAGTGGAGGACAATGCAGGCGGCATTGATCCAGCCTTTTTACCGGAGAAGATTTTTGAGGCTTACAGCACAACCCATGCTCGAAATCGGGACCGTGGTCTCGGCCTATTTATGGTGCATAGTATCGTAACCTATCGCTGGGGCGGTACCATACAGGCACAGAACATCGAAGGTGGAGCACGATTCACCATAAGGATTCCAGATGAATGAACCGGAACTGAGCATATTAATGACCAAGAGCATCCTTTTTGTGGACGATGAACCGCATACGCGAAGGGCTGTGGAGCGGATGCTCGCTAACAGGTGTAACCAGATATTTTTAGCCGAAAACGGCCAGCATGGATGGGACTTGCTGCAAAGCCACAGGCCGGATCTAGTTATTACTGACATTGAAATGCCGATAATGAATGGGTTGGAACTACTGGAAAAGATCAAAGCGCAAAATCCCGTGGAACCGGTGGTTATCATGACCGCTTTTGAGGACGAAGTGCATGCTGCGGTGCGGGCGGATGCTGTGCTCATTAAGCCTGTGAACCGTAAACTCCTCTTTCATACGCTGGTTCGCGTTCTGGCAAGGCCGGCCTGAGCCATGTTCGACTCCAAGCAGCTAGAATCCCTGCTTTCCGGGGATGTCTGCATTCTGAAATGGAGAGCGGAACCCGGCTGGCCCATTCTGGAGCGAATCGGCGGGAAAGAGCTGCTCCCGGAAGATGCGACGGAACTGCAATCTTTGATCAACCCATTGGATCTTGACGGCGCCCAGGAAAGCCTGCGCCAGGGGCAAAACAATGGAAATATCCCTTTCAGAAGAGGACCGTACCGAATTGCTACGATAGACAGGCAGCGCTGGGTCTCCGAAACCAGTGTGCTACTGCCTTCAGAAGACAAAGTAGTACTCAGCGTCCTTCGGGATGTGAGTTCCGACCAGGCCCTTGACGAAGCCAGACAATTCTTCGAGCTCGCTGTAGATGCCACCCGGGACGGGCTCTGGGACTGGGACCTCACCACCGATCGGGTAATGTATTCCACACGCTGGAAAAACATGCTTGGTTACGAAGATAATGAAATCGGCGAAAGCCTCAATGAATGGAGAAGTCGAGTGCAGCCGGAAGATCTGGAACGCGTCACCGAGGCGCTGGAAAGGCATCTGGCGGGGCATACGAGGTATTACGTCAATGAGCATCGGATGCGCCGAAAAGACGGAAGCATCATCTGGATTCTGGATCGCGGATTGGCATCCAGAGATGAATTCGGTCGACCTGTGCGCATGGTAGGATTCCATACAGATATCACAAAGCACCGAGAACTGGAGGACAGTCTGCGATTCTTTGGCCAGCAGTTGGAGGCCAGGGTGACGGAAAGCACTCTGGAACTGCGACGTCAGCTAAATAAATTTCAGCTTATCTTTAACGCCAGCACCGACGCTTTCTTGATCCATTATTTAAAGAGCCCCGAACACAGCGATGATTTCATTGAGGTCAACGATCGAGCCATCGAACTGTTTGGCTACAACCGCAAACAATTCGAAGCCATGCAGTTCTCCATGTTGTTTCCTCCGGAGGAGCAGGGTGCGCTGAAAAACACTTACGAAACCATACTGAATGCAGGCAAAGTGATGTACCAGGCGCGGATGCTGGCGAGCAAAGGACAGTTGATCTCGGTAGAGCTGAGTTCGCATATCTTTCGCCTGGCGGAAGGATGGGCCTGCTTTTCCTCGGTTAGAGACATTGGGGAAAGGTTGCGGCTGGAAGAGGAAAACGAAATCAAGGAACAGACGCTGATCCAGCAGTCCAGAATGGCAGCCATGGGAGAAATGATAGGCGCCATTGCCCACCAATGGAAGCAACCTCTAAATGCGATATCCATGGCGGCGGGAATGATTCTTGATTCGGAAAGCCGGGAGGAACTGGCAGAGACGGAAGAGATTATTATTCAGCAGGTGGATTTCCTGAACAAGACCATCAACGATTTTAGAGATTTCTTTCGGCCCGATCGGGAAGAGTCGGTCTTTCTTGTCTGCGAAGCCGCCCGGAAACTCATG
>JAGRNE010000028.1 GCA_020440915.1 Leptospiraceae bacterium | reverse complement strand
TACATTACGCAGACTCGATCGCTCATGTTCCGCACCAGGGAAAGGTCATGGGTAATGAACAGCAATGAAAGCTTCAGCTCGCTTCGCAGCTTCAGGAGCAGCTGGATGATCTGCGCCTGCACCGAGACGTCCAGTGCGCTGGTAACTTCATCGCATACAATCAATCGCGGTTTCAGACCGACAGCGCGAGCAATTCCGATTCGCTGCCTCTGACCGCCGGAGAATGCATGGGGAAAACGGTCCATGGCGCTTTCCGGCAATCCTACCATTTCCAGCAGTTCGGCTACCTTCTGTCTTGCATTGCTGCGATCGCACAGTCCATGGATTCGCATGGGCTCGCTAAGGATTTCGAACACTGTATGCCTGGGGTTCAGAGAGGAGTAGGGATCCTGAAAAATTATCTGAAAATCGCTGCGAAAGGGCTTCCATGAACTGGGCTTGCTAATGTCGATTTCCTGACCTTCCAGAAACAGTCGTCCAGCCGTAGGAAGTGTCAGACCCAGCAGACTGTTTCCCAGAGTGCTTTTTCCGCATCCGGATTCGCCCACCACTGCCAGCACTTCGCCTTCTTCTACGGAAAGAGAAACGCCATCCACTGCCTTCACCCAGCCAACGGTCTTGCGAAACAATCCTCCCGTAATGGGGAAGTGAGTCCGGAGGTCTTCAATTTTGAGCAAACTCATGCGGAGGTCTCCTCGAAAAGAAAGCAGCGAACCTTCTGCTGCGGCTCGGGCTCAAAATCCGGTACATGTTGATCGCATTTTTCGAAGGCCTGGTTGCAACGTGTGCGAAAGCGACATCCTGCAGGATACTGTCCAGGCGAAGGAACCTGGCCCGCAATTGGGTGGAGCTCTTTACGTGATTCTACGTCTGGAAGGGCCGCCATTAATCCCTGGCTGTAAGGATGATAGGGCTTATTCAAGAAGGAATGCACATCCCTTTCTTCGATAAGGTGTCCGGCATACATCACGCCCACACGATCTGCGTACTGGGCAATAAGGCCAATATTGTGAGTGATAAGAAGTACAGCGCACCCTTCTTCCTTTTGTAGTTCCACCAGAAGCTCCATGATCTGCGCCTGCACGGTAACGTCCAGAGCAGTGGTGGGCTCGTCGGCAATAATCAGCGAAGGATGCAGAAGCAATGCCAGGGCTATAACTACCCGTTGCAGCATGCCGCCGGAAAGCTGATGGGGATAAGATTCGAGGATTCGCTCCGGATCGGAGAATCCTACCCGGCGCAGTACCTGATCCATCCGTGTATCTGGATTGCCTGAAAATTCATGAAATTCAAAGAGCTCCCGTAATTGTTTACCTACGGTCAGTAGAGGGTTCAGGGCGCTGGTAGGTTCCTGAAAGATCATGCTGATTTCGGCGCCTCGGATCTGGCGAAGCCTTTCCCGCGACACCGAGTAGATATCCTCCCCTTTGAAGAGGATTTGTCCTTGCAGCCTATTCCCGCCGGGCTCGGGTAGCATGCCCAGGCAGGCCAGAGCGGTGATAGTCTTTCCGCATCCGGATTCTCCCACAATGCCATATATCTGGCCGGGTTCGATGGAAAAGCTTACAGAATCGGTGATACCTGTGCCGCCGATGCCAATAGAGAAGTTTTCTACGCTTAGTACCGGAGCCATTAGCCTAGTTCTTTGTAGTACTGATAGAGTTCTTCAAGCAGGAATTCGCTCACATAGCGATCCTTTACGCTCATCTCTTTCTTATCCAGAAGAATTTCTTTGAGCCGCAATAGCTTGTAGTTGATCATTTTTTCTCTGGTGGTTTTGTTCTGGGTTTTGCTGTGCAGCACATACATGGTCAGCGTGCCGGGCTCGATGGTCAGTATTCTGGTCTTCGCATGCACTTCTAGAAATCTGCGTAGCTTTTCCAGAAGATCGTCTCGGAGCATTGCATCCACGGACCCAAAGTGAAAGCACCGATCCAGCTTCAAAGTACTTTCCATGGCCGCAGGATGGCCGGAGCCTGACGGCATGGAGCAAAAAGAGTCCTTTTGTATTTTGGGCGCCGGCGTTATGGGACGAGGCCTGGCCAAAAATCTTCACAACGCCGGGGCTGTAGTCCAGGTCTATGCCAGGAATCTCACTTCGGTGCAGGATCTAACCGATGAAGGCATAGGCGCCAGTTCGGATCCTCTCGAGGCTGCCCGGACATCCTCTGCAATTGTGCTTTGTTTGACCACCGATGAAGTGGTACGCCAGGTCTTTCTGGACTCTGGAGTTCTGGACAACCTGGGCTCCCGCTCCCGCGTCGGTGAAAAAATTACAGTCATCGATACCGGAACCACTTCTCCCGAGCTTACGGCGCAGCTGGCCCTACTGTGTAAAGAGGCCGGCCTGGCATTTCTGGATGCGCCCATGACAGGAAGCAAGAATGCGGCGGCTGCTGGAGAAATCCTTTTCATGGTGGGCGGTCCCGATCCAGTCATCGACTCCCAGAAGTTCTTTTTTGATGCCTGTGGTCGCAGCGTGATTCGTTGCGGTCCCACAGGTAGCGGCCAGAAGGTAAAGATTGCATTGAACCTGACTCAGGCATCTATGCTGCAAGCCTTGACCGAAGGACTCATGCTTTCGCGAAAACTTGGAGTGGAACCTGCCGTTTACGAGGATGTGATACGGAACTCTGCCGCTCGGTGCGGCCTTTCCGACTTCAAGCTTGCCTGCATTTTGCGCGGCGATTTTGAGGAGCACTTTGCCTTGAAAAATATGAACAAGGATGTGAATCATGCGATGCGGCTGGCCAGAGAGCATAATGTAAGTCTGCCTCTAGCCTTTTCGCTGAAGAGCATTTATGAAGCTGGCATGAATATGGGTTACTCGGAAGATGATTTTTGCGGTCTTGCCAGGGTTAATGAAACGTTGAATGGGCTGTAGTTGTGGAGACGCGCAGATGTTCTCCCTTCTTTGCGTTACAATGTGAAGGAAAAATATACAACGGTACAGACCATTCTGGTTGACTATCGGTCAAACACAGTCTTTGCTCGCGGTCTATGCATTTTGCCAGCCAGTCCGATCCTCACTCAGTCATAGCCTCCGGTTTTCGTCTCGCGAATTATGTCCGCCTGGGTCTGGGAATAACGTTTACCCTCTCTGTGCTCGGCAACCTCACGGAAATGGAAAGAATCAAAACCTATTTGATTCAAAGTGAGATTCTGGCGGTTGGAGTTCTGATCGTTCTGGGTTTGGTGGGGGTTTTTCTGATGCGAGGAAATCGTACCCCCGGTCACTTCGTTCGGGTTTCGGCCTTCATCGATATGACCATGGTGGGGCTGGTGATGATGGCTGGATCCCAAGATGGCCAGGCTGAGGGTTACAATATGGCGGTGGAGCGCAATCTCTATGCAGTTTACATCATTTTTCTGATTTCATCTGCCTTGCTGGGATCGGCCCGGATTACGTTTCTTCTTTCTGTGTATGGTTCAGGCCTATTTGTCTCTGCCATCCTTCTTGTTCATTCCATGGGCGCGGAATTCGGCACCAGAGACAACGAGGCTAGAATGACCATAGGGCTTGCTCCATTCATTAGCGCCGCAGTCTTCATACCTGTATGCGGCGGAATTCTGGCCGCCGGCATTCGTATCCAGCAAAGGCTTTCAAAAATTGCCATGGCCGGCGCGCAGGAGAACAAAGCCCTGGTTGAATCGCTCCAGGATCAGCAGAAAAAGATCGCGGAGTATGCTCGTAATCTGGATGGGGCAACGGCGCGATTCCAGACTTTCATTCAAGAAACCACGGGCAGGATTGAAACACAGGCCGCCGCTCTGGAAGAAGCCAACGCGGTTACAGAGGAGCTCACGGCATCTTCCTCTCAGACCGCAGATACTGTGCAGAGCCAATCCCGAGGAATCGAGCAAATGGCCACCCAGAGTACGGAGCTCAAGGGCGTTATCGCATCCATTTCCAGCGCCAATCAGAATCTTACGGAAAGCTCGGGCGAGGCGTTGGCCAGCATGGAAACCGTGCAATCCACGGTGGAGGGCACTACCGAAACCCTGGGCCGCCTGGAATCTGCCTTTTCGGATGTGAGCAAAATAACGGAAATTATGAATGAGATTGCAGAAAAGACGAATCTGCTCTCCCTTAATGCAGCCATCGAAGCGGCCAGGGCCGGGGATTCCGGCCGGGGTTTTGCAGTCGTCGCCGATGAAGTGAGCAAACTCGCAGACTATACCGGACAGAATGTGCGAAAGATCGCTACAATTGTCAATGAGTCCATGTCCACCATCGATGCAGCTAGAAAGCAGTCCGACGAAGCGGTGCGCCAGACGTCCACGCAGAAAGAGCGAACCAGAAATACGAACCAGCAGGTGGAGCAAACCAGTCAGCTGCTCAAGCAGCAGGCCACCTTGCTGGAAAGCCTGATTCGGGAACTGGAAACCCAGCGCGGCAGGGCAACTGCAGTACTCAATGGCTCCAGGGAGCAAATTGATGGGCAAAAGGAGCTGGCCAGGACCATGGAGAGTCTGGACCGGGAAATTACCGAAATCAATGAAGCGTCCAAAGGGCTATTGAGCGGAATTGAAGATATATCGCAGCAGGCCGCCAACCTCAGGAATCTTAGCGAATCTTGATGCGTCGGACCGGGGGCCCTGCGGCGTTTAAACTTCGTCTTGATACAACTTGAGGTGAGTATTTAACAACGCCATGTCAGCTGTTGCGCATCCCCACATCCGCCATCTGAAGCGCCCCCTGGACTGGGTTGTGCTGCTCTTTCTCGGCGCGATTTGTATTGAATTGAATCTGTTCGCCATCGGATACCGAACCGACCAGGCACTTTATCTTCCTGCTTTCACCGGTTTTCTATTTGCCTGTGCCTTTGCCTGTCCCATCCGCCTGCTTCCTGCCCTCGGTTTGCTTCACATAGTGCGCCACGCCATCCTATTGCAGCAAATGGACTTTGTGCATCCCTGGCTTACGGCCACCACATTCCTTGTCGTACTTATGGTTCCTGTAACGCTTTCTGCGCGACTGCTGCGAAGATGGAAAGGCACCATGGGCTTCAAGGATATTCAGGCATTCCTCGGGGTGATCGTAGTATTCCTTATTCTACATGGAACCATGAATCTGCCGTTGCATCGCTGGTTTGCAAAAGAAGCTGGAGGCATGTTCTGGCTCTATAGAGGGATTCTGAACTCTCTGGCCCATGCCACATCCATTTTGCTTGTGGGTCGGTTCTTCGGCGACTTCCTGTTGCGCCGCAGCCTGAGTTTGAACGCCACCGGAAGGTTACTCTATGTGCCACTAATGATTACAATTCTGGCTCCGGGCATCGCCTGGGGCTTTCTTGATCTGAAACCTTTTTTCAATACCCTGATACTTCTTATTTGCATGCCCGCTTTGTTGCTACTGGCGTCCAGCAGCGAGTCATTCTGGGTCAGCCTGGGACTGATAGCACATGGCTGGATGGTCACCATCATGACAGCACGGGGCCTGTCCCCTCTGGCAGGCGAAGACCAGTATGTAAGCGCCATTTCCGCGTACGGATATCTGTTCTTCGTGGTGCTTTCCATTTCCAGCATAAATCTGCTGACCTCCAGAAGAGAGAGATCCAGAGAAGCGCTTACTATATGGAAAGAAGCGCTTACCAGAAGGGTGAATCAGCGTAGCGCAGCGCTAATGCGTGAGCTTGACTGGCGAAAACAGGCCGAATTGCTTATTCGCAGCCTGGCCAGACGAGATGCAATTACTGAATGGAGTAATCGGCACGGTCTACTGGAAAGCCTCGCCGATCAGAAAAAGGATCTGGATTTTGCCTATCTTGTTCTGGTTTCTCTGGAGAACTATCGTGCCATTGAAAACGCCGAAGGCTATTCCTTGAGCGAATCTGCGCTGCGCGATCTTTGCGAACGCCTGGAGGGAATTGTGCCACCCGGTATGCTTCATTGCCGCTGGGATGATACTCACCTTGCTTTTGTTCATACTAACAACGGCAACGCAAGCGTCTCCGAACTGAACCTGGCCACCTTTCTGGTTATGCTCATGGAATCCTGCGATGAGCCAATTGCGGCGGGACGAGGGAGCCTTCCATTGCGAACCTGCGCCTGTGCGGCCCCTATTCTCAGAAAAAGCGAAGATCTGGACACCGATCTGGAGGATGCATTCAAAGTAGCTCGTAGCCGGCTGGAAAGTCTTGCCGAGAATGAGTCTACTCGCTGGAGCATTGT
This sequence comes from Leptospiraceae bacterium, assembly GCA_020440915.1. Classification (GTDB taxonomy): domain Bacteria; phylum Spirochaetota; class Leptospiria; order Leptospirales; family Leptonemataceae; genus UBA3465. The sequence goes on along the minus strand of JAGRNE010000028.1, from coordinate 16,255 downwards.
GGATCGAAGTCAGACAAATATTCCGTCAACGGACTTCAAGATACTCCGGGATGTTCGAAATGGGCTAGAAAAGAAGGAATTCGTATTGTACTATCAACCCGTCATCAGCGCCGATGGACTTCGTCTTCTGGGCTGCGAAGCGCTGGTTCGATGGCAACCTTCGGAAGGAGGGTTCATTGGGCCCGGGGCCTTTATTCCAACAGTAGAGAGAGATGAGCTAATCGTAGACTTTGGTTTCTATTGCGCCAATGAGCTGGCCCGATTCGCGGCAGAATGCGAAGCCGAGGGCTATGGATTGGAATTCTACTCGCTCAACGTTGCTGCAAGACAGCTCAAGCTTGGTTCCTTTGCAGAGCAGCTTCTCAAACTGTGGACAGATCGGGGGTTGTCCAGCGCCAGATTGAAAGTAGAGGTAACCGAGTCCGCCTTCATAGGTAGCAGCGACGTCGTTATCGCGAATCTAGAGAAACTGAGTCAGAAGAACGTTTCTGTGGCTCTGGATGATTTCGGAACCGGTTATTCCTCCCTTTCGTGTCTGGATGCCATCCCACTGGATACGATCAAAGTGGACCGAGCCTTTGTTCAGAATTCTGCAGAAGGCGGTAGCGGCATGGCTGTCCTAGCGGCCATCGATAGTATTGCAGAGCAACTTGGGTTGGATGTCATTGTAGAAGGTATTGAGTCCGAGGAAGACTTGAATCGCGTACATTCGGTGCTAAAAGTGAGTGGCTGGCAAGGATACCATTTTGCCCGACCCATGCCAGCAGAAGAATTCACCAGGTACAGAAAACTCTATCAGCCCAGAAATATTGCGCAATTTGATATCTGATTCCGCTTCCTGCATTTCGACCCGTATTGCAGGGTGCTGGCGCGGCCGCTTGCGCGCCCGCGCTCGCAAATAGAATTCTCCAATTGCTCGCTATGTTTGGGATAGCAGAGTCTGGAGCTTCTGGGCCGAAGCATTCTCGGGTTCCATAGCGATAGCCTTTCCTGCAAGTTCGCGGGCTCTGGCTGTCTGACCCGTGACCCGGTAGCTATCCGCAAGGTTGATAAGATTGGCAATGCGGCGCGGCTGGGCCTCCGCCACCTTTTCGCCGGCACGGATGGCTTCATGGTACTGCCGTAGATGCTTGTAGCAGATGGAAAGGGAAAACCACGCATCAACATTGTCTGGTTCCAGCTCTGACAGTTGACTCATAGGCTGCAGGGCTTCCTGGTAGCGCCCCTCCGTCATGAGAATGCGGCCTTTCAGTCGTAGCGCATTGCTATGGTCAGGGTCAACCATCAGTAGCTGCTCCAGCTTTCGCAGTGATCCTTCGATGTCATTTCCCTGCAATCCTTCCCGGGCCATGCGAAGCAGAGACTCTACATCGGTCTTTGTTCCCCGACTGGCTACCGCGGCGGCTGACTCCTGGAATCCAACTCGCAGAAGACTGAGGTCGTCGGTAACGATACCGGTGGCATGAATGCGATCCACAATACCCAGCAAATCGCCGTCCGAATTCTCAACGTGCTTTAGAAAGAGGTTTTCGTCCTCATTGATCATTCGAACTTCGCCGCCGGCGTTGAGGTCCAGATCATCGCGGCCATCGGAACCGGCCAGAATAACGTCCCCGGGTTGAAGCTGAAAATGATGCACATGGAATTTGAATTCGGAAGGCGAGCCCAGCTTTCGTAAATTCAGCTCTTTTTCTATGAAGGTTGCGGTGCCCTCCCGGTACAGGACCATCCAGGGATGCTCCGCATTGAAGTAACTCATCTGCCCGGTTTCCTCGTCGATGACGCCCACTACAGCAGAAAGCATCATCAGACCGTCGAAAGCCAGAAAGAGATTGTGTAATTCTTCGTAGGTTTCGGTAAGCCATTCGTCTGGAGTGACGTCCATTACTCTATCATCTCCGGCAGAGCGCGCCAGGATATTGTTCATGGCAGTTCCCATTACAATGGCGCCACCGGCTCCTTGCATGGACTTTCCCATGGCATCGCCGTTCATAAATACTGTGTATCGCTTCGCATTCGGCCCCAGGCGAAGGTTTCCCGTTACGCAGATATCACCGCCGAGGTCGGCAGATCTTTCTTTGAAGACAAACTTCTTTTTTTGTTCTACGTAAAACTCGGTATTGATCTTGTCCGATTTGTTGCGATTGGTCTGCAGAGGTCGGCCAATCAAATAGGTCAGGTAGTAGTCTCCGTCCTGCTGAACCTTCATTTCATGAATCTGCTGCATCTTTTCGGTGACTTCCCGGGTACGTTCATCCACCTTGTGCTCTAGATTTTCGGCGTAGTCCTGCAGCTTGCGCCTGGCATCCAGGATACTCCTAACCATATTATTAAAAGCCCTGGAAAGATAGCCGATTTCATCTTCCACCATCACGGGTATTTTCACTTCGAAATCCCCTTCCTCTACCTGACCCACACCATCCAGCAGAGAATGCAGCGGTCGGACCAGGCTGCGCGAGAAGAAAATAGGATAAAGTATCAAAACTCCCAGGACAAGGGCAATGGTCAGAATTGCCGTTCCAATCATGGAATGGTGAATGAATGCCCGGTACTCTCGATAATTGTATCCAATTTCATAATCTATGCGATTGCCATCGGCGTCGGCCGCGCCCGGTACATGATAAGCCAGAAAAATCTCGTCTGTATTCGGCTTCATTTGCCGGAAGAAACGATCGGTGAAGTTGTCGTTTTCTCCGCGCTTTACCAATTTTCCATCTTTCATTTCTGACACAGGTTTTGCATAGGCGATGGGAGTGATAGGTTCCATCCCATCGAGTACGTAAGCGCGACCCTGCAGGGAATGGATGCGATCGTAGTTGCGATGGGTTTGCTGGCCGGAGAAAGCGGACAGGGCCTGGATGGCCAGCAGCAAAGTCACCAGCGAAATGCCCACAATCTTGGTCATGAAACTTGTGCGTTCCACTGTATTGTTAATGAAGACCAGAACCAGCGCCGTATAACCCAGGAGACTGGTAAGTACATAGCCTTGCTGAAATGTAGAATGACTTATTCTTCCACCGTTGTAGAGAACGTTCACAATGCCGGGCAAGAAAGTGGGAATCAGCATGGCGATCAGGAGTTGCCGCGCGGCTCGCTTTTCTTTTTTCTCCATCTTCCGGCTACGCATGAAAAGTACAACGGCGAACCAGACCATCAATAGCATCATGCCCCGGGCTACCCAGGCACCCATTTCCTGCGGATAGTTGAAGAGTTCACCCTGAAAGTCAAAATCCGGAGAAGTAATCCAGGCATTGTAATAGAAGTGAGCAACAAGAACCACGGCAAGCGCGACGCTAATCCAGAATGAGATTCGCGAGGCCCGGGTCTTTTCGTTGTTGGGGAAATGAAAGGCGAACTGAATCATGTAGATTAGCGGCACGAAAACGATGCCTACCGTAATGAATCGATGGTCGCCGCCCAGAGGCCCAATGAACAGGGCGGACCACAAATAGCCCACATTCAATCCGGCCGCGCCAAAAAAGAAAAATGCCAGGTCCCGGGTGTAGCGCTGCTTTTCCTTCAAAGAGATTAAATACAGTAGCAGCACCAGGGTATAGAGAGTGCAGACCAGGGTGGCAATGCCCCATTCATTGAAGTAGATCATCGGGTCCGAACTCTAACCGGTATTGTTCACGGCACAATTCGTTTTCCGATCAGAAGGCATAAAAAAGTGCTGCCACACTTGAGGATGGGGGCGGATTGCTTCAGACTGCCATGGCATGATCTGCGCCGACCTCCCCGGACGAAGCTTCGATTTGCCCGGTAATCCAGAAGCGGCCGGCGGAAGAACTGGAGAATGCCCGCTGCAGGCTCCATTGCTACCAAAGGTTTTCGAACATAGAGGAAGCCGCAGCGCTCAGACGATACCGGTCTGACAGTCTCTGGCCCTGAGCAGATTGTACTGGTATACCAGTAGATGGGTAAGGATTGTTCTGTAGATGCTAAATCCGTAGTCCGGATAGATTCTCATTACTTTGTAGAAGATATCCGTGTCCAGAAAGATAAGCATGGTGTTTTGATCCAGCGTACGCGCAGTGTATTTTCTGTAAGGCTCATCCACCAGATGCATATAGCCGAAGAAGTCACCGGCTTCCCATTTTCCTACTAGCTCGGGACCTGCTTTACGGTCCAGAAAGATGCCTACCTCTCCCTCAAGAATCAGGTAGATGTAATGATCCGATTTTGCCGCCTGGGCAAATACCAGGTGGTTGGGCCCCATGGAGAGATTGCGCATATTGTTCAGGTATTCCTTGAGCTGAAGGTTCTTCCGGCGGTTTTGCCGAATCAGTTCCAGGATATCTTCCGGGAGTTCCCATTCTATTTTCAGCCCCTGCAACTCCACTGTTTCCTGCAGATGCATGATTCTGTGAATGGTGGCCCGCATCAGGCCGGCCAGAAATTTGACATTTGATTCGGTCTCTTTGCGAAAAAGGGCTTCATTGATGCTCACAACTTTAAGCTCATCCAGGGCTTTCACAGTGGCATTTCTGGGCTTGCCCAGAAGCAGACCCAGTTCGCCAAACGTTCCTCCGGCGGCGATTTCAATGATCGGTTTTCGACCTTCTTCGAAGTCATCCCGAAATACCCCTGCGGTACCGTGAACTACGAAGAAAAACTCGCCGTTGGAAGGATCGTTCTGGTGAAAGAGTTCCTTTCCGGCCTCATAAGACCGAACTGTAGCTTGCTGTTTTAATTCGTCTATGTTCACATTTGCACCCTGGTTAATGTTAAGGATCAAAAAGAGACTTCGATTGCCGAGCTGCAAAGAAAAAAACGAGCGGCCCCCCGGACTTTTAGGGCTTGACCTTATTTCATCTCTTCCGATATTGAAAAGGTGATCCGCAGGACACAAATACAGATGCTTTCCGCTGATTTCTCGCAACTCGGTGTTGGCCATGCTGTGTCCTCTCTAGTTTCACTCCTGAACACTCTGCTAGCCGGGCTTCGCCTGGCCCAAGTATAACATATAACGTACGTCCATTGTTTCGGTTCAATTTCGGAGAGAATCTGACCGAGCCGTTGCCTACCCGTTGTATAATGTCCAAGGAGTGAGGAAATGAAATCTTTTAGTAAGCCCGGTACCCCGGGAAATTCCCGCAAAATCGAAAGTTCCGGGAATGCAAGTAAACCTGGCGAAGCCGCCAGATCCCGTCCGTCAGGGGGCCATCGGCCGGGCGAATTTGGCATGTCATCCGGAAAACATGGAGAAGCGGATGATTTCGCGAAGTATCAACCGGTGATTCCCGTGGATCTTCCGGATCGGACATGGCCTTCGAGACGCATCGAAAAGGCCCCGGTATTCTGTAGCGTGGATCTCAGGGATGGCAACCAGGCGCTGGTGATTCCTATGGATCCGCAAAAGAAGGCGCGGATGTTTCGCACACTTCTGTCCATGGGCTTCTCCGAAATCGAAGCGGGATTTCCGTCGGCTTCGGCGCCGGAGTTCGATTTCATACGATGGCTGTCGGAAGCGAATGCCGTGCCGGCCGGAACCTGGATTCAGATATTGAGCCAATCCAGAGAGCATTTGATTCGCAGAAGCTTTGAGTCCATTGAAGGATTGGATCGGGTGATTTTTCATCTGTACAACAGCACCTCGCCCGCCCAGCGGAAGTCTGTTTTTCAGAAATCCAGAGAAGAAATCAAGCAGATCGCTGTGGACGGGGTGCAGCAAATCAGGCGACTCCGAGACAGCTTTCGCGGAGAGTTTCGTCTTGAGTATTCGCCGGAAAGCTTTTCCTCCACAGAGCCGGAATTTGCGTTGGAGGTATGTCATGCGGTGATGGAAGAATGGGCCCCCTTCGAACCCGGCAATTTAATCCTGAACTTACCATCCACAGTGGAAGTGACCACACCCAACCTTTTTGCCGATCAGATCGAATGGTTTGGACGCAACCTCAACAATTGCAAGGATGTGGTGTTGAGCGTCCATCCTCATAATGATCGAGGTACAGCCGTGGCCGCCGCTGAAATGTCTTTGCTGGCAGGCGCCGATCGTCTGGAAGGTACGCTTTTTGGAAATGGCGAAAGGACAGGCAACCTGGACCTGGTTACGGTAGGTTTGAATATGTTCAGTCAGGGTGTGGATCCTGGCCTGGACTTTTCGCGGATCCCTGAAATACGCCAGGTCTATGAGCAGACCACAGGGATGACTGTGCCTCCTCGCCAGCCTTATGCAGGGGAGCTTGTTTTTACTGCCTTTTCGGGATCACATCAGGATGCCATTCGAAAATCTCTTTCCGCCCGGGCCCGAAGCGGCAACGCCGGTCGGTGGGACATTCCTTACCTTCCCATGGATCCCGCAGACATTGGACGCATCTACGAAAAGTACATTCGCATCAACAGTCAGTCCGGAAAAGGGGGCGTAGCATACGTCCTGGAAGACCAGGGTCTGGACTTGAGCGCCATTCCTCTGCGAGACCTTATGGACTTCGCCAGCCTGGTGCAAGCGCAGGCAGAAGCGAAAGGCCGCGAACTGGAAGCGCTAGAAATCCTGGAGCTCTGGAGTCGAAAGAATGCGACGCCCTCTCCCCATTGAAGGAGATGTGCAGGGCTCTTTGGATCCGAGGAGTTCCTCGAAAGCCACCAGTGGCGGCCTCAAGCATGGCCCCGGGATAGACAGACGTACGGGTATGGCGCCGCAGTCCCCTGGTTCACGAATCCTTATCGTGAAATTTGGGATCGAAGGCTTCTCGGGCCCCTTCACCTATGAACGTAGCCATGAGCAGCGTCAGGAATAGCGCGGCCACGGTGCTTACGGCAATCCAGGGAAAGTCCAGGTTGTCCAGACCCTGCTGAAGAAGTTCGCCCCAGGACGGAGTAGGGGGCGGCAGTCCAAATCCCAGAAAATCCAGCGCCGTCAGGGAACTGATGCCCGCGATCAACGTAAAGGGAAGGATGGTGATAAGGGGCGTCAGCGCATTCGGAAGTATCTGCCCAAAGAATATGCGGAAGCTACCAAGACCGCTGGCCCGGGCCGCGCGAATGTAGGTTTGTCCGCGAAGCTTGAAGAATTCACCTCGCATGTAGTAGGAAAGCCCCACCCAGCTGAAGAGCGACATTACAATCAGAAGCATCCAGAAATTCTGTCCGTAGATGGAACCCAGCAAAATGACAACGTACAGGAAGGGCAGAGCCGACCAGACCTCAATAAGCCTTTGCATCAGAATGTCCGTTCGTCCGCCCAGATAACCCTGGATTCCGCCCACCAGAACTCCCAGAAATCCGCTAACCACCGTAAGGCAAAGGGAAAACAGCATACAGATGCGAAAGCCGTACAGTAGACGCGCAAATACGTCCCGACCCAGGCTATCCGTGCCCAGCCAGTGTTGCGCGGAAGGCGGATGCGGAGGAGGGTCCATACCTTCCAGGTCCGCTTCCAGGGGATCGAAGGCCAGGGGCGGATACACGGCCCACCCTGCTCGGGTGAAGCCTTCCGAGCGGGTCAGCCCGCGGTAATCTGCTTCGGTTCCGTACGGCTGTCCCAGCTCTTTGCCGGAATAGAAAAACATTGTAGGAAAATACGTCTGCCCTCTGTAATGCAGTACGATAGGTTTGCTATTTGCAATGAGTTCGCTGAACAAGGATATAAAGAAGAGTACACTTAGCAGAATTAGCGAATAGAAGGCGCGCCGAATCTTCTTGAATTTTCGCCACCTGTCTTTTGTAAGATCTGAAATTCTCACTGCAGGCGAATCCTGGGATCAATATACGTATAGAGCAAATCGGAGAAGAGTCTGCCGAATAGCGTCAGCAGCGATGAAATCAGAATTATTCCCATTACTACATTGTAGTCCCGGCTAACAATCGAGTTCCAGACCAGAAGGCCCATACCGTCAATATCAAAGACTTTTTCAATAAGCAGCGCGCCCGCAAAGACCAGCGTAAATATTTCGCTCATCCGCGTTGCGATGGGAATGAGAGCGTTTCGCAATGCATGCCGGAACAGCGCGGTTTTCGGAAGCATGCCCTTGAGCACGGCAGTCCGCATGTAGTCCTTGCGAATTTCTTCTAATATGCTGTTCTTCATGAGCATGGTCAGGAAGGCAAATTCCCCCACCATATAGCAGATCATGGGAAGCACCATATGGTGCAGGAAATCCAGCACCTGCGCCGGGAAGGAAAGCATCTCAAAGTTATCCGAGACCACGCCGCGCAGAGGAAAGAGGTCCAGAAAAGTACCGCCAGCAAAGAAAATGATCAACAAGATTCCCAGGGCATAGCCGGGGATAACGTATCCGGCAAAAATTACTATGGAGCTCATGGTATCGAACAGAGAATGATGTTTTCGCGCTTTCCACATTCCCAGAGGGATGCAAACGGCATAAGAAAGCAAAAAGGAGGTTAGACCAAAGAACAGCGAAATAGGCATCCTTTCCAGAATGACTCCCATTACCGGACGGTTGTAGGAATAAGACTGGCCCAGATCGCCGGTGATTGCGCCCCCAAGCCAGGTGAAATAGCGCACGTAGGCCGGCTGATCGAAACCAAAGTTCTTCTTTATGTTTTCTATTTCGGCTGGCGATATAGCAGCCGCTGGATCGGCTCCTCGGGCCACGCTGGCGGCGCGAATATTGGCAATCATTTGTTCTACCGGCCCGCCGGGAACAAATTGAATTAGAGCAAAACAGGCCAGAGTGATTCCCAGGATGGTGGGGATCATATAAAGCAATCGTCTGGTTACGTAGGTTTGCAAGTTCGTAAAGACCTTTCAGTCAAATCGAGCCAGTCCACCCGGTCCACCGGCCCGTTCCGGGAACAATTCTCCTGGCATCGATGCTGAAGAAAACCAGGAAATGCTTATGGACCATCGTACTGAACCGTGGCCGGGGCTTTTTTCATCGCTTCATTGTTTTTTCTGGATTCCTCCAGTAGCTTTTTCTGATCGGCATCGATCCACCAGTAGGTATTTACCGAATCGTCGGAGCCGTATTTCCCCAGGGGATAGCGGGGTATACCGTATTGATTCCAGTACAGCATTCGGTGCGAATCGGCCTGCCAGAGTAGAACGTAGGGATGCAATTCATAAAGGCGCCGATCCATCTGCTTCAGTAGATTGGTGCGCGTGCCTGCATCTGGAGCTGTCTTGAAGGACTCAATGAGAGCATCCAGTTTTGCATCCTTCACCCCTGGAAGGTTGATGGATCCCTTCTCCTCGGCGGTGCGAGAATGCCACATGGGTTCTGGATTCTTCTGTCGGCCGGCGCCCCAGTTGATCCAGTAAAGATCGAAATCGAATTCATCCAGCCGCTTTCGCGCAGTGCTCAGGCTTACCTGATCGATGGTGGCTTCGATACCTACAGACTTTAGGTCCTGCAGATAAATGTTCAGATGCCGCAGGTCGGAACCGCTTTGCAAGAAGCGAACAGCAAGCACGTTGCCATCTTTTTGCATTATTCCCTTTTCGTTGGGTGTGTAGCCCGCTTCGGCCAGAAGCTTTCTGGCTTTCTCTGGATTGTATTCGATGACCGGCACTTCAGGGTTTACGTAGCCTTCGTAGAGGTCAGGAAAATAAGAGTTTAGCAATACGTACTCTTCATACATCAGCTTCTTGTTCATCAATGAACGATTCAGAAGATAAGCCAGCGCTTTTCGGACGCGCACATCCTGAAACTTATCTCTTCGCAAGTTAATCACAAATCCCTGAAAACCGCGCGGGATGCGATTGTAGATTTTCTGGCGGGCCATCCAGCCTTTTTGCACTTCTTCCAGATGAGTCTTGATGGCCCAGATAGATGCTGTATGAACCGGAAAGTAATCGAACTCCCCTTTCTTAAATGCCTCCAGAGCTTTGTTGCGATCCTCGATGAAGCGGTATCGGATATAATCGAAGTTGTATTTTCCGCTGTTGAATTTCAGGATTCGTCCCCAGTAATCGCCTCTTCGCTTCAGAAGAACAAAGCGATTCACCTTGTTCTGGATGACTTCATAGGGGCCGCTCACAACATCGAACTCGTTTACATCATTGAAGTTCTTCCCTTTGAGCTTGTGTTCCGGAAGGGCGATCAATCCGCCGGCTTCCCAGAAATTCTGCCAGTGCTTCTCTTTGGCCACAACCTTCAGAGTATGATCGTCCAGTGCCACCGGGCGTTCGAATCTTTCCAGGGAAACTCGAAACACTGCGGTATTGTGTTTGGGATTCATGATTGTATCGTAGTAAAAGACAAAGTCTTTTGCGGTGATGGGCTCGCCATCGCTCCATTTCGCTTCCTTTCGAATCTTGAAGGTAAATTCTTTTCCGTCGGCGCTGGTTTCCCAGGATTCGGCCAGAATTCCCACCGGCTCCTGCTTTACGGTATGCATAACAATAAGAGGTTCGAATTGAAAACCAGTGATTTCGCCGGAAAGTGTATTGGTGTCCAGCCAGTAGTTAAGGGACTTGGGATAGGAGGCTCCCCACACATTGTTTACTCCTCCTTTCTCAGCGGTCGGATCCGCCATGGGATCGGCAGGCCCGATGGGCAGGCCGGACATGGGAGTATCCTTCACCGGGTCCAGCTGGATCTCCTTTTCTTCACCACAATGCATGAAAAAGGTAGTGGTAAGAAGCAATAAAGCAGTGAGCAGGAATGGGAGTCTTTTCATCGAGGCAAAGTTTTTCTGCAGCCGGCCGGGGTGTCAAACATGCATTTATATTTTCGCTTTTCAGGCAGGGCCGGTGTGAACAATTTTCGAGGAATATGCGGCCAAAGAAAAAAACCGGCATTCCCCTGACTTTCACCCAATTCAATGCATTCGGCCGGGGTTTTATTTTGCGCAGCGCCCGGAAACTGGCAATACATTCGGCGCCACAGAAAGCCAGATCAAAGGTTCTGCCCGCAAGGGAATCCTTGTTTCTTCTGTTCGCGCTTCTGGCCCTGGCGGGATGCAGCCGGCCCTGGAATCATCCTTACCCGGAAACAGCAGGCAAGGATTGGTACCTCATTGCCATGGCTTCAGAACCGTCCACCATGGATCCGGTACGCATGAACGATGCGCCGTCTTTTGCAGTAGCCTCCAATCTTGTTGTTACTCCTTTTCAGTATTCTTACCTTAAGCGGCCGATTCAAATGGAGCCCTTTCTGGCCCGGAGCATTCCTGAAGTAATGAACGGAGAACTGGAAGGAAGGTCTGTCTACTTCTTTGATCTACATCTATCCAGGAAGTACTACGCTCCGGTAGAAGAATGCCTCAAAGATGAATTCGAGGATGACAGAGGTCGCCCTATTCTGGCCCGGGATCTGGAGCTCAATCTAAAGAGAAATGCCGATCCCGGAAGCGAAGCGTTCATGTATTCCTTGCTGGCCGAAAACATCGTAGGTTTTGAAGAATACAATCAGTATATGAGGGAGAAAAGAGAGAAGTCCAATTTTGGTATTTTGAGCGCCGAAGAGCAAGCCGCTGTTCTGGCAGAGTCCTATGCGAAGCCCATATCCGGAGTCAAGGTGCTGGGACCGGACCGACTTCGCATCTATATCAAGTCTAGCAGCGATCGTATCCTCTATTTCTTCGCAATGGTCAGTTCGGCTCCCATTCCCTGGAATTGCTGGAATCACTACGTTTCGCAGGATCGAAACGAGCACGGGCTTGACCGCAATCTCATCGCCTCCGGGCCTTTCTATCTGACTTCATGGGAGCCCCGGGACAAAATAATCCTGGATCGAAACGAGCTCTACGATGAGAAGTATCCTCAACTGGGCGACGAAAGCTCCTGGCCAGAGGCGCTGAAGAAAGACAACCAGAGGGCAGCCAATGTGCGAGAGCTTTCCGGAACCCCATTACCTATGAGCGATCGAGTAATCCTCTACTTGATTCAATCTGGCTCCACGGTGTGGACTCTTTTTGAGCAGGGCTACCAGGATCGGGTAACGTTGACCAGCGATTCCTACGAAGGAGTGCTGGAAGGTGGAGAGCTTCGACAGGAGTACATTGAACGGGGAGTGCGTCTTACCACCGAGGCTGAGCTGGCTACTTTTGGCTGGATCTTTAATCTGGAGGATCCAGTGCTGAAAAACAATCTTCCTTTGCGACAGGCCATACGTTGCTCCATCAATACAGAAGAGTTGATTCGACGGTTTTTCGAAGGGCGGGCCATTATTGCTCATGGATTAATTCCGCCCGGAATGGAAGGGTTTCGCAACTCGCCCATGCATGCCCGGGATTGCAGTCCTGCACGAATGCAGGAATTGATGAAAGCTGCCGGCTATCCGGACGGACTGGATCCAAAAACAAATAAACCTCTGACGCTTCGCATCATCGATGTGCCTCGTCCTGCAAGCGCCAGTTTCCATTCCTTTCTGGTAGAGCAGGTGGGGCGTCTTGGCATTCGCCTTCAAGTAGATCTCTATGATGCGCCCACCTATTTCGAAAAGAGAATGAAAGGGGAGTTTCAAATCACGACCTGGGCCTGGGGAGCAGATTATCCCGATCCGCAAAACTTCTTTCAGCTTTTCTACGGACCCAACAGCGAAACTACATACAATGAAGCTCACTTCATAGATCCGGACTTTGACGCCGCCTATCGCGCCCTGGAAAGAACCTCGGATCCCGCTCGCCGTCAGGAATTGATTGCGACAATGAATGGAATTCTGGAAGACAGGGTTCCTGTGCTTCTCTTCTTTCATCGAATCAGCTATGGGATTTCCCAGCCCTGGACCACGCCGTACGAACCCCATCCCATGGGAACCAATCTGCTCCAATACATTGGAGTGGATGCGGCCGCACGGGATCAATTTCAACTCAAATACAACAGTTTGTGGTGAACCTGGAAAACCTCAACGATTACAAGAAGTCAGGGCGAAATTGGGCACAGGCCCTTTCCAGGGCTAGCGTTCAGAATCCTCTTCTGGCGGCGCGGCCTTTCGTTCGATCCTTAGTTCGATGGCTCCTATTTCGCTCGGGCTCTGCAGCGTTTCTACCTGTTTCAGGGATCTCTGAATAAGCAAATCTCTAAGTTCGTCTTCGGAGTACCCCAGCTCTGCAGCATAACGCCGTACAATTCGATGGAACGATGCATTAATCAGAAACGGTTCCTGCCTTCCGTCCAGAACCAGAAGTCCGTCGGGAATGACTTCCAGGATAGTAGAGACGAATCCCCGGAATTGCTCCTCGGTTCTCTTCAGCTTTTCCTGTGTTTGCTGCCTTTCGCGCAGACTTCGGATGTTTCTTAGCTCCCGATGCACTACAGGGATCAGACGGTCCATGCGATCTTTCATTACGAAATCGGTGGCGCCTTTTCGCATCATATCCACCACAGTTTCTTCGCCGATCTTACCAGATACGATAACAAAAGGAATGTCCGAATCTTTCGATCGCACCTTTCGCAATGCGGACCCGCAGTCCAATTCGGGCATATAGTAGTCGGACAGTACCAGATCAAATGAGGATTCGGACAGCGCCAGATCCAGCGCTGCTTCACTTTCTACGATTCTGTGTTCAAAGGAGAAGCCCTCCTGCTGCAGGGTTTTCACCAGCAACAGGGCGCTCATTCGGGAGTCTTCCAGAATGAGGATTTTAGAGGGCTCGCTCATCGAATAGCTCTGGAACTGGCGGCCCCTGCTGCACTGAGCAGCGGCAGTTGAACCTCGAAATCCACCAGGAGTCTACCCTCCTGAAGTTTCCAATCTGTATAATCCCGGACATTGGAGGCCACAATGCTGCCGCCCAGTTTGTCCACAATGGTCCGCACGATGTTTAACCCCATACCTATGTCCAGGGTGTCGAAGTTTTCAAACACCGAGTGTTCCAGGCGAAAGAAGGGCTCGAACACCAGGTTCTGATATTCCAGAGGGATGCCGCCTTCTGAAGTCTTCCCGTTGCCCAGATCTCGGGTGGCCCTGACTTCATTCAGAACGTTAATATTTAGCTTATCGGAGCTGTGGCTCAGCAGAAGCGAAATGGTAGTGCCTTTGGGGGAAAACTTCATTGCATTCAAGAGAAGCTCCTTGATGGCTCTCTTGAGTTGATCCGCATTGCATTTCAGTTGCAGGCCTTTGAAGCTTTCCTTGTTTTCAGACAGCACGATATGATTATCATGATGCTTCTGACTATCTTCCGCCTCTTTCATGGCCTGCTGTAGAATGATTCGCACGTCCGCCGCTGTCATTTCCTCGGTCTTGATATCCTGACCAAGCAGGATGTCGATTTCGTTTAGCGAGTCGATGATTCGGCTGGCAGTGTAGGTGTTTTCGCGCACCATATCCATGATGCTCTTATCAATTTCATATTTATCGCCGTTTTGTTGGGCGGATTCCAGAATAAAGAGAAGCACAGAGATGAGCTGGCCGAATCCGGAGCCCTGGGTCAGGGATGTGCGAAGATTATAGAAGAGCGCCTTTTCCTTTGCCGTCTTGTCGAAGGCGCCGCTCTGGCTGCGCTCGTGCATCCACTTTAGCCAGTTCAATTGATTTTCCAGGCGGATGGTCCTTTCCTTTTCAGACGCTCGGTGAACCTTCTTCAGATAGGCGGTTTCCACAGCCCGTTGCACCTTCAACAATAGCTCGTTTAGATCGATGGGTTTGATCAGATAGTCGTAGACTCCATTCTTCATCACATCGATAATCACTTCCGATTCGTTGTGACAGGTTTCTACGATGATTTCCGCATCGCTTTCTCTGGCCTTCAGGTCACGAATCAGCTCCTGGCCGCCGACTTCCGGCATTTCCAGGTCTGTTATGATCACAGGGAAGAAATGGTTTTCAAGAATGCCCTGCGCTTCCTTTCCGTTGCTGGCCAGCACAACTCTGTAGCCGCTGCTTTCCAGGACATCCTTGAGGAGCGCTGCAGAACGTTCATCGTCTTCCACTACCAGGATTCTCTTGTCGTCCGATTTGAGGTGCATTTACTTTCTCAGCGAAGGGGCAGGCCTATTGTGAAGATTGCGCCTTCGCCCGGAGCCGTCTGTAGAGTGATGAATCCCTGGTGCATGTCAACTATTCTCTTCACAATCGCAAGCCCCAGACCGGCGCCTTCCCTTTTTCTGGTCCGGTCCGAAACACTTTGTTCGAAAGGTTCGAAAATCCGTTCCTGATCCTCCGCCGGCATACCATGTCCTGTATCCGCGACACGCAGCAGTACGTTCTCCGCCCCCTCCAGAAGGCTGACTTCAATCCTTCCTCCGGCATCCGTATGTCTGGCGGCATTGGTGAGCAGATTATCCACTACTTGCCGTATGCGGGTTTGATCGCAGTTCACGTGCAGCGGGCCGGCCGGAAGGTTCTCCAGTAGCTCAATTTCTTTGCTTCTTGTGACATGCTGGAACCCCTGGATACATTCATGAATGAGTCCTGCCAGGTCGCAGTCCGTGCGATCTAGAGGTATGCGACCGGCCTCCGTTCGAGAATACTCCAGGATTTGCTCCACCAGCTTCAGAAGATGGCGGCCGCTGGATTCTATAGAAGAAACAGCGTCCGTTTGTCGATGGCTCAGCGAGCCAAGCTGAGGCATCTTCAGGTACTGTGCATATCCTAACATTGAATTGAGCGGAGTCTTTAGTTCATGGGTCATGTTGGCCAGAAAAAGGGATTTGGCCCGGCTGGCCGCTTCGGCCTGGTCCACGGAGAGCCGGAGCAATTCATTTTGATTGCGAATTTCCTGTTCGTTCCGCTTGCGCTCGGTAATGTCCCTGAGCGATAGAACAAGATGCTCTTCCTCGGCGAAGCGTATGCTGGAAAATTGAAGCTCCAGAAAGATTTCTTCGATTCTGTCCATTTCGCTTCTCCCGGGTACATCTACCCACTTCAATTGTAAAGAGCAAGCTGGCTCCTTCATCCGGCTCTAGAAAAATCGGCCACCGCACCGCCTGCTTTTGCCGCTTCGGATCTCCGGGGCAGGGGCAGGGCTGTGAACGGAAGTGCAGAAATCCGGGTTAAATTCCCTTGCTTTGCACAAAGGGCCATCGCTCTGTTAGCCACATGAAGGCGTACCTGATTAGACGCTTGCTTTATACCATTCCAGTGGCCTTCGGTGTCTATTTGATCACCTTCTTTCTATTTCATCTGAGAGACCCCATGGCTATTGCCAGGGTCCATCTTCCTCAGGGAAATGAGGCCGCATTGCAGCAATGGGTCTTTAATCACAATTATCATTTGCCGCGATTCTTCAATTTGCCCTCGGATGCCGAACGACCGGCAGCGGATGGCAGGGTGCACCCGGAATGGGCTGAACATAGCCTGTTTCACTCTCGCTTTTTTCTGGGAATCCGGGATCTTCTGTTCCTGGATTTTGGTTACGATCGCTATGGTCGGTCGGTGGCAGGCGAAATGGCTCGTCGCATTCC
>JAGRNE010000289.1 GCA_020440915.1 Leptospiraceae bacterium | reverse complement strand
CCTGCATAAGAAGAAAACTAAAAAAAACTGCAAGATGCACAACCAGACTGGCCAGGAATACCGGTCCGTATTGCAATTCTTCGGAGGATTTTTCCGGAGGCAAGGGCTGCGATATGTCCAGCAGACCACCGGCCAGATAAGACCCTACCAGGGCCCCGGCCGCGGTGGCCAGGATCATAAACATCCCCTGACCGGTGCCGTACAGATGTTCCGGAAAGAAGAAACGAAGACGGAAAATCGTCCCCATATAATAGCCGGTGAAATGGATGCCATGTAGTAGTTGAACAAAAATGAGTCCCGGCAGATGGGACAGGGAATCGGCGTAGAGCAGGGCAAATCGAAGGACTCCGGCCAGAGTCCCTACGAGAAAAAGAGGCGTGGAGCCGTACCTGGCATGAATTCGAGCGCACAATGGCAGGAAAGGCAGTTCCAGCAGCGTGGCAAGGCACCATCCGCCGTAAACGCCAGCCATCCCATAGCGCGAATTCAAATAGCCTCCCAGATAGTAATCTACAGTCTGGTAGCCCGCGAAGTATACGAAAGACACCAGAAAGAATAGCAGAACCGCCGGTCGTCCGAGGATGGCAAAGGCTTCATGGAAGAAGTATTGCTGGCTGCCTTTTCGATTTTTCTGCACAAAGAAGCAGGCCACTGCAA
The DNA here is from genome assembly GCA_020440915.1 of Leptospiraceae bacterium. GTDB lineage: Bacteria > Spirochaetota > Leptospiria > Leptospirales > Leptonemataceae > UBA3465. The sequence continues at coordinate 3,244 of JAGRNE010000289.1, read as the reverse complement.
AGATCAGAAGGAAAGCGGAGCCAATCCGGCCTCCTGTTCCGCTTCCGGACGCTTCGGTGGCCAGAAGACCAGGGAACTGAACCTCCAGAAAGAATAGAACCAGATGAACGAGAAAGAAACCCAGGGTTCCGGCGCTACGACTGATGGAGAATCCTTTCAGTTCCAGGGATTCCAGCGTTGCAATGGTAAGGAGCTGCATATTCGCAGCGAAAAAGAATCGTGTGAGTCCGCCCAGAGCGATGGCACCGTCCAGGCCAAGATCCGGCCAATAAAGAAAGAACTGGCACGGAGCATGCAGAATGACAAGAGGAACCAGGATACCGCGGATGGCTTGAAATCGATCGGAAAGGTAGCCGGCCACAAAATATCCCAGAGGAAAAGCGGCCTGCCCGGCCAGGAATACGAATCGGGCATCGCTGCCGAATCGCTCCAGCATGTATGGGCTCAGTGTAGAAAAATAGGAACCGTGGCCCAGGAAATAAAGGAAGTAGAGTATGGCGTAGATCAAATGTCGCTTCCCGGTGGATAGCCGGCAGCTTCCTGGCACCGATACATATTCTCCATCATCTTTTTTTCCAGTTCCCTTCGCAAGGAATCAAATTGCTCGTCGCTCAATGCGGCCGGAACAAAGAAAGGATCGCCGTAACTCATGTAGAGCGTACTGAACGGGCCCGGAATCCGGTGCCTATCCCACGCTTTGAGCGCCACCCATTGTCTAGTCGCTTCGTAATGAAAGGGAATTATGGGCAGCCCGGATTTTTGCGCCATGGTAAGAATACCGCCCTTGCATTCGAAGGCCGGTCCCAGGGGGCCGTCCGGCACAATGCAGGAAGGATGACCGCTCTTCGCAAGTCGCAGCAGCGCGATGAGTGCTCGGGAGCCACCTTTATTACTGCTTCCGCGAATGCAATGGTTGCCAGACCATTCCACCACTCTTGCGATGAGCTCGCCGTCCCGGGAAGGGGATACCATAGCCTGGATGCCATGGTTCTTATGGAAAAAAGGAGCCCAGAGAACACAGGCATGCCAGACGGACAGTATATAAGGCTTGCTCTGACCGCGAAGAGAATCCAGAGCCTCTCTATTCAGATACCGTCGCCGAATAGTCAGAGAAAAAAACCGCTGCATCAGAGCAATGAGCGCAGGAATAAGCGGGGTTAAGATCTTCGAGAGCAGTGAGTCTTCAGGTATTCGCATTGCTTTTTTATCTACAGTTCTCTGTGCCCCATTGGATTGCTCCGCGGAGAAGCCATTGTTCGATTTGCCCCGGCCGTTCTTTTATTCGGAGGTTCTGGCAAGGTTATCCGACGGTTCGAAGAGAGCCAGGAAAGAAAATAAACAAGGCTGCCAGTACCAGTAAGACGAATCCCACTGCATGATTCCATCGAAAAGACTCTCCCAGATAAAATACAGAAAAGAAAGCGAAGACTACAAGGGTAATGATTTCTTGAATCGTCTTTAGCTGCGCCGCGCTGAACTGGCCATGGCCCATGCGGTTCGCCGGCACCTGGAAGCAGTATTCAAAGAAGGCTATGGTCCAGCTGATGACAATTACCTGAAGAAGCGGCGCTTCTTTATATTTTAAATGGCCATACCAGGCGAAGGTCATAAAGACGTTGGAGAGTATCAGCAATAAAATTGTGTACATGGCTTTTCGTGACTGGTCCAAAGCTGCGGTCAGCTTTTTTTCGCTTGCAGCGGTGCCGGGCGACCAGGTATCTCCCTTCTCATGCGTATTCCTACCAGGATTTCCGAGATGCTGGGAATCGATCTTCCGATTCTGGGCGCTCCCATGTTTCTGGTTTCCTATCCGGATCTTGTGGTGGCGGTTTCCGAGGCCGGCGGCATTGGCTGCTTTCCGGCGCTGAACTATCGCAGCGTGGAACAGCTCCGCGACGGACTGCAGGAAATTCGATCCCGAACCAGCAAGCCCATTGGCGTGAACCTGATTCTTTACAAAGACCACAATCCCAACTGGCCCCGGCAGTTTGAAGTCTGTCTTGAAGAGAAGGTGGAGCTAATCATTACTTCCCTGGGTTCGCCCAGAACCGTGGTGCAGGAAGCCAAAGCGGTGGGTGCAAAGGTCTTTTGCGACGTAACCACTCTGCGGCATGCAAAGGTAGTGGCTAAAGCAGGCGCCGATGCCTTGATCGCTGTAGCCCAGGGCGCCGGAGGACATGCGGGCAATATCTCTCCTTATGCACTGATCCCCCAGTTAAAGGCAGAGCTGGATCTTCCAGTTATTGCAGCGGGCGCCATATCCGACGGAAAGCAGATGGCTGCCTCCTTGAGTCTTGGTGCCGATGCCGTTTACCTGGGTACGCGATTGATTGCTACTCCGGAAGCACAGGCTGCCGAGGGTTATAAGAACATGATTGTAGAATCTACGGCGGATGATATCGTCTATACTGCAGAAATTTCTGGAATACCGGCCAACTGGTTGAAAAAGAGCGTGGAAAAAGCAGACGCCCCCTCAAGAATTGCAGGTGACGAGGACGAATACAAAAGATGGAGGGATATCTGGTCTGCCGGCCATGGTGTTTCTCAGATTGCAGCAATAGAGCCAGCTGGCGAGATTATTCGTTCCATGGCAGAGGAGTATGATTCCATAAGGAAATCTCTGCCTGCGCTGGAAGGCGCCGCAGTTCAGTCCAGCTGAAGGAGTTTCGAAATGCATTCAACTCATCCTGCCTATGGAAATACGGATTATGGCTATGGAGTAAGTCCCATTGCCATGATGATTCGCAACGCAGAGAATGGTGCCAAATGGGCCAAGTTCTGTGGCATACTGACTATCATTGGCGGTTGTCTGTATTGCCTGGGGATCATCACAGCTACCGTGGGCATTCCCATGATCTTTATGGGCCTGCGCGCCATGAAGGCTTCCGACCGTGTGATGTATTATCTACATACGAAGAACCATGAGGATGCCCTGGCCAGCCTCACCGAATACGGCAGCTACTTCAAGATTCAGGGTATTCTGGCCCTGGTCGGCATCGCCCTGTCCATCGTGGCGGCATTCATCTACATGGTGATTGCTATCGTGCTGATTGTAAATCACTGATTGCTGAGCCCGTTCAGGTAGACCATGAAGTATCAGACCTTCATCCCGGCCAGAGTCCTCCGGGTTCTGGCTGCCATGATCGCAGTGCTACTTATGTCCCTGGCCTGTCAGATATCCGGTCCCCCCGCACTTCCCGAAGAAGCGGGGGAAGGGCCATGCTCCTCTAGTCTGGACGTGGAC
>JAGRNE010000288.1 GCA_020440915.1 Leptospiraceae bacterium | reverse complement strand
TCTTTTCGGTGGCTTCTCTGGGAATGAATGTGATGATTTCTCCTCGCTTTGGATCGTCAATGCGCAGTATCTCGGTTCCCAGAAAAGGCAGACGAAGGGAGTATCTCATCTTGTTTACGAATAGATAATCGCCAACCTTCAAAGTGGGAATCATGGAGCCGGAAGGAATGTTATTAGCGTCCAGTACCGATTGTTTAAAAGCAAATACTAGAAGGAGCAAGAGGCCAAAGGATACAATGACGGATACAGGATTCTCCTGTTGATAGCGGGACTTCGCTTTATCGCTGATCTCATTTGTCTCGGTGTCTTCGGAACGTCTGGATTTCTTGGCCACACCCCAGGGTTTTTCAGGCTGAATCACAGATCAACGAATTATTCCCCGATCCAGGTCCGGTCAGGCAGTACCGTTAATGTCCGATTCCGGATCATTCTTCCAGGGGCCCACCCGGGCAATCCCGGGTAACATCTACGAAGCGTTCTCAAAGAACAATACCGGATCTGCTGCGCCCCGGCGGAGCGAAGGAGAACTCCGCTAGTCTTCCAGAAAGGTGATGGCAGGAAAAATCACTCGATAACGACCGGGCACCAGAGGAACAATGGTATCCTCGGTAAGAAGTTCATCTGCATCGTCGAAGGCTTCCAACACCGCAATACCGCGATCGTGAAAGACTCGCATCAGTTCCTTGCGAAACATCCAATCCTTTTGCGCCGTAGGGTCCCAGATTACCAGATTTACCTTTGATCGAAATCGCCGATCCAGATCCCAGAGTCGCAGGGACTGAGATCCGCAGGCCAGTTCCCGTAGATAGATCTGACCTTTGCCTTCGATGGTGGACGGTAACAGAAGTCGGCCTTCCAGTCCTTCGCTCAAGAAACTCTGTAGCTTGAGATTGGAGGTGCCTGCATCGTAACAGGAGTCGGAAAGCCGGGGACCGGCTGCATTCAGGTTATACTCCTGTACTTTTTCTCTTTTGTCTGAGGCGGGCCAAGCGTAATAGGTCACGGCCGCTCCGGTAAAAATTCGCGAATAGTCCAGATCCAGCGATGGATCATAAAGCACCGCCAGAGCGCCCTGACTGCGATCCACAAAATCCGTGAAGAATTCTCGGGCTCGCTGGCAGTTTCCTCCAGATTCGAAGCCGCAGTTATCCTGAATACGATCCCGGGCCCCTTTGGTCTGCACATAAAAGGCCCAGCGGCCGCCCCGGCCGTCAAAGAGCACAAAATGGCCCGCATCCGATTCCGGATCGGCGGCAAAGAACAGAATGTGTCTGCCCGGATGCGGAGCGGGTAATTTCATTCGGTGAAGATCGTAGGCCTCTTCTCGAATAAAAGAGGCGGGGTCCGCAGCAGGCGCCCATTCGAATCGATTCTGAAAGCGCGATTCTCGAATACTTGTGCGAAGCCCTCGCAATCCTCCAGGATTGCTTCCTGGAGAGAATTCGAAACGCTGGGAAGCGGACATCCTGGATAGTACGGTCAGCACGCTCTGCGTATCTGTGGTACGTTCCAGGTCCCGAAGGAATCCATCGAGCAGAAAATGTCTGTCCACGTTCTGGGGCAACCAGAGAAGAAAGAAACGGTCTGCAGGATCAAAACGCCTGGCGGCAATGTAAGAGCTCAAAGAAAGTATGGCGCTGGTCTGCACAGCCTGACTCATGCGACGTTTGAGAAAGTACATTCCGGCTTCCCGAGAAAAGTCCGGAGTAAGCGTGCGATTCTGGCCGGTAAGAATGCCCCGCGCCTTGATGAAGTTAATCATCGCATTGTAGTCCTTTTTCAGAAAGAAAAGTGCCCATCCATCCAGAACGGTAGCCTGGTATTCGATGACTTCCAGTCCGCGAGCTTGCGCTATGTAGGTAACATCCTCGGCGATCTTATGGGCCAGTTCTGGTTCCGAACCCAGGAGCATTTGCGCAATTCGAAGCCGGGCGACCAGGGTTTCCGCTCGCTTGCTTTCCGTATCTTTCTTTACGAAATCGTGGAGCAGCTGCCCGGCTCTCCTCTTATCGCCTTCCAGAAAGACCAGCCCGGCCAGCCGGATTCGCATTACATCCCCATTGCGGGGAAGTCCTACCCATACATCCCGCCCTTTCTGCGATCCCAGCCGTTCCGGGGTCTGCTTCAGGATCAATTCAGTGGCGCCGCCATAATCTCCGCCGAGTATGAGCCAGTCCAGATGTTTGAGCGTCGTGGCCAGATCTGGCTTTCCGGAAAGCACCTTCTCTTCGTATTTCAGCGCCGAGCGATAATCGCCGGCCATGGTAAGGTATCGCGGCACGTCCTTTTTCAGGTCCTGTCGATCGGGCTGACTCTTCGACATACCGGCCGCCAGTATGGCCGCTTCCAGGGGCAAACCCGTCCGAGTGAGCAGTTCTGGCAACGGAGAAGCAAGATACGAAAAGAAAGGTATAAAGCGCTTTTGAAAGAGGAAGTTATCCAGGCTGGATTGCAGATCGATGTAATCCGAAACGCCGATGTCTTTTCTGGATAGCACTGACTCCATCTTCTGACCCGCCTCAACAACAAAACAGCTTTCTACGCCCATGAGCTGGCAAGAAGGAACCAGGTCCGAATAACCGGAACCTTTAGAGATGAATCGAAATACCCTGGCATGGTAGGCCAGAAGCTCCACCGCCTGCCTTTCAACATCGGAGCGGGCCTGGTTCTGCAGTCGTCCATACGCTCTTTCCAATTCCCCCTGGGCCTTTGACGGACTGGTGCTTACATAAGAGTTATAGACGATTTGCAGCGTTTCGCGCTCCACGGGCGAAAAGCCTTTGTAATTTTTCAGGATGTCTTTTACGTCGGATCGAACCCCGGCTTCCATGCGGGCCCGGTCAATGTAGGCCTGCATCAAGACGAGTCTGGAAGCGCTACTCAGAGGACGAAGCGCATCCATAGAAGGATCCTCCACATCCACATCTCCTTCCGGAAGATAGAGCGGAGCAGCCCCCAGTCCTTTATGGGATGGAGGGGCGAACAGGGAAAAAAGGATTATAAAGAGCCAGAATGAAAAAAAATTGAGCAACAGACTGTTAAACCGGTTTACAGACATGCGATTCGATCCTACCACTGAACCATAGGGTTTCAAAAGCCATGATTTCGTACAACCATTTTCTTGCATTTACTCTTTGCCTGTCCATAATGAGCGCACCTCTGCTGGCCCAGACTCCGGATGCTGACAGATCCGATCCTGTGCTGGAATTCGAGGGCTCGGATTACCTGGATAAGCAGATTGCGGCGCGCAAAATGGATGGTCTGCGACTCCTGGTGGAAAAGGACCTGGTTCGGCTGGGAAGGATGGTGCAGAACTTCGGAAGCGATGTTTCTGGCGCAGAACTAAAATACCAGGAAACGGCGGCCGTTTTTCGCAAGGCCATCGATGCCTACTATAGCGGGCAGCTTCTGGAAGCCTATCATTTGCTACGAGATGCTCGGAGGCGGGCTTTTGAAGTCTATGCATCCTTTAACGATGCGTATCAGCAGAAGGCCTCGGATATACTGTCCAAAACCACTTCCGCCCTGGTGGACCAGGAACTCCGGGAAGCGGGTAAACCCAAAAGCCGCCGGGTCAAGGAAACCCGGCACAGGATTCGAGTGGCCCAACGACAGATGGATATGGCCCGTCGTCTGATTGCCAACGAAAGACCGGATGCCGCTGTGGCCCATTACAGAAATGCCACCGTTCTGGCAATCGTAGCCCTGGCCGAGATGCAGACGGAAAAGCAAAAGGCCGATGAAATCTACTCCACCTACAAAAAAGAGCTAAAAGATGCGGGTTACGATCCCTACCCATTGCAGCCCGACGAAAGTGTAAGCAAACCACAATAGCCATCCCCGGAGGCCGGAAAATGGCCTCCATCCAGCTTAAGAAATCCACAGGCAGGCCGATGATTTCGAAGCAGGCCTTTCTGCGGGAG
>JAGRNE010000287.1 GCA_020440915.1 Leptospiraceae bacterium | reverse complement strand
ATAACACTGAGAACAGAATACAGAGAAAGTTCAACGCAGAGCTGGAGCCCGATCAATGCAGATTCGCAACGAGCGAGGTAGAGGAAAGATTTCACCTGGAGACCGAGGGATGGACCAATCGAAAAAGAAACGGAATCCGGCGGCTGGCCCGGAGCATGGCAGACATGTCCGGCGCCGCCGAGATTCAGATGGAACACATGCTGGAGGCGCTACGCTACGCAGGCCTCACAGAAAGCATTGTTACTTCGCCAGAAAATGGGAAAGCTCCATGGCAATCCGATTGATTGCATGCTCCATGTAGTCTTCGTTTACGATCTTTTCTTTGTACGTAGAGATGTCACGGGTGGCCATATCCACGCCCTGCTTTCGCAGCAGAACTGGATCCGGTCCGTACTTCTCCCGCTGGACATCCCTGTCCGGTTCGAGGAGTATTTTCATTGTTACTTCCCTGTAACGTTAATTTCCATCCGTGGAAATCGACCTTACTCTCTTTTTATTTCCGTGGCCGACAAAAGTACATTCGACCCCCTGGAGAAAATGGCTGAGAATTTTCCTTCCTGTCTCTAAAAAATGGACTGGAAGTATTCCAGACCATCGCTTTTCACCCAGATCAAATCAAAGCTTACAGGAGTGTTACCGTTCCCTGGTTCCGAAGCAAGCACTTTATGTCCTCTGGCGCGAAGATACGCGACATATTGATCCATAAAGGCGCCTACCGCCTTTCTTGTTTTATGTCGTCGATGGGCATGCTGGGTGTTCAGCGGATGGCGGAATCCGAAATACCCGGATTTTACTTCTATAAAGTGCATGGTATTATTGTTGAAAGCTATAATATCAATCTCTATAAAAGATGTGCGAAAATTATGGGATATGATGAAGTACCCATTGCGAAGAAGAAAACGGCATGCCCTCCACTCGCCCATGTTTCGCATTCGGCAACCGGAAGGCATGAATACACAAATCAGCTCCGTATCCCGGGATTCCTGGCTTTGATCCCGAGGATCCCGAGGGGGAACGATGGCGCCATATTGCGGCGGAGCAGGTTGTGGGCAGGACTCCTTGCGAAAGATCATACCCGCAATGTGTAAACAACTCTGATCGCGTTCGTAAAGATTTACATTTCCTGTTCCAGATCTACTCTGGCATCTTCTTCGGAAATTGCCCGCACAATATAGATATGCGTATGCTCCATCAGATCCAGGAAGGAAAGACCGGCATAGGGGTTCTTTTTTTCATCGCGCATGAGCCGGACAACAGGACGAAGGGGTTTATCCGCATTGGCTCCCACGACCAGTCCAATTTGGCCTGTACTGAGTTCGATGAGGCTTCCCAGCGGATACATGCCCAGACAGCCCAGAAAACTTCGCAGCAATTTGGGATCGTACTGCTCGGTGCCCAGACTCAAAAGATTCTTCATTGCATCGTAGGGTAGTTTGGCTTCGCGATAGGGGCGGCTTTCCAGCATGGCCGTGTAGGTATCCACAATGCGAGCCATGCGGGCCATAACATCTATCTGACCTCCGGACAGGCCTTGAGGATATCCCTTTCCGTTGAAAGACTCCTGATGCTGCAGCGCCACTACAGCCAGGGAGGCCTTAACTCGGGCATCGTTCAGGAGCATCTTGTATCCAATAAGGGGATGAGTGCGAATCGCATTCTTCTCATGGTCTTCCAGTTCGGATTTTGTAGAATAGATATCCATGGGAAGCCTGGTCATCCCGGAATCCATAAGCAGCACGGATAGGCAGACTTCCTGCAACCTCGGGCGAGAAAAGTTCAGCGCCTTGCCAAGATGAATCCCATAGCAGGCCGCATGAACGGCATGAGCAATAATGGGATTGGAAGAAACATAACTCGGTCGGGCGCCCACAATGATAAGTGGCACGGCAAAGAGGTCGTCCACCAGCGCCTGCGATACCTTTAGCACAGCCTGGTTATCGAATTGCTTTTTTTCGTTTAGAAGCTTCCAGTTTTGCTCCAGGGTCTTTCCGTATTCTGCCAGCCTGGTTCGGAATTGATTTCTATTCTTGCGAAATTGTTCGTACTCGCTATGGAGTCGGAGCGCCTCTGCAGAGAAGCTGGCGGATACCGGCGTCGGCTCTTCTTTGCTGTCGAAGTCGCTAACCGCCTTTTCCGGTTCCTTCACCAGATGGCCGGAGGTTTCTACATCCTCAATGCCCCATTTCTTCAACCGGTCGATGTCTTTTTCGGACAGCTCCTGATTGGCCTGAACCAGAAGATTGTTCGGATCAATATAGACAGGAGAATCAAAAACCATTCCCGGTCGTAGTTGTGCTACTTTAACTTTGCGCATATCAATGATGTCTGGCGGCTTGCTCCACTGCCCGCAGGTCCATTTCCCGTATTTTGCATCTCTCCATTCGCCTGCACTCTGGCGGTTTTTTTGCCCGAGCGATCATCCTCTTAGCGACTGTGCCCCTGCTTGCTATATAGGAAAGCAAAGATTCTGGACACCGCTCTGTAAAGATTTTCGGGTATTTCCGAACCGGTCCGAAGCCCCTTGAGAAATTCTGCCAGAGAAGGATCCCTGATTACTTCGATTCCATGCATCCTTGCCAGCTCTACCATTTGACGAGCCAATTCTCCCTCTCCCTTTGCCGTCAAGCGGGGCGCTCGATCCCGGGACTCCTCAAATTGCAGCGCTGCGGCGGTATCCGGATGGCGCTCAGATGGTGTATCTGGATTCTGCAAATCTGAAATGCCTCCTATCACATAATACCGCACGGCCTTCTTAAATTTCCACTTTATTTCCCGGTTCCGGGAAGAATGAATGAAGCCCCCGGGATTGCCGGGGTTGCGATTCCGCTTAATTGCTACAGTCGATGCTCTCTTCAGGCCTGCCACAACTGGCCGGTGCCAAAAAAGCCAGGATCCGGAAAGCGATCCATGATAAGTACAGACTGTAGACTGTCATCTTGAAAGGTTTCGAGCATTTGCTGAAGAGACATACGCTGGCTTGCGTCCGGCTGAACTACAAGCAATCCTGCTTTGTCAAAGTCCGGCGACCTGGAGTAGAAGACAAAGAGCGATGGCCCCTGCTCCGGGAGGCTATGGGTAAGCGCGAGGAAGTATGGTCCCTGTAAGGACAGAAAACCTGTTTGTTCAGATTCCTCCGATGTATCGTTATGTAACTGGTCTTTTGCGTTCGGGTTCGCATCCGTCGCCACGTTCTTTGGATCCGAAGGTATATCCCCTGGCTTTGAGTTGCCTTCGTCCCGTAGCCGCTTCCAGTGATTTAGAAGTTCTGACAATGAGTGGAAGAACTCCAATTGGGATGCTCCCAGCCGAAAAAGAAAATCCTTGAGGCCGGAGCTCTCGCGCAGTGCGGGATCGCCGGCGGCCACTTCCAGTAGTTTCAAGAAGAACTGGGAACCCTCCTTCTCCACTCGAAACATCAGACTCTGGCCTTCCTGGACTCCTCGGGCCTGGAGCAACGCCTTCAGAATCTGACCTCCCAGCTTGAGCCGGACCACCTGGCCTGGCAATCCGGAATCCAGAGCCTGGCCATTCACTTCCCGTCCTACCATGGACTGGAGCATCTCCGCCAGAGGGAGCCGCAGTCGGGCGGGTAGCTTTGCCAGTTCGACTTTCATAGCTGCATTTTGAAACTGCGACGATGGATGGGACTCAGTCCTTGCTCCGTGATTCTTTGACGATGCATTGCCGTTCCGTAGCCTGCATGCTTTTTAAAACCGTAGCCAGGAAAGATTCCATCAAATCGGAGCATTCTTCGATCGCGATACACTTTGGCAAGGATAGAAGCTGCGGCAATAGAAAACACTCGATTATCACCCTTCACCATACATTGCACTGTGATTTCAGGAAAGGCTTCTCTCAGTTCTCGAAGAGGATAATTTCCATCGACCAGGATCAGGTCCGGTCTATGTCCACTTAGCTTAACTCGGCGAATGGCGGCTATCATCGACGCTTCAGTAGCTGGATTGATTCCCTTTTCATCG
>JAGRNE010000286.1 GCA_020440915.1 Leptospiraceae bacterium | reverse complement strand
TAGGCGGATGTTTTTCCGGCTCTATGATGTTGATTTTTTCCGAGATGCCCCTGGAAGGTTCGATTGTCCTGGGACTGGGCCTGCCTGCCCTCATCGGCGGAGGCTATCTGGCAAGCCGGTTGGGAAAAGCCTGGCGAAAGAAACGCATGGCCGACGTGCTGGCAGATCCCGAAAAGCTCATTATCGCCCGCTTCCAGGATACCGGCTCCGGAGAAGAGGTCATACTGACAGACGATGAATACTTCCGGGGGGAAAAAGAGCACCAGGAGTTCCTAAATGACCCTTACAAATTGATGTCCGTCCAGCTTCGCAGCGGAACAATGCATCTGCGGATTAGATATTCGGGCGGCAATACCTATATGCTCACGAAAGAAATCCATTACCCACCCGCAGTAGAAGACGTGTTGAGGAAGTGGATCGAGGAACGGAACTTCATTTGAGTACATCTGCGCGACGCTAGCTAGTGCCACGAGGAACGATGCTCGAAGTCAAATATTCCTACTGAATGAAAATCATCGTAAGCATCCGAAACAATTCGGACACTGTATCCTTCCTCAAGGTGCCTCCTCCCCTGCCCAATGCATACTTCCTGATCAGGCGCTGATCTCAATAAACAAGTAGTAAGCGCTGAACAATACCAGAAAAACCAGCCCCACAATTCCAAGTCCCCGTGCAATAGGCCCCTGACGGTGTTCCGGAGCGATATCGGCTTTGCTCATGACCCGGAGATTGAGATAGGCAAGGATAGCTGCCGTTAGAAATGCGATGGATGTAGCAAAGTCCACGAGGCCGCGCATATTCTCCAGGAAAAAGACCAGAATAATAAGACTTCCGGCAATAAGTGTTCCCAGGAGCAGCCAGTAGTGTTTGGACCGACTATCATCCTCGTCGGAGGAAAGTTCCGGGTCCGTTCCATGACGAAGCACCATCAGAGCATGGCGCAGACTTCTGGCATACGCATCCAGCACCGTCAAAGTTGTGCTGAACATTGTTGTGAAGGCAGCGATGGCAATGATCACGAAGAAAGCGGGACCCAGATTCTTCGTGTACAACTCAATCAACTGCCCGGCAAAGGCGGCGGCCCGCGGCGAGAGGGCTTCGCCAGACCCGTAGAGAACCAGAGCTCCCAGAGACACAAAGCAGACCGCCAGAAAGGTAGTGCCCCAGTAACCTACGTGGAAATCCCGGAGGGCGTCGCGCATGGAGGGTAAGTGCCCGTCCTGTCGTTTTCGCGCAATGGTCCAGAGGGAATGCCAGATGGAAATATCAATAGGCGCTGGCATCCAACCTACCAGAGCAATCAGAAATGCAATGCTTGCCGCATCGCTCCAATCGAACTCTTTGAGGGGCCCGACGGGGGCTGGGGCCGGAGCACCGAAAGCGGATATAACGGCGATGATAGTCGAAACGGTAAGCGTTAGAATAATCAATCGCATGGACTTATCCAGGAGCTTGTATCGGCCAATGGCCAGGACACCCCCGCAAATGACCAGAAGACCGGAGCTAATGACCCAGAGCGGCATCTCAATCTTGAAAATGTGGGCGGCAAGCCCGGCGGTCACCACGGTCACCGCGGCCTGGACTATGAACATGCTGCCCACCGTAATAAACAGATAAAGAACAACCGCAGAGCGGCCCAGGTCACGATAGCCTTCGAGCAAACTCCTGCCGGTTGCCACGGTATACCGGGGACCGATCTCAAAGAATGGATACTTGATTACGTTTGCTACTATGATCACCCAGATCAACTGAAAGCCGTACTCGGCGCCGGCGCGCGTAGACTGCACCAGATGGGAGACACCTATAGCCGCTCCGGCATACAGCAGACCCGGTCCCAGACTTCGAAAGAACGTGAGCATAGGAACCATTGGCAGTATATCCACCGTGCGGGGAATCTTCTTTTCTTGCCTTTCTTTGCGTGCCCCTGCTGCTGCGAAACGAACATCCCCGCAGGACGGGAGCAGGCCAATCAGCGGCAAGTTGAGCCAGGATTCCCCAACTCCTCGGGAATAGTATTGACTACTGCTGCCGATCAACCGCGGATACATCAATCCGAGGCCGAATTCATGGGCCACCAGCATAAAGCTCTATGGCAAAACTTAAACTGGATCTACACGACATCTACAACAAAGGACGCGAAATTGACGAGGCCCTGGAAAACATCATTCATGAGGCCGTAGAAAAGAAGATCAAAGAAGTGGAAATCATTCCGGGCAAGGGAAGCGGCCAACTAAAAAAGAAGGTATTGCGCTTTCTGGACCGAAAGGACATCAAAGCACTGTACCATCGGGTCGATAAAGATTCGAAGAACTTTGGTCGGCTTTTTGTCTACTTCAAATTCTAGTCAGGGCCCCGGCGGCCCCGCAAACGGCTTTTTCCAGCTCCCGTGCTCTGCACACGGACTGCTGCGCTGCAGAAATTGTCCTTTTCCGCTAAAATTGCGTAGTTGACAGCGAGGTCGTACGCTGGCTCAGTACCGGGCACAAAGGAAAATCATGCAACCTGAACCAAAGGATTTCATTTCACTTTCCAAGAAACTCTTCATAGAAGAGACCGATCATGAACTGCCGGAGCATGTGGCCACCCGGGACATGCGCTACACGGATTTCAAGACCATCGAGCGCGGAGGCGTTTGTCTCATCCAGTCGTGCAAAGACAATTACCTTGGTCGTATTGTCTGTCATAAAAGCCTCCGCAAAGAATTCATAAACAGCAAAGAAGAACGGATCCGATTCCTGCGCGAAGCTCGTGTTACGGCAATGTTGCAGCACCCAAACACCATTCCGGTGTACGACATCAGCCGGGACACCAGGGGACATTACTTCTTTACAATGAAGCTCCTCTACGGTTACACCCTGCATGGAATCTTCGAAAAGTTAAAGGAGAACGATAGCGAGATTCGTCGGGAGTTTCAGTTGAACCGACTGCTGGGCGCTTTCATCCAGGTAGCGAATGCCCTGGATTACGCCCATGAGCACGGAGTTATTCATCGTGATATCAAGCCCATGAACATTGCCATCGGTTCCTACGGTGAAGTCCATCTCATTGACTGGGGACTGGCCAAGGTCTGGCATAAAGACGAAAAGTTCGTCGAAGTAGAGAAAAGAGTGCCGGAACTAAGCAGCACAAAGGATTTTCGCCTCACCCATGCCGGCAAACTTAAAGCCACGCCGCTTTACATGTCGCCAGAACAGGTGAACAACGATGCCAATCTGGACGCCCGATCCGACATCTACAGCATGGGAACAGTATTGTACGAAATTCTTACCCTGGAAACCATGATCCAGGGTAAGACCATCAATGAGCTGATGGATAACATAACCAATGGTAGATTTCTGACACCTTCGGAAAGAAAGCCCGATAGGAACATCCCCCGGGGCCTGGAAGAGATCTGCTTGAAAGCCGTGCAGACAGATAGGGAAAAACGGTATCGAAAAGTCAGCGATTTCATCGATGACATACGTGAGTTCCGGGAAGCCAGTCTACACTCTTGAGCCGCGATCGCACGATCGCCTGCCAGGGCAGAACCGTCCAATCCTGAACGCAACACCGCGCAGCACAGCAGAACCAGGTGGCAAAAGGCGGCAAAAATACTCCTGCAAATAGATGCGGTGCGAAAACGAAAAAGGGGCGAGCTTTCGCCCACCCCTTATTCTTAGAAACAGCCTGTTGCTTGAACCAGGGTGTTCCCGATTATGCCAGAGCTTCTTTGGTTGTCTGAACGATGGCCGCAGCAACCTTGTAAGGATCGGCATTGGAAGATGTACGTCGGTCTTCCAGACGTCCTTTCCAGCCATCCGCTTTGGTGCTAACCGGAATACGGATAGAAGCGCCGCGGTCGGAAACGCCATAACTGAACTTGTCAATGGCCTGGGTTTCGTGCAGACCGGTGAGTCGCTGTTCATTGTGAGCCCCATAAACGCTAATGTGGCGCTCGATATTCTTGCCAAAGTGCTCGCAAATCTTGATAAACACCTGTTCGTCGCCGTTTTCGCGCATCGCTTTATTGGAGAAGTTTGCATGCATGCCAGAACCGTTCCAGTCCA
>JAGRNE010000285.1 GCA_020440915.1 Leptospiraceae bacterium | reverse complement strand
TCGAAGGACTGAAGAAGCGCGGTATCGATGCCATCGGTCGGATTCGCGTTTCCGATGCCTGTCATATTGTTCTTCCCGTTCATCGCACCATCGATTCGTTGCGCGAAAGCCAGGCCGGGGGAAACAAAATTGGCACAACCAAGCGCGGAATTGGTATCTGCTATGCAGACAAGACCATGCGCGTAGGCCTTCGAGTGGGCGACCTTTACGGTAACCTGGAAGACAGGCTGCGCCATATCCTGGAGATGAAAAACAAGGAACTCACGGCTATCTACGGCGAACCGGCCATGGAGTTTCAGCCTCTGTACGATAGCCTCAAAGCCTTCGGCGAACGGATCAAACCCTGCGTTTTGAACACTTCCGTTTATCTGAACCGGGAACTTCAGGCCGGAAAAACTGTGCTTCTGGAGGGGGCCCAGGGGACAGCGCTGGACATTGACTTTGGCACCTACCCCTACGTTACGTCTTCCAATACAACCACTGGCGGCGCCATCAGCGGTAGTGGAATATCCTTTCAGCATATTACCGAAGTCTACGGCATCTGCAAGGCCTATGTTACCCGTGTGGGCGAAGGCCCCTTCCCTACCGAACTACACGGCGATGCGGCGGAGCATCTGCGAAAACTGGGCGGAGAATTTGGCGCTACTACCGGTCGGCCACGGCGATGCGGCTGGTTTGATGTGGAGCTACTGCGGCATTCGGCCCGAGTAAACGGGCTCACCGGACTGGTACTCACCAAGCTGGATGTGCTGTCGGACTATGATACTCTGCCTCTGGGCCATGGCTATCGTCGGAACGGAGAAACCCTGGAAGCGTTTCCTGCCTGCGGTCTGGAAGGAGTGGAAGTAGTCTACGAAAACATGCCAGGCTGGAAAACCGACATTTCCGGCGCGCGA
Source organism: Leptospiraceae bacterium (assembly GCA_020440915.1). Lineage (GTDB taxonomy): Bacteria > Spirochaetota > Leptospiria > Leptospirales > Leptonemataceae > UBA3465. The sequence continues at coordinate 3,194 of JAGRNE010000285.1, read as the reverse complement.
AGCTGGGGTGATCTTCCCACAAACTGCAAGAACTATGTGGAAGCAATTGCAAAATGGACCGGCGTTCCAGTGAAATTCATTTCCGTGGGTCCCGGACGGGATCAAACCATCGTTCTTTGATGGTCTTCGAGTAGCCGAAAACCAGAAATTGGAGTTGCCTCTTTCTTTTTCGCTGCTATAATTCTGAGCAGTATGAATTCTCGCACCCTTCGAATCGCTGTTCTCGCTCTGGCGGGCTTTGGAGTATTTGCCATAGCACGGCTGGGCTACAATCTTTACGGATACAGCCCGGCCCAGGCTTTGCTCAGCTCTGTAGAAGGAAGCGCCACCGCCGGCCTATCGAAAGAGTCTCCTTTGAGCTTTGGCCCTCAGGGTTTCTATAGCAGAAGTAGCGTTATCTATGTGACAGCTCCAAAGAAAGAATTTGGCGAAGCGCTTTCGGCTTCTTTGCAGTCCCTGAAAGGAAGCGGGGCACGTCTTCTACATCAAAAGGAAAGAAATACGGAAGGAACTCGGTTCTCGGTGGTGCAGGCCGAACTGCCGGAGAAGTCCGCAGAGGAACTACTGCAACGGTGGAAAAGCCAGTATGAAGTGCTTCAGTTCGAAGAGAATCGCAGCGATCGAAACACAGAATATGCTTCTCTGGATGCCAGACTGGAATCGCTGCAGCAAACAAGAACAAGAATTACCATCAGTCCAGAGCAGTTCAAACTCAGCGCCTCCAGCGAACTGGGTGAAGAGTATGCGAAGCTGCAAACAAAGAAACGAGAATTTGAAAATGCCCGTATTGTTCCGCCGCAACAATCCCTTACCGCCGTATTCATCGCCCGGCCGGGCTTTGGCTTCGCAGGATTGACGGATATGATTCTGGATGCCCTCTGGTGGAGCATTGCGCTGTTCGGGGCGTTGTCCATTCTGGGGCTCTTTGCCTATCTGGTTTTGCGACTCTTCCAGGGCGGTAAGGATCTTCTGAGCTGGATTGGCGCACGACTGGATCCTCAGGACAACGGCTAATCCACCGGCAGACCAGGTTTTGGCGTGCCCGGAGCGCCCCCGGAGCACTGCGTCTTTTTTGGAGGCCTCGCGGACGAGCCCTGGCGCCTCTTGCAGCGACACATTCGCGTAGCCCGGACATTCAGGACAGTCCGTCCATATATCGAACCGTCAGTTCTGATTCTTCTCCAGGGTTTCGGCCAGATGTTGGCGTTCCGTTTCCAGGGAGTCTACTACCGTGCGAATCGCTCCCACAGCTCCAGAAAGCTCTTCCAATTCTTTTTTCAGTGAGCTCAAATCCTCTTCCGCTCTTCTGGTTTGTTGCGCCTGTTCATCGGTGCGGCCTTTCATCTGCGTGGCCACGTTCTGGATTTCCAGGGTGGCTTTCTGTATATCAGAGAAAAAGCCTTGCTGCTTTGAAATCAAGGAATGGATCTCTTCGGTTCGAGTTTGCATATGCTCGGAACGCTCGTGGATTCGCTGCATGATGCTGCCCATGTTGCGAACGAGCCCTGCCCCTTCCATGGTTTGATCGTGACTTCGTCGAATCAGGTTTTCGATCTCGCTGGCATGCCGGCTGGACATTTCTGCCAGCTTGCCTACTTCGCTGGCTACAACAGAAAATCCCCTTCCCTCTTCGCCGGCCCGGGCCGCCTCAATGGCAGCATTGAGCGCCAGCAGATTGGTCCGCTCAGCAATTTCATTTATGATATCCAGAATCTCAAAGATTCGATTGGAGCTCTCCTGAATCCCTTCCATACCTGTAAGCGTCTTTTGAAGAGTGCCTTCCCCGTCCGTGAGCAGATTCATGATCTGCTGCGATCCAGTGAGATTCATTTCGCTGCTGCGAATAATCTCCTCCATCCTCGCTCGAAACTTGAGCACCAGATCGGTGTTGGATTGACAGAGCTGATCCTGACGGCTTGCGCCGCTGGCACTTTCCTGCATTTCGGCGCTCACGTCCTGGATCAGGGCTCCCGTACGCTCCACTGCTTCTTTCTGGTGCAATCCCGTAACTTCCAGGGTTTGCAGGCTGAGCCGCAATTCCTCGGTTTGATTGCCCAGGCTGTGCACTACTGAGCGCGCAGTGCGCACAAGATCGGAAAGAAGAGCAAAACCTTTCTGGGACTCCTCTCTTTCCGAGCTCGCTTTAAGGATCATTTTTCGAATTACCTTTGTGCCCATGGCCAGCGCCACAGACAGACCAATCATAAAAATCGATGCAATGGCAAGATCGATGGGGCTGATGAAATCCGGATCCCGGCTACCGTACTTGATGCTCCACTTCACCGGCGTAAGCTCGATAATCATCAAATAGAGTGTACTGTTCACCAAAACGGCGAGAAAACCGGTGGTGAGTACCAGACGTGGGGAGAAGCGAAGGATGGACGCGGCAATCAAGACATAGAACAATCCATGGCGAGTGGTATTGCGTACCGCCATCTCCTGGTAATCCTCGGTGAAGACATGGCCGGTCATTACAATGAAGAGGCCCACCATTTCCAATACGGCGAAGACATACTTCATATAAGGGCGGTACCAGTTGTTGCGGATGGCCAGTAGTGAGAAGATATAGACCAGTGTATAGACGCCGATTCCGGCGAGATAGAATAGGCTTTGATTTAGATTGGCGCTGCCGCTGAAAAAGCCCACCGCGGTGCCAAGCAGGAAGATGACAATTAGAAGCAGGCGGAGCCGGCCGGTGATTCTTTCCCCTTCCATCTCGAAGGCAAGCTGACGGTCCATGGAAAACAGTATTAGAAACGGCGGCGGGATATGGCAAGCCGAACATCTTCTTCCCCTTGCAGGTCAGTAGAATTCCCGGTGCTGTGCTCTTCATGGGCGGAGCTACGATTTTCCCTGGAATTACTTTTCCGGGCGGCTTTATTGGATTGGGCCTTTGCAGACGGAGTCCCGGAATCGGAAGGGGCCGACTGCCGGACTGCGCCGTTGGTGGAGGGCGCAGGAATACCGTTCAGGCCCGGTGAATCCGAGTCTTCGTCCGGATGGGGATAATCGGGATACTCGGAAAAACCGGAATGCCCATGATCGGTATCTTCATCGCCGTCCAGGAGTTCTCCTGTGCCATGAAAGAGAGGCAGATTCATCAGGGTTTGACGAAGTTCTTCATGGTCCTTTCCTCGATGCACAATGCGCATCCAGGCGAAGTACAACGGAACTCCGGAAAACACTACAGCAAG
>JAGRNE010000284.1 GCA_020440915.1 Leptospiraceae bacterium | reverse complement strand
ACATTCCAGCTTTCGGCCTCGGCAATCTCGAGGAGGACCTGGACACGTTGATGAAATCCTTTATTCGGCATTGTATAGAAAAGCTGCCCCGCCGAAAGGAAGCTCCGGTTTCCGATCCACATCGAATGAATCCGGTGCATCCCTGAGTATCCGGAGCCCGGAATTCTTGAACCGATCTCACTATCTCGGTTGGTTACATCTACGCTCTCTTCTCCATCATTCGAAGAAATCGGGAGGGCCAGAGGGCCCAGAGCAGACGTGCCAGCTTAGCCTGGAAGGGCAGGAGCAGGCGTGGCTTCCTTCGTTCCACACCACTCACGATCGCAGCCGCCACATCCTGCGGACTCAGACTTCCCCGGGCGCTACGGCTGGCCTGCTTTGAACTGCTCTTCACCTCGGTGGACAAAAAGGAAGGATAGGCAATGGTAAAATCCACTCCGGTGACTTCGGTGCGAAGGGTGTCCATAAGGGCGCTTATGGCATGTTTGGAGGGACTGTAGGCGCTGCGAAATTTTAACGGAGCAAAGCCACTCACGCTGGAAACGGCCGCCACAAAGCCGCGCTTTACCTGCAGGCCCGGAAGCAGAGCATGCAGAGCTCCCACCGAAGAGAAGAAATTCACTTCGAAGATTGATCGAAAATCCTGTTCGGATGTTTCTGCGAAAGGAGCGATTCGCGTAATCCCTGCATTCAGGATGATACCGTCCGGCTCGAGACTGCGAATTTCTTCCCAGGCCTGCTGCGATGAAGCCTGCATCAAATCCATGACCATGGTCTGAACGAGGCTTGATTGCACTTCCATGGTCAGGTCTTTCAGACCCTGGCTGTCCACGTCCACAGCCATGACCCGAGCCTGCTTTTGCAGAAGTCCGGTGACCAGGGCTCGGCCCAGGTTTCCGGAGGCTCCGGTGACCACCACAAGTTTATCTTTCAGATTTCGCTTCATACGCAATCGTTCCATACCTCCCGGGGCTTCCGGTTATAGCTAATTGCCGTTGCTCGCAATGGCAGGCAGGTTTTCTGAGCCAATTCCTGTCAATGGCGGGCGTCTTCGCCGTATGGCCGGGCAGCTCAATGCGATACGGCTCACCGGCCCGCAGCTCTATTCGACAAATATCACCTGCACGGAGCTCCAGGCGACCGGTCATTTCCTATGGTGGCGCAGAATCCTGGATGAGCCCGGCCGACTTGGCGTAGAACAGAAATGCTTCCAGACTGCTTTTTGCCGGTGAATAGCCGAACACTTCCTTGAGTCTGGTATTATCCAGCACAGGTCTGTACCGTAAAAAATCGATCTGCTCCGGTCCGTACCGGCTCAGTCTCAACGGGCGGGCCAATCCAAGAATGAGTTTCAACGGTCCGGCCGGTAGCCAGCGAATCTCTTTGTTGAGCAGGCCTGCCAGATCCCGCACTGTGAGCCAACCATCCCCGGCAAGATTGTAGATTCCCGGCGGAGCCAGAAAGCTCCGCGAAATCCTGGCTGATCTTGCGGCAGAATTCGCAGCGGTATTTTCCCGGGACTCTTCCGATGTATGCGGGGGCAGGTCTTGCAAGTGACCAGCATGCATAAGGGCTCCTACCACATCCTCATCCCAGATAAAGACGAAAGGGCTGTCGCTTCCTCGGATGGCGAGAAGTCGGGGCTTTTCGAAAAGAGCTGTAATTTGATTCCTTGTGGTCTGTCCGACAATGGTGCCGGAGCGAAGAATTACGATTTCCGGGCCCAACCCGGTGGAAACATGGTCGGCCAGCATCTTTTCTACAAGCTGCTTATGATGAGAATAGGGAAAGGCTGTGTAGGGCTTGAGCGGTTGCTCTTCGCTCATGGGTACAGGATTGTCCGCATGGTAGCCATAGGCAGCTCCGCTGGAGGTCACGACCAGGCGACGCACTCCGTAGCGAATGCAGGCCTGCAGGATATTCATTGTGCCTTCCACATCCACAGCATAGGCCAGCTTACGTTGCTTCGCATTGGTCGGGTTCACCATGGACGCCAGATGAAAGACCAGGTCCGGCCGCTGGCTGGCGAATAGTTGATCCACTGCAGCTGCATCTGTAATGTCACAGATGATTTGATCTGGCTTGCTTTCGCCCGCAAAGTGGATATCGGTGCCGACCAGGGGTTTCGGAAATTGCCCTTGAGCGTTTACGGTATCGGTACCGCCACTGTTCTCTTTGAGGCGCCGGTGCAGCAAACTACCCACATAGCCTGCCGCCCCGGTGATCAAAACTCCGCTCAACCTGCGGGCTCCTCATGCATCGCTTTAAAGTAGCGCAGTCCGGGTGCCCACATATGCGCCACCGGGTCCACGTCTACATGAATGACCGAAGGCCCATTTACGCCCATACAACGCTGGATGGCGGCCTGAAGGTCTTCGTTTCTGGACACTCGTTCGCCGTGTGCGCCCATGGCTTCGGCCACTGCATCAAAGCGGATTTCCCCCAGATCTGCAGCGATGTTTTCGCCGGGATCCAGCTTCTTGTAGAGAAGCATCTTCCAGGGCCGCAGCGTAAAGGATTGATTCATCTTTACCATGCCCCATTGCTTATCGCAGAGCACCACATATATGATTTTCATCTGATGCCGAACGGCGGTTTCCACTTCCTGGGGATGAAAACCCATGGCGCCGTCTCCAATGATGCAGCAAACCGTGCGATCTGGAAAGGCTTTGGCCGCTCCCAGAGCCTGAGCAACGCCGGCGCCCAGCATACCAAATTTGAAAGTGCTGATAAGAGTTCCCGGGTTTCGCACCTTCCAGTAGAAATTGGCCCAGATGGCTGTATTTCCTCCATCCGCAACCAGAAGCGTATTGTCCGGCATCAGGTCCCGGCAGGCGACCACAGCCCGGGCTGGATGCACCAGTTCGGATTGCTTTTCCAGCGACTTGTCGAGTTTTTCTCTGTAAGCCTCTTTTCGTTTTGCGAAAGATGAAAGGTCCGCCTTCGTAGAACGGCCGTTGGTTTTCAGCGCCTGGATAAGAGCGTTCATAAAGGACTTCACATCGGCCTGCACCGCCAGGTCCACCGGTCGGTTCGCTCCTAGGATCATTGGATCCATATCCACCTGGATCATTTTCTGCTCCGAAGGACGAGCCCAGTAGGGCGCTTTTCCCCACCAGTCTGTTTCGCCTATACGCGATCCCAGTGTAAGGACCACATCCGCGGAATTGCGCACGCGATTGTTTAGAGCGATGTTTACCATGGGCATGCACAACTCATGATCTTCGTCCAGCACGCCTCGGCCCCCCCAGCTCGTTGTCACCGGCGCGCCCAGAAGTTCGGCCAGTTCCTGGAGTTCGGCGTAGGCTCTACCATGGATAATGCCGCTCCCTGCATGGATCATGGGAAGTCTGGCTGCCACCAGCATCTTGCGCGCCATTTCCACCTGTTCGGGATCGGGACTTACTGCCGTGGTCCTGCGATAGGTGGTCGGTTCCTGTTGCGGCAGTTCGCCCTCGAATTTTCCGTTCATAATGTTTTCCGGGATATCCACGTGGACGACTCCCGGACGACCTTCGAAACACTGGCGCAGGGCCCGCTTCATGATTTCGGGAATGCGATCAAAGGAGGGCACCGCTTCGCTGTGTTTGGCGATTTGCGAAATCACTCCCGATTGATCGAAGCATTGATAGGTGCCGCCTCGGTCCGGATACATGATTCCGGTGCGACGGGCGCTGGTGATGACAAGAACGCGATTGCCTTCAGCCTGTTCTACCACCAGGCCCGGCAATATGTTGGCGACTCCGGGTCCATTGGAAGCCATACAAACGCCCAGTCTTCCACTGAAGCGGGCATAGGATCCGGCCATATGAGCTGCACTGGTTTCGTGGCGCGGACTGACCAGCTCAATGCCGTCGGCCACAGCCGAGCTATAGAAACCGAAATAGGTTCCATCAATGATTCCAAACAATTTCTCCACGCCTTCATTTTTTAGATAGCGCGCCACCACGGCGCCTCCGCTCACTTTTCCCATCTTCCACTCCTCACCGGCTGCTGGACCGGGCTCTTTCTGATGAACGGAAGAGAAATTGCAAATGGTGTGCCAGCCCTCTTTGCATGGGACGGCCATTCCGAAAGGGAGGTCCGGGAACCCTTCTCTCCCTTCGTTCGGCCACTGAGTCCCGAATCCTGCCCATCCTTATTCGATGCGGGATC
>JAGRNE010000283.1 GCA_020440915.1 Leptospiraceae bacterium | reverse complement strand
CTTCATCGTCGCGGATGCGAATCAAGCATTTGTTCTGGAAACGGCAGATCGATACTGGGTGGCCCGGAAGGTTCAGGGATATGCTTCCATTTCCAATGGCCTTACTATTGGCTCCGACTATGATCTAAAAAGCGAAGGGCTGGAAGACCGGGCCCGCAAGGCTGGACTCCTGAAGCCCGGCGCCACCATGGATTTTCGTGGAATCTTTTCCGACTCCTTCTACACTCGCATGTCTGCCTGCAAATTTCGGCAGGCCAGGTCTTCGAAGTTGGCGGGGGAGAAGGCCGAGTCAATGACAGCCCGAGATGCGATGAAGATTCTTCGCAGCCACGGAGATTACGACGGCAAAGAGAATTTCCATCCTTCCAGGCCCGGGATGAAATCTCTTTGCTTGCATGCATCTGGGATGACAGCTCCTTCCCAGACAACTGGCTCCATGGTAGCGCAGCTGGACAAGAAGCCGATTGTGTGGCTCACCGGAACGGCCGCTCCCTGTCTTTCTATCTTCAAACCATTCTATTTTGGTCACAGTAATCTTACATCGCCGGAATGGACTCTGCCGGCAGCGTCACCAGACGATTCGCTGTGGTGGCTCCATGAAAGAATGCACCGTGCTGTGTTATCCGATTTCATGAAGATCGCTCCAGACATTCAGGCAAGAAGAGATGCGCTGGAATACGAATTCATTTCGCGACTACCGGATGATGCGCAGTCCGACGAAGCAAAGGAGCAGTACTCCAATCGATGCCTGAGTCGGTCCAGGGATATGCTAATTCAGAATCTCGAACGGTTACACATTGATGCCAAAAAGAACAGAAAGCTTTTCCATGGAAGCCTGGCCCGCCCTCTCTACAGTATGTTCTGGAAAGGATTCGATCGCAAGATCCCTCAGGCCTGAACAGGAAGAGCGAAACTGAAATGCGGTCGGGTTTAGATCTCTCCTGATTCTAGCTTCTCTCTTTCGATACTAAGGTTATATTTTTTAAACAGGTTGTCCCGCACCGTTTGCACCGCGGTCTGACTGTTTGACTGCTGCAGCTGTTGACGAATTCCTTCTCGAACCGTAGCAAGAGGTTTGCCTTGAAACTGGTTAAACTTGCGAAGGTTGTAGTACTCCTGAATCTGTTCTTCCGTTACCTGCATATTTTCCGTTTGCTTTTGCATGTAGCGGCCTGCCAGAGCTTCGTTCTTGTTGTATTCGCTCATGAATTGGTAGAGATCGGAATCCACTACGGAATCATATTCGGGGGAAAGCATAAGAAGCTCTGAAGGAATGTAGATGTTTTGCATGATCTGCACCAGAGCTTCCGCTGGCAGAGAGGTGGCATCCACAATCTTTTTCATATCGGCTATGGTGCGCTTTTTGCCGTCCATCTCCATAATCCAGGTATCGTCCGCTTCGCCGTTGAATGACTCCAGGCTTAATCCTTCCCGGTTAATCTTGAATTCATGTTCCTTTTCTATTTTCTCCAGGTGCTCCTTGAGCTCTTCATTGCTATTGACCTGGGAGCGTACAAGTCTGTCGGAATATTGTTTTGCCTGAGTTTCGATCATTACAGGGCTGATTTCCTTCTCCAGACCCGCTTTCTTTGCCATCTTTGCCAGGCTGGTAAAATACTCCTGGTAGAAGGCAAAGAGCTCTTCAGGTTCCAGTTCATCCAGGGAGAGTTTTCGCGCAACGTAGTAGGCGCCTTCGGCATCGATTACTATGAATTTTCCTTGCTCTGCCTCTTTTAGCGGATCGGTTACAAATGATAGAAGATCTGGCTTGCAGGAAATGCAATGAGGAACTATGCGTCCTCCATTCAGCCTGGTTCCTTCGCTATCGCTGGCCTGGGCCACCAGTGCATCAATTTCGTCGTCAGAACTCATTTCATTGAGCTTTGCTGCCAGGTCTTCGGCTTCTTTCTTTCTGGATCTTTCCTGGTCTTTCCGAACGATGGCGAGCTGTATGCTTATAATCTGAAATGGTTCGTCCGTTTTTAGATGGGCCTGGAAGGCGCGAAGAAGAGCTTTTCGTTCCAGCAAACCGGAGTTGGCTTTAATCCAGTCCTGTACTTCTTTGTCTCCAGACATTTCAAGGGCGGCCAGCCTGTAAGTAGCAATGATTTTCAGTATTTCGTTTTGCTGCGCTGTGGTGATTTCTTCAGGGTTCTGTCCGCTGGCTTTTACCAGGTTGCGCATATCTCCTCTTGTGATTTCGCCGCCCTCATAGGTAGCCAGTACCTCTCCATCGCCGCTGCAGGCAGCCATGGACATGGAAAAAAGTAGGACGGCGAGCGTTGCCAGAGCAGGCAAAAGGCGCATGCTGGAAGAGGAAGACGGCCTTCCCATGATTGTAGAACTCTTAAGTCGCATAAACCCAGCTTGCGAAAGGCCCGGAAGACGTCAAAGCAATATGAGCCATGAAAAATGCATCGTAGCGCCCGGGCATGGATGCCAGATATGAATCGAATCGTCCTGATTTTTCCAGGAATTCGAACTATTTGGCAGATCTAAAGTGGTCTCTCGGAAGGCGATGGGAAGAACCGGGAGAGGATTCTATGATTGTTCAGGTGCGAAGGGTTGCAGAAACCAGGGGAACACTTCCGGTGCACCGTTTTCTCAGAAGCCCGATCTCGGGATCAGGACTGTTCGAGGGCTCTGCTTCTGGGAAAGGAGCGAAATGCCCGCTATTCGAAACGGAATTCAAAGGCCTGCTCGGTCTTCTTCTCTGGCTTCGGAGCTTTCTCGGACTTCTCCTGCCTGGCTCGTCCATTTTCCGAACGATGATTGCTTTCCTTATTGGCGGAGCTTTTGCTTTTCGCGGAAGAACCGTTGTTTGCAGATTTTTCCGGTACCTGGATGCTTACCTGCGTTTCGTCATCCTGCGACGCTACAGCCTCCACGCCGGCCACCGAACCGCCCTCAGCCACAACTCTCTGTAGTAGGATCTTCTGTTTGAATTCTTTTAGACGCGAGGATTCCTCAATCAGAGAGTCCCTCAATCTCAGAGAGTACTCCCGATCCATGGGCAGACTGGAAAGCATTCCGTCCAGTTCTTCCAGATCGCGCTCGATCCGCTCAAGCCGGCGCAGTAGATGAATTACTTTTAGCTTCAAGGGTCCCTTCTTCCTGGTCCGCTGGATTTCTGCTGTCAAGCCTCAAATAATCCGGTAAATGGTGGAAAAATGAGCAAGGGCTAGCACCATTGTCTGGTCTATGAGCCAGACCGGCAGTTCCTTTAATTTTTATCGGAAAGCGTGGCACCTTCTTGGACTGATTGTACCTCTTTTTGTGTACATTGATCCTGTGGCCATGATCTGGCCGGATTTGAAACATGGTTCCCGATGGGTGGGGGTGGGCCTGCTGGCCTCGGGAACGCTCTTTCTGGTCATCGTGGACAGCATACGGTTGGCCAACCCCTCCTTTAATCGATTCTTCATAAACCTTGTGGGCCCTCTCATGAAGGAGGAGGAAAGGGATCGGTATAACGGTACAGTGCCCTATTTGTTTGCCAATCTGCTGCTCTATCTCTTCTTCTCGAAGGAGATCGTTGTTCTATCCTGTCTGTTTCTTATGATCGGCGATCCCGCCGCCGCCTACTTTGGCATGCGCTTCGGGAAAACGCGATTCTTCAACGGTAAATCCCTGGAAGGCGCCCTGGGGTTCATATTTGCCGGCTTTCTGGCCTGTGCGGGCTTCCTGTTCCTTCATGCCCATTTTCAAAGCGAGTCCAGCGTATTCTGGCTATATGGCGGATCGGCGGGGCCGGGTTGGTGGTGGCTGGGCATTCTGCTGCTTAGCTCCGTGGGCGCCGGCATTGCGGAATTCTTCTCGGTCACCGGTTTCCGCGGCCTCATTGACGATAACCTGATTGTGCCTCTGGCCGGATGTTTGACTCTGGCATTGCTCGGACATGCAGCAGGACTTCCCTGGTCCGACGTTCTCTTCAATCCGGGAAAGCTGGCCTACTGATGGCTCCGGTTTTCTCCAGGATGGCCTGCTGAAGTATAATGAAAATCCTGGATCGTTACATAGGATTCGAATTCATCAAGGCCTTTGCCCTGGCCCTGGCCGGTCTGACCATCGTCTTTCTTGCTTTTCAGGTGCTGGAGGGCGAAAAGATCGATAGCACCGAGCCCAAAGAGCTTCTACGATTCTATTATCTATACAGCCTTCC
>JAGRNE010000282.1 GCA_020440915.1 Leptospiraceae bacterium | reverse complement strand
TCTCAGAGCATGGAGAATATCTCCATGCAGTAGAAAATGCACCGAGCGAGTCATGCCACAGCCAGGACAGGGCAAACCTGTAAGGGAATAGAAGATACAAATGGAAAAGGCGCTTTCGCCTGTGAACCAGGCGATGATAAGAAAAAGCGGGGCCAGAATCCGCAAAGCAGATAGATTGCGGCTGGTGGTGGGAGGAAGTCGGAATCCAGCTTTCATGCTCTATATTCTTTTTTGCGTTTTTGGGCCGCTCCCGAAGCAAACCTCGGAGAAGGCCTCGAAGAAGGCCTTCAGGAAAGCGGTCAGAATGCCTGCTTACAGTATCCGGCGACCAGCCGCCTTTATACTTCTTAACTCTGGATCTTTCGCACCTGCGAAGGATCCGCATACTGCCTGGACAGATGGTGATACTTCTCTGCGGTTTTCACAATCATCTCTCTTTCCTGATCGGTGATTTCGCGCACCGCCCGTGCCGGAGAGCCCATAAACATCATTCCGGATGGAATCTTCTTTCCTGGAGTAAGCATAGAACCCGCCGCCAGAAATCCAAAAGGTTCGATTTCGCATCCATCCATTACTGTGGAGCCAATCCCAACAAAGGCATGATCGTGCAAAAAAGCTCCGTGAATCGTTACTCTATGCCCCAGCGTGCAATGATTGCCGATTACTGTGGGGAACTTGCCGCCGGTAACGTGAATCATAGACATGTCCTGGATATTGGTGTACTCCCCGATGCGAATATGATGCACATCTCCGCGAATGGTACTACCCCACCACACCGATGAGCCGGTACCCAGCTTTACATCTCCTATAACCCTGGCATCTTCGGCCACATAGCAGTCCCGACCCAGTTCCGGGCTTTTATCCTGATATTTGTAGATGGCCATAAATCCTCAGACATTAAAGCGGAAATAACAGATATCCCCGTCCTGGACAATGTACTCCTTTCCTTCCAGTCGCATGCGGCCTCCCTCTTTGGCGGCATTCATGGAGCCGTACTTCACAAGATCATCATAGGATGTGACTTCGGCCCGAATAAATCCCTTCTGGATATCGGAATGAATCTCGCCGGCAGCTTCTGGCGCCGTAGCCCCATTTCTGGCGGTCCATGCACGCACTTCCTGTTCGCCTGCCGTAAAAAAAGTAAGTAATCCCAGCAAAGAATAGGAAGCGCGTATCATTCGATTCAATCCCGGCTCATCCATACCAAGGCTTTGCAGATACTCGGTCTGTTCTTCTTCGCTTAGGCCGCCCAGTTCTTCTTCGATTTTTCCGCAAAGCCGCACGGTCACAGCATTTTCCTTTGCTGCATGCTCCTCCACTGCCTTCGTCCAGTCGTTGCCGGTGGCCAGTGCGTCTTCATCGGTATTCATGACATACAGCACCGGACGAATCGTAAGAAGGTAGAATTCCTGGGCCAGTTTTCGCTCCTCGGGATCCAGTTCCACCGCCCTGGCCGGCTTTTCATCCTGTAGCGCAGAGAGGATCTTCTGGCCCACGTCCGCCCTCTTAAGGGAATCCTTGTCGCCGGATTTGGCTTTCTTTTGAAGTTTATCCAGTTGCTTTTCCAGCGATTCCATATCCGCCAGTATCAATTCAAGATCAATAATCCGAATATCCTCAATGGGATGCACCTTGCCCCGGACGTGCACAATGTCGTCGTCATCAAAGCATCGAACAACGTGGCAGATTGCATGGGTCTCCCGGATGTGGGACAGAAATTTGTTTCCCAGACCCTCCCCCTTATGGGCGCCTTCTACCAGCCCGGCAATGTCCACAAATTCCATGCTGGCCGGCACTTCCTGTTTTGGCTTCACAAGTTCTGTAATCTTGGTTAGCCTGGGGTCCGGAACATCCACCCGGCCCACATTGGGCTCGATGGTGCAGAAAGGATAGTTGGCGGACTGGGCGCCCGCTTTTGTAATTGCGTTAAAGATGGTAGATTTTCCTACGTTGGGAAGGCCTACGATACCACATCTGAGCGACATGTGGCCAGTTCCTGTAACCAATATCCCCGTTCAACTGAATTAAAGACCGAACAGAAGAAAGGGGATTGCCTTCACGGAAAGATGGTTTTTGCTTTGAGATAGGGCTGATGCTGCGGGTAGCCTCGTTGGAGGGCCCGGCAGACCCACAAAATCGTATATATGCGAATGAATCGAAAAAGAAAGGAATCTGGACCAAATCAAGGAATTGCAAATGAATAAGAAGGTACTGGATGTAGGACAATGCAATCCGGATCATATGGCCATTCGAAGCCTCATGGAATCCTTCGGCGCAGAAGTGCACCGGGTGGCCCTGCCCTCACAGGCCATGGAACTCATGGAAAGGGAATCGTTCGACCTGGTGCTTGTAAATCGCAAGATCGACCAGGATTATACCGATGGCACCGAACTCATCAAAATGATGAAAGCTAGCGATGTAACACGTTCCACGCCTGTAATGCTGGTCTCCAATCTTCCGGAAGCTCAGAAAGACGCTGTAGCTCTGGGCGCCGAGAAAGGATTTGGCAAGGACTATCTGCGCGCCAGAAATACCCTGGAACTGCTTCAGCCCTATCTGGGCGCTCCAGTTCGAACCTGATTGATGGCTGAAGGTGTACGGATTTTCCTCTGGCCTTCCTGCCTCCGAAAGCCACCGGAAGCAACGCTGACGCAGAATGGGAAGGGACCTGCCCGCACAATACCAATTATTGAGTAAAATTGACGGTCAAAGGTTCGGAGGAAATCGGTTTACGAGCCACCCGCAAACGGAATGATGAGCCCATGAAAGTGAAGTTCTGGGGCGTCCGTGGCTCCATTGCCACGCCTGTAAAGGGGCATACGTTTCGGGAAAAGCTCAAACGAATCCTTACTTACGCCACTCCATCGGATGTCATCGATGAGCCATCGGTGGATCGATTCATAGACTCCCTTCCCTTCTCTCTCAGCCATACCTACGGTGGCAATACCACATGTCTGGAAATTCGAACAAAGCAGAACGATCTGATCATTGTGGATGCGGGCACCGGGATTCGCGAGCTGGGAGTTAAGCTTCTTTCCGAAGGTTATCTGGAAGGACGCGGATCGGCCAACATTCTGTTTACGCATACTCACTGGGATCATATCCAGGGGCTTCCTTTCTTTATACCTTTCTTTATCGAGGGCAATGAATTCCATATACATGCCATTAGCGATGAAATCGAACAGAGGTTACGGTATCAGCATAATGATCGGCATTTTCCGGTGGCGTTCGACGGCATGGATGCCACCAAGAAATTCTACCAGCATGCAGAGGGAGAAAGCTGGCCTCTGTACAATCTGAAAATTAGCTCCAAGGGTATGAAACATCCTGGTGGATCCTACTCCTACCGGCTGGAGGAGGATGGAAAGGTATTGATTTTCGGCAGCGATGCAGAGTTTCGTTCCGACGACATGGACGATGTGGAATCCTACCTGGAGTATTTCAAGGGCGCCGATGTATTGATTTTTGATACCCAGTACACCTTTGAAGAGCAATTGCAGAAGATCGACTGGGGGCATAGTTCTGCTTCCATTGCCACCGACATCGCCATGCGCGCAGGGGTGAAAAAGCTTGTATTATTTCATCACGATCCTTCCTATTCGGATGAAAAGCTGGACGAGGTATTTCTGCGGGCGCTACGATACCGCGAGATGATGGATGTGGACAACAATTCGCAGCTGGAAATCAAGATTGCCTACGAAGGCCTGGAACTGGAGATCTGAGAAACCCTGCCACTGAAGCAGATCTACCAGGAAGAGAGCAGGCCAGCAGGGACGGATTCAGAATCAATAGAGAGCGAGGAAAAAATCAAATGAACTTCCTAACCAATAGAGTGCAGGCAATGGCCACACAAAGCAGCTCCGGTAGAATTCCTGCTCTACGAAGGGCGGCTTTCGCAATAGCAGGCTCAATGGTTCTCGGTATCGCTCTGACGGGCATTACCTGCAAGAGCGAAAAGAAATCGTCTCGAAATCCCGAGGTCTACTGCAAGGAGCTCAAAGAATGTTTCGACCAGTGCAATCGCCGATATCCGCCGGAGCACGGTTCTAACGAAATCGATCTTTGCTTGAACCGTTGCATTCAGGATCTGGGCGATCCCGAAAACTGTCCGGAACTCAAGACAGGTATCTAGGTACTGTCTCTTCGCTGCCGGGATATACCATAT
>JAGRNE010000281.1 GCA_020440915.1 Leptospiraceae bacterium | reverse complement strand
CTACATAGGCCGTCATCAAAGCCGGAGCGCCCAGATCACGGATCAATCGAAACCATTCCCGGGACTTTCTGGAGGGCTCTTCCATCGTGGGTGCATTGAAATAGGTCAGGTAGCCATAGGCCATGACCATCAGAAGTATGATCCAGGCTCCGGGACCAAATATCAGTGCATGAACCAGGTACTTGAATCCCTGGACCCAGTAACTGTCCAGTCCGGCCTTCGCATAGTAGGTGTTCGGAAAGAGATCTCCATAGTAGAGATAACGGAAGAGATGCCAGGAGCCTGCCGTAATTGCTATGGCAGTAGCGGCTCGGACGGCACGTCCCAGGATCTGGCGTTTGGAAAGATGCTTCTGGCGCACCAATTCCCAGAGAAAGAAAAAACCATACCATGCTGCAAAGAGTCCCAGCTCTGGTCTGGTCAAATATAGTAGGCCCAGATAGAAGCCCAGGAGACCCGGTTTTTCTACCGGTCTGCTGCGCTCAAGCATCAGATAAAAAAGGCCCAGCAATACCGAAAGCAGTCCGAGTTCCATTCCTGAAGCTCCGAACTGCCGAAATCCAGGATGGGAAGCGAGAAGGAACGGGACGATCAAGTAGAGAATCTTGAAGGGCGGTTCCGATTCCTGTCTTTCCGGATTGGCCGGTGGGATGGCCAGCAAGCCCAGACCGAGCACAGCCAGCAAAAGTCCGCCGAAAACCGCGGCCAGGGGAAGGACAAGGTTCATGCCGCGTAGCAGGACCAGCAATCCGAACCATAGGGGGTGAGTGAAGACCTCGGTTTGTTCTCCGGGGTTGAAGACCGGACCTTTGGTCTGATAGAGGTTTTCCACCGCTCGAAGGGTAATGGCCGCATCTTCTGCCAGCCAGGCGCTGCTGAGAAGCGCTACCAAAGAGAGAAGGATTAGCAGAATGATGGATGTTCGGCGCACATCTCTCAATGTTGCGGGTACGCCTGTGTGCAAACCGAAATTTTTAGGAAGTCCAGGGCCGCATTCTGATAAAATTCCGCTGGAAGGTGTCGCTGCCCCATGGTATCTTGTTATTAGCCTCTAAAAAAGGCTATGGGGACGAATCTGGTTTCGACTGCTGTGATATCGAGATCCAGGTTGCATGCGGAGTTGAGGAACTCCTTAAAACCTCACCTTATAAGTGCCAACAACGAATACGCACTGGCTGCATAATTAATGCGGCTACGCTCCCTGTAGCTTCCCTTCCGGGGCTACAGATGAGTGTCAATTTACGGAAGGTCTGCTAATTTGGGTCGGGTAGCGATTTAGCAGGAACTTACTATCCGAAACGTCAGGCTGTGGTTCGTTACTGCACCGATGCCTGCCGTAACGAGCAGTAACTAAGCATGTAGAGGCCTGTTTTTCGCACCGTAGGACGCGGGTTCGACTCCCGCCGTCTCCAATTCGCTGCGCTCATCTGTTGGGCCGCCGCCAGGTCGTCGACCACTCCGTGGGCGACTCCCGCCGTCTCCACTTGTGCAAGTGGGGGTAGTCGAGCGGCGTAGGCCGCGCCTCCTTGCACGGACTACGCCGCGCTCGGACCTCCTGTCCTCGCTTTTCGACCACCCCCACTTCCGTGGTGGTCTGGCGTTGTGGCCAAACTGATAACTGCCGGATTCGCCTGAGCTGTCCGGTTCCGCTTTCTGGCGAATTGGGAAATCCCTGGCACGTTGTTCCATAGACTTTGAACCCACATCGAGGGCTCGCGGAGGGACATGCGGGTCTCGGGCTGTCCATCCATGTCCAGGACCCTCGACGCTCGCACATCCTGTGCTCGCCTTCCGCATATCCCTCCGCTCGCTGGTGGGGGATGGCCTGAAATCCTTCCTACTCGCAGCGGCTGTCTGGAACCTACCGGTTGCTCTCAGGAGTTGTTTCGAAAAAACCGAGGCACAGGGAAGTGCCGCCGGGGGGACCGAGATGGGGGTTCAGAAGTCCTTCGAGTTTTTCCAGAACCGCTTGACACAGTTTTCGCATGTGCCCCCCTTTGGAATATGCAAAGTCGCGGCGCACTTTTCTTTTTCCTCCGCATAGAGCTAGAGGTGACCACTCTGGTATAGCCGGGCTAGGCTCCGACCTGATTAGCGAAGGCGGGCCCGGGGGTCCGCCTTTTTTCGTATCTTAGCCATTATGCTACTAACCATCACTACTACCATGCCGCAGGCCACGGACCTGGGATACCTGCTCCATAAACATCCGGGGCGGGTGCAACGATTTGCTCTCTCCTATGGCGATGCCCACGTTTTCTATCCGGAGTCTACAGACGAACGTACAACCGCCGCATTGCTTCTGGACCTGGATCCCATTTCTCTGGTTCGAGGGAAAACGGGCGGCGAAAGTCCTCTGGCGCAATACGTTAACGATAAACCTTACATCGCTTCCAGTTTCCTTTCCGGTGCCATTTCGAAAGTCTTCGGAAGCGCGTTGTCCGGTCACTGTAAGGAGAAGCCAGAACTGGCCGAGACAAGGATTCCGCTGGAGTTGAAACTGGCGATGGTACCGTCACGGGGCGGTCCTGGATTGCTGGAAGCCCTGTTTCATCCCCTGGGCTATCAGTTAGAATACCGGCGGTTCGTATTGGATGATCAATTCCCGGAATGGGGAGATTCTCCTTACTACGAACTGGATTTAAGGATTGTCGCCAAACTTAAAGACGTTCTGTCGCATCTCTACGTATTAATCCCGGTTCTGGATAGAGAAAAGCATTACTATGTATCCGATGAAGAAGTTGAAAAGTTGCTCCGCCACGGTGAGGGCTGGCTCAACACGCATCCGGCCCAGGATCAAATCGTAAAGCGCTACCTTCGAAGCGCGAGGCATTTGACCAATCAGGCGTTCTCCCGGCTCGGCAACGGTGAAAGTACTGACACTCTGGATGTCGAAGTGGTAAACCAGTCTAAAGAAGACGCTCTGGAAAAGCCCCTCACCCTGAATGAACAGCGATTGGAAACGATTGTCTCCATACTGAATGAAAGCGATGCCACCAGCGTACTGGATCTGGGATGCGGCGAGGGTAAGCTACTCAAACGACTCCAGAAACTGAAAGGATTGAAACGTATTGTAGGTGTCGATGTTTCTCCCGCTGTCCTGGAATATGCCAGACGGAATTTGAAACTCGATGATCTATCCCGGGGCACCCAGCGAGTGGAACTGATTCATGGATCCGGCATCTACAAGGATGATCGCTTTTCTGGATTCGACGCGATTTGCCTGATCGAAGTTATAGAGCACATGGAAGCTGATCGACTGCCTTTCCTGGAGAAAACCGTGTTTGGTCATGCGAAGCCCGGACTGCTACTGGTTAGCACTCCGAATTCCGAATACAATCAGCTGTTCGAAAACCTTCCAGCGGGTACCCTGCGACACCCGGATCATCGTTTCGAATGGACACGTCTTGAATTCCAGGATTGGGCTCGCAGAGTGGCCGGCGCGTACGGCTATTCGGTAGAGTTTTCGGGAATTGGGCCGGAAGACTCCGGGCTGGGATGCCCCACGCAGCTAGCAGTTTTTCGTCAGGCAGAAGCAGCGCAGAAAGTCGAGGGGGAACATGGATAGATCTGTCATCAGTTTTCCGGAGCCATCCCTTGTTTTGCTGGTGGGGCCATCCGCGTCCGGTAAGTCCACGTTTGCGAAGAAGCATTTCAAACCTACGGAAGTGATTTCATCGGACTATTGCCGGGCCCTGGTGAGCGACGACGAAAACAGCAACGAGGCCACAGCCGATGCCTTTGAAGTCCTTGGCTTTATCGCGGCCAAAAGGTTGGCGAGGGGAAAAACCACGGTCATTGATGCCACCAATGTGCAGGCTCCCTCTCGAAAAAAGCTTTTGCAACTCGCCCGGCAGTTTCATGTCCATGCAGTGGCCATCGTCTTGAATCTTCCGCGAAAGGATCTGGAAGAGCGCAACCAGTTACGCACCGATCGAAATATGCCCAATGGGGTTGTGCGAAAACAGCAATCGGAATTGCAGCGATCTTTGCGTGGTTTGAAGAAGGAGGGGTTTCGCTTCGTATATATCTTCGACACAGCCGAGGCTGTGGACTCTGCAAGCATCGAGCGCACCCGGCTATGGGTGGATAAAGCCGACCTGTCCGGTCCCTTTGATATAATAGGGGATGTTCATGGCTGTTTTGATGAGATGGTTTCGCTTTTGGAGAAACTGG
>JAGRNE010000280.1 GCA_020440915.1 Leptospiraceae bacterium | reverse complement strand
ACGAGGGAGCGATTCAGGAGCAGAACCGTGGCCGGTTTCACCGGAATCTCTGTATCCACAATTCCTGTGCAGGACGGGCAACCCGCTTCGCACGGACATTTCTGGATTATCTCCAGGGCTCCAGAAGCAATGGTTTCCAGGTTGTCCAGGGCCACATAGCTCAGTTCCATTCCCCCCGGAAAGCCATCATAGAAATAGACGGCCGGCTTCTCGAACACTATTGAGCGAACATCGGAACGAAATGCAATGTCCGAACGATCGCAGAGAATGTATACGGGTGTGATGACTCCAAAGCTATGCGCTACCGCCGCAAGCATGGCGCCGGCGTGGCCGGTGGGCAGGCTTCCGGTTACCTGTACAGCAACATCATCCAGCATCTTCTGTTCGAAGAGAATCCAGCCAGCCTGGGTATGCATTTCCAGTTCCGGTAGGTGGATCTCACCCCAGCCCGTATTCTCATGTGTTTCCAGTTTGATTTTCTTGAAGAGCACTGCCTTGCGCCGAAGCAGCACTTCGCCGGAGCGTACCGAAATTCCCTGCAGGGTGCGCTCTTCATTGTCGTCCAGAATGGAGACCTCCACCTTTTCATGCGCATCGGTGTAATAGTCCACGTTGATTCGCCGAACCCGAGCCTGTCGATCGTCCCACAGAAGATCCTCTACGTAGTACTGCTGACCCTGGTGAATATAGATTGCATGCTGATGGATAAGCAAAGGTGCAGAGAAATGATCCACCTCGCCGATGACCTTTTCGACGCCGGTATCGGTGGTATCAATGATTACGAAGTTCTCCTTTGGACCGCTTCTGAGGCTCACATTGGATGCAGGATACGTATCGCTCTCCCAGTGAAATTTGCCATTGTTTTCATGCAGGACTTGATTGTGCACCAGATGATCCAGTACCTCACGGGTGGCTGGAAAATCACCAAAGCTCTCATCCACTTTAAAGGGCAATTCGAAGGCTGCGCACTTCAGATGATCGGCCAGGATGACCAGGTTATCCTGATTGATTTGAGCGGTCTCCGGATTTCTATCCAGTAGGTACTCGGGATGCTGCACAAGGTACTGGTCAGTGCCATCGCTCGTAGCAATGAAGAAACTCAAGGCGGTTTGCTGCTTCCGGCCGGCACGACCGCTTTGCTGCAAAATGGAAGCAATACTTCCGGGGTAGCCCAGGCTGACGCTGGCCTCAAGACTGCCTATGTCAATGCCCAGTTCCAACGCATTGGTACTCACCACTGCCAGCAATTTCCCTTCTCTAAGATCCTTTTCGATTTGTCTTCTCTCGTTGGGCAAATACCCTCCCCGATACGACTTGATTCGATCCCTGAAATCCGGGCATCTTTCCCGTAAATAGGTCGCCAGAAGCTCAACACGCACTCTGGATCGACAGAAGAAGATAGTCCGTACTCCGTTTGCCAGCAAGGAAGCTCCCAACCGGGCCGCCTCCTTCAGTGATGACGCTCGCACACCCAGTTCCTTCTGAACCAGAGGCGGATTATAGAATGCGAAGTATTTATCCCCCGTAGGCGAGCCCGACTCATGGATTAGCGTAAACGGTCGACCGGTAAGCTTCTCGGCTAGTTCCTTTGGATTTCCGATGGTGGCGGAAGTACAGAGGATCTGCGGCTTGGAACCGTAGAACGCACAAATGCGAAATAGCCGCCGCAGTACATTGGCCAGATGTGAACCAAAAACACCGCGATACGTATGAAGTTCATCGATGACTATGAAATCCAGGTTCTCGAACAACTTGATCCAGGAAGTGTGATGGGGCATGATTCCCGAATGCAGCATATCCGGATTCGTCACAACAATGTCGCCCGCTTCCCGAACACGTGTTCGGACCGTAGCGGGGGTATCGCCATCAAAGGTGAAGATTTTCATTCCTGCGCGGAGTCCATCGGACAGCGATTGTACAGAGTTCATCTGGTCCTGACTCAGGGCTTTGGTGGGAAACAGAAAGAGGCTGCGCGAAAGGGGATTCGTTCTCTTTTTCTGGATCACAGGAACAATGTAAGTCAGCGACTTTCCCGATGCTGTGGGTGTAACCACAACAGTGTTCTCTCCTTCCAGGGCTGCTTCAATCGCCCGAGCCTGGTGGCTGTACAGATGCTCGATGCCCAGCGATTGAATTCCACGGGCCAGATTTTCATCCATGGATGGGGGAAAGTCTGCGTACACAGCCGGTCGACCATCGATCTTTCGCACAGAGAGTATTCTGCCTTCGAACTGCGGATCGCTCTGGATGAAATCAATTAGCTGTGTTGTGTTCATGGCTCTTTCGCTTCTCCAGGGTTAGCAGTCGCTGTCGCCTTTTTTGCAAATCTCTGTAAACCCTGCTCTGTGTATCTGCGCCTCGGAATTCGAGGAAAGCCAGTCCGCTTTCTACCGTTTTCAGCGCTGCACCGGAATCCTTTTTCTTTCTCTCCTGAAATCGCGCCACCTCGAGGCAGCTGTGCATGCAATGATACTTTTCAAACAGTCTACAGTGGATCTGAAAGGCTGAATCGTACTGGCCCTTTTTCTTTAGTATGAGCGCCAGCAGCCGGCGATCGGAATAGAGCAGCGATTGCTCGTAGTTGCCGGACCTGTTTAGCTCCTCCAGTATCCGCTCCGCCTCTTCTTCCTTTCCGTGTCGCCAGAACATCCGCGCAATAGCGGACCGAAACAGATCCTCCTGGTTGCGCCTTTCATCTACAACGGCCACTGCACGCAAGAAGAGTAGGGCGAGCCCCAAAAGATCCAGTTCGTTGTGCTGGAGCACTCTGGCCATTCGTTCTTTTCTGGAATACTTTCTATAGTCGAAGTACACCTGCGGTACTTCAGAACCGGGAAGGTCATTCTGGCGCTCGAAACCCAGAACTTCGCGCTCCATATCCAACTGTCGAAAACTGGCTTTCCCTTTGCCCTCCGAGGTCCGCCCATTGCGCATGACTCCGGCCGGCGACTGCGCCGAGGCAAACGCCGGGCCGCTTTTGCTTTTTCTTGCATAGCCGCCGAACATGGATTTCCAGAAGTGGTACAGATCCAGATGAATTGGAGGCGCGCGAAACCTCTCGCCCAGCAGCACAAAGCGATTTCGGATCACAGGTATATCAAAGGACTTTCCGTTGTACGTACAGATCGCGCCGAATCCAGCCAGTAGTTGACTCAAGCGAGTGTGAAATACTTCCTCGGCTCCAGGCCCATCCAGAAAGTACTGCTGGAAGATTAGCGAATTGCCTTTGAACCATGCCAGCCCGTACAGAAAGGGAAAGTTACCGGGCCCGCGACTCAAACCGGTGGTTTCTGTATCCAGGAAAAGCACTTCGTCTCGGTGGACCATTCCTGGCGCCTGCGAGGGTCTGACGGCGGAGGGCAGCAGATCATCCAGATACTGCATTGGCTGTCCCATCAGTTCTTTCAGACTTGCTCCTCCCAGGGTCAAGTATCGGAAGTCAATCTCCCGGAAATACAGTCCTCCTCCCAGGGGCTCCAACGAAATGGCATCGAAACTAAGAGATTTCCCGGCGGAGGCAACGGCGGCGGGCTCGGTCAATGCTGCGGCAACCACTCCGGCATTCGGCGACGGGACTTCGCCTGAGTTTGACTTCCTTGCGTTTTGTGGAAGGTCCGAGGAATGCCTGGTCCCGGGTTTGCCCGAATCGCCGTAAAGAGCCAGTTTCGCCGCCAGATCCATCCAGGCCAGTCTAGCGGTTTATGTCAGATTTGCATTTCCTTTTTTCGGCCTCCGGTGGGACGGGATTTCGCCGCCCGGGCTCTGCTATGCGATACCTTAGAATCAGGATGCAGGGAGCCGTTCTTTGCAGTTCTGGCTGCCTCCCAGACCTTGATGTATTTGAGAAAATTGTAGTAACCGCCCAGCACTGCGATAACCAATCCCACTCGGCCGTCCAGAAAACCAAGCTTCCAGAAATACATTGTAAGAAATTTTACAAGAGCCTTTCCGAGACTGAAGAAGATGCCGTTTTTTTTTCCTGCTGCAATACGCTCCGCCGCGAAGAGATCGCTGTAGCGGTTGATAATGTCCAGATGCTGCCGAATATCTCTGTAGCTGAAGTGCAAAATTGGATTTCGAAGAGTAGCATAACTGCCCTGCACCCGCACTGTTTCGTGGAAGGTCCTTCCTACGAAACGCCCCTGTTCCTTTTGAAAAAGGCGAATGGTATAATCCGGATACCAGCCGCTGTGTCGGATCCA